>NZ_JBLJAK010000014.1:0-134932 GCF_047530105.1 Serratia sp. T13T92 | reverse complement strand
TCAGTGCGGGGCGAGATCGCGAGGGGCTGGGCACGATCAGCCGCCGCCGGCGTTGATGTGAGGCAGGGTCTTAAGGACGGTTGAGGCAGCTTTGCTGCCGTGCTCGCCCCGAAGGGGCGCTACGTTCGTTGATGTGTTACCGGGACAGGCGTCCAAGCACTTCCGTAATGATCCGTTCGACGTTCTCTTCGGTGATGTCATTGGCTGCGGCGTTAACCACTGCGCGGGTGACCGCCCCGAAACGATCGTCGCCCTGGGCATACAGCGGTGCCGGTGCGGCCTGCGGGGCTACCGCCGCCGTTGGCGCTGCAAAGCGGTTATCGTCGAAGATGCTGGTGCTATGGCTGGTTGGCGCACTGCACGTTTGAGCTGCGGGTTGTGGTTGGCGCAGATCCTCGATGCTACGAACGCCATAGCCGACTTTACGTACGTTCAGCAGGTTCATCGGGCCGACGTTGTCCGAGCTGGAGCCGCCACCAACGGCACCGCAACCGAGCGTTAACGCAGGTATAAGATTCGTGGTTGCGCCAATGCCTCCAAGCGCGGCGGGCGTATTGATCAGGATGCGGTGCACCGGTTTTTGCAGGGCAAACTCGCGGATCACCTGTTGGTTCTGGGTGTGGATGACCAGCGTATGCCCCAAACCTTCGTTGGTGAGTAGTTCCACCACGCGGTCACAGGCGCTCATCCAGTCTTCTTCGATGTACAGCCCCAGCACCGGGCAGAGTTTTTCACGGGCGTAAGGGTTTTTACGCGAGACGCTGTTTTGCAACGAAATCAGCACTCTGGTGGTCGCAGGTACGCAGAATCCGGCGCGTTCACTGAGGTAGATGGCGGTCTTGCCCACCACTTCAGGATTAATCATGCCGTTCAGGCGCAACAGGATATTGGCCAGGCGGGCAGACTCATCGTCGTTCATGAAGTAGCAGCCCTGGGCCAGCAACTCGCGGTGTACGTCCTGATAGATGCACTTTTCCACGATGATCGACTGCTCAGAGGCGCAGATCACGCCATTATCGAAGGTCTTGCTGGTGATGATGTCTTTCACCGCCTGCTGGATATTGGCGCTGCGTTCGATAAACGCCGGGCCGTTGCCTGGGCCACCGCTGATGGTTGGTGTGCCGGAGCTATAGGCCGCACGAACCATACCTTCGCCGCCGGTAGCCAGGATCAGCGCGACGTCTTTGCTGTGCATCAGGGCTTTGGTGGCTTCCAGCGTCAGCTGGGTCAGGCCGTCAACGATACCCGCAGGGGCACCGGCTTGGAGCGCGGCCTGCTTGACGATCTCAATCGCCCGCTGGCTGCACTGGCGCGCATTAGGGTGCGGGGAGAAAATAATGGCGTTCCCGGCCTTCAGCGCGATCAGCGTTTTATAGAAAATGGTTGAGGTTGGGTTAGTGGACGGCACCAGGGCGGTAATCACCCCTAACGGGACGCCCACGTCCATGACTTTATTCTGCTGATCGTCACGAATAATACCGACGGTTTTTAAATCTTTAATATGCTCAAAAACTTTTTCAGAGGCGAAAATGTTTTTTAACACCTTGTCCTGCCAATTGCCGAAGCCGGTTTCTTCATGGGCCATCTTTGCCAATTCTTCGGCATGCCTGGCCGCTTCGCTGGCAATATGTTTAATAATGCCGTCGATCTTTTCCTGTGAATATTTGGCAAACAGCAACTGTGCCTGTTTGGCATTTTTAATCAGCGTGCGAGCCTGCTGAATGGATTGTAAATCCGGATCTAATGTGGTCATTAGTCTATTCCCCTGAATAGGAGTTTAATTTTTTACTTGCTGCAATCGGGTAGAGTACTTATCTGCCACCGCCGGTAATCAGGCTGAATTACGCCTTATGCTGTGAGGCGATTTTCTCAATATCATTGTGTGGGCGTGCAATAACCCGTGATGAAATCACTTCGCCAATTCGGCTGGCGGCTTCAATACCGGATTCCACCGCCGCGTTAACGGCACCCACGTCGCCTTTCACCATCACGGTGACCAGGCCGGAGCCGACGTTTTCATAGCCAATCAGTTCAATATTGGCGGCCTTACACATGGCATCGGCGGCTTCGATAGCAGGCACCAACCCTTTGGTTTCGATCAATCCGAGTGCATCTTTCATCAGTGAATTCCTTGTTATTCGGTGATTTTGTACTGCGAGATGATTTTCTGGATATCGTTATGCGGGCGGGCAATGACCAGTGAGGTAACCACTTCACCCACGCGTTTGGCCGATTCGATACCGGAATCCACTGCCGCCTTGACCGCGCCCACGTCGCCTTTCACCATCGCGGTAACCAGGCCGGAACCGACGTTCTCATAGCCGATCAGCTCCACGTTGGCCGCTTTGCACATCGCATCGGCGGCTTCAATACAGGCCACCAGCCCTTTGGTTTCAATCAATCCTAATGCGTCACCCATGATCCGTTCTCCTTGATGCGCTGTTTACGCTTTGTGCTTAATCACGATTTTGTTGATGTCGTTGTGTGGGCGGGCGATAACCAGTGAAGTCACTACTTCACCCACGCGTTGTGCGGATTCCACGCCGGAATCGACGGCGGCTTTTACCGCACCGACGTCACCTTTCACCATGGCGGTGACCAGGCCGGAACCGACGTTTTCATAGCCGATCAGCTCGACGTTGGCCGCCTTGCACATGGCATCCGCCGCTTCAATACAGGCCACCAACCCTTTGGTTTCGATTAAGCCTAATGCATCACCCATTGTTGTTTCCTCCACAAAGCCGGTTTATGAGTTGTCATCTGCTGTGCCGTTCGGCCATGAGGGGATCAAGGTTTCCGACGGCTAAGGGCACTATACCCCTCCGGTGGTTATTCAAAATATAAATTCATTAATCGATATCTATTTAGTTTTTTGTTCTAATAATAAGCCTCGATTTATCCTCTGTTTATCTGTTTGCTCTGATAATCAGCCCGATAATAGTTCTGCTCCCTGGCAAGAAATGGCGGGATTTGGCATTCACTTAAGGGCGGAAAATAATGTTAAATCTATGGTATTCAAATGGGTTTTTTAGGTAGCGGAGGGTCTTGCAGACTGTGGAGTAGCGCAGGTTTTTTTGGGCAGTTGTTAAGGTCGGCAATCTCCCCTCACCCTAACCCTCTCCCGCAGGGAGAGGGGACTGAACGTGCCACAGATTAGCCTCTGTACTTAACTTCGGCTCCGTACTGGCTCCCTCTCCTTTTTGGGGAGAGGGTTGGGGTGAGGGGAAATAGCGATCGCCGAATAACCGACAGGCATTATGACTATCAGGGGTATTTTTAGGGGATTGTAAGGGCTAAGGGAGGCTGGTCAGAGGCTTATGACAAGGGGGAACAGCTTTGCTGGGGAACGGGCGCTACTCTAACTGGCTGCCGGGTTTCAACGCGCAGATAAACAGTGGGGAGTTGATCGAACTGAGCAGCACGGTGTCGGCATTGATTTTCTCCATCGCCAATTGTAGGCCGTAGTGGCTGTCTGACATTTCCCGCATAAAGTAATCAAAGATCACGTCGGGTGATTGATCGATAGAGGACTTGCTGGAGACCCAGCGGTTGATCTGATAATAGCGGGCGCCGGGGGAAACACGCTTGCTGGTATAATCAAACTGTACGTAGCGTTGTAAATAAAGCCAGCCTGCCTCCGAGTCTGAATATCCTTCCACCACGATGGAACCTTTACCTTTGGCATTAAAGTTAAAGTGAATATTGACGTTAACGGATTCGGTAACGGTATCTTCAAAGTGCATAATGGCTTTGGTTGAGCAATTTAAAACATCATCGCGCTGGATAACATTATGCTTAACGGTGATAAATAGTGAGACCAGTAGCAATATGATAGAGACGGCAAACAGCCTTCTCCCCCAGCCCATTGTTTTCATAATTTATTTCCATGAATAATAAAAATAGTTATCGCAGTAGCTGAATGTATTATCTTGATGTTTGGCGCAGTGTGCGAGAAACGTCCGGCCTAACCCGTTGGATTGCAGCTTATCACCATAAAAGAACAGAAAACGTTCGTCTTTATCATACTTTATGTTCTTTTTTTCTTTGACGGCAATAAAGTTTTTCAGGTAATTCTCGCGCATTCTTGGATTTATCATGGCGTCGGTGGATAACACCTCAATGGGTTCCTGCGCGACGGGGGTGAAGACGAGAGGGGTCAGGCTGCCGTTGTTACTCCACGACCAGCCGATCAGCGCGATGGCCAACAGCGATATCATTGCCCCGGCATAACCCCAGTAACGATCGTTGCTGTTGATGGCTGCCGCTACCGGCGTTGGTTCTGGAGCTACCTCGGCAGAGGGTTCCTGTTCGCTGGCATGTATTACCGGATGCAACAAGGAGTCATCGATCACCTCGATCGTCAGCTCTGGATTTATTTCCAACCTGCCACGGGCCACGGTGACGATCACGTTCTCAATGCCATAACGGCGAAAGGCTTTGCGCAGGATGCTCAGGTACTGATTCAGGTTGCTGTTGGAGGACATTAGCCCGTTGTCGTCCCAGACCCGCTGCATTACCGTATCGCGGCTGATCACGCCAGGATGCTGGATCATGAAGAACAGCAGGGCGTTGGCAGTGATGGTGAGCTGGCTATCTGACTTGCCGCCATCGTCCAGCTTTAGCGAACCTTCGGTGGCGTCATAAATAAGAAAGGCATTAATTTTGTATTTCATTATCGCCCCTGGGTGATTGGCTGCCCGCAAACCGCGGAGGTTAAAGCTCCTCGAAGGTCATTGCCGCCAGCCTCGTCACCAATGCAAGCCGCTCTTCCGGCGTCATAGTGACTCCTTCCGTAAGTTCAGAAAGCCATAGGCCGTCTGCACCATAGCGCACCAAATTACCTACGTAGCTGCGATCCAGTTCATCGGCGTTGGCCAGATGTTGCAGCACCCAGTCCCGCCAGCATTTACGCAACACCATTTCATGCGGCATGGCCAGCGACAGCAGGGCCAATTGACGGCTGGTGTCGGTTTCACTGATGCCTGCCAGGTACATCAGATAGGCCCGGGAGAAGCGCCCACGTGGGTTATCGTCCACGGCCATCAGCGCCATAATGCCGCGATCCATCACGGCCAGCAGGCGAATAAACAGCGCATGTATCAGCTCCTGCCTGCCGGGAAAGTGGTGCAGCAGCCCGCCCTTGCTGACCCCAGCCTGCTTGGCGACGGCGTTTAGCGACAGCGCGGCAATCCCATCTTTAGCGGCGATGATACTGGCGGCTTCCAGCAGCTGCTCTTGCAGCCGTTCCGGGTCTTTTTTGCGATGCACGTGGGTATTCATGCGGCGATCATACCGACCAGCCGGTATGTCATTTTTGATCGAGGTCAATCCGCTAACCCTAAAGGTCTGACCAATCCTGAATAATGATAGGTAGGTCAAACTATTTTAGTTATCAATCAATTAGGAAAGTTTTTACTAGCTTAATCGGGGGTGGGAGCTAACTGGGGCGTTAAGGCTGACAAGTGGCTCGGACGGTTCCCTCTCCTTGTGGGAGAGGGCTAGGGTGAGGGGCGTTTACAACAACCAATCCAGTATCAGGACACCGACCAGGCTGATCGCCCAAGCTATAGTAGTGGGCACTGACCAGACCATCATCTGCTGCTTCACGTCCTTAATCCCCATCATCCTGTTGACTACCCAGAACATGCTGTCGTTAAAGTAGCTGAAGAACAGCGCGCCCATGGTGGCGGCCTGCGCGGCAGCGAGCATATTGACGCCGGGCAACTGGCTGACGATAGGGGCTGAGATGGAGGCTGCGGTGATCATGGCGACAGTGCCCGACCCTTGTATCAAGCGCACCAGCGTAGCGATAAAGAACGGGATCAATACCGGGGACAGCGGCAGATTGGCGACGTGCTGCGCCAGCAAGGTGCCGGTGCCACTTTCACGTAATACTGCCCCAAGCGCGCCACCGGCACCGGTCACCAGCAAGATAATCCCGGCGGCCTGCAAGCCTTCTTCCAGCCGCTCCAGCGTTTCGTGCTTGTCGACCTTCGGCATCAGGGTGTAAACCGCCAGCAGCACGCTGATGGCCAATGCAATCACCGGTGCGCCGAGGAAGGCAAAGGCTTGCCCCCACAGGCTTTCTCCCAGCCAGGCCATTCCTTCAGATTTGGCCAGCATATTGTTCACCGCGTTGATAAAAATCAGCACGATGGGGGCGATGATTGGCAGCAGCGATAACGTTAAGCTTGGCAGCACCTTGGCTTCTTTCTCAGCCAGATAGCGCTGGTGGGCGGCCCGTAGGTCTTCCGGCTCATCTTCCTGGTCTTCTGGTGTAAAATCCGGGTAATAGGTGCCGAGCCAGCGCGCATAGATCACAATGCCGATCACGCAGGGAATGGCTAACACCAGCCCGGCCAGCATCATAGCGCCGATATCCACGCCGAAGATCCCCGCCACCCCTAATGGACCCGGTGTTGGGGGCACTGCATGATGGGTAATGATCAGGCCACCCGCCAAGGCTACGCCGAGTGTCAGAAGATTGCGTTTGCCCTTCTTGGCCAGCGCCTTGACCAGCGGATAAAGGATGACGAAGGCCGAATCGACAAAAATCGGGATGCTGACGATATAGCCGGTGATCGCCAACGCCCACTCCTCGCGCTTTTTACCCAGCCACTTGATAAAGCTGAAGGCGATCTGCTCCGCCGCGCCGGAAACCTCCAGCACGCGGCCCATCATCACCCCCAGACCAATAACAATCCCGATACTGCCGAGTGTGCTGCCAAACCCTTTGGAGATGGTATCTACCGTCTGCATGGCGCTCAGCCCGCCGCTGATCCCGGCGATAGAGGCTGCTGCCAGCATGGCGATCAATGCATGAACCCGCGTGCGTAATACCAGCCACACCAGTACGAACACGGCCACCGCCAAACCAATGATGGGAGTATAAAGTGCCATAATCAGCTCCCGGCCTGCGGCATCTCATCGCGCATAAAGGCGCGGATGATCTGCTGGAAGTTTTCATCGGCACAGAACCCCAACGCCAATGCACGTTGTACATCGAAGTTGCCCGGCCAACTGGCGACAATACGATTGATGGCTTCGTCCGGTACAAAGCTCACCTTGGCGCGAGCCTGCTCACCGGCCACCTCCTCCAGTGCGGCTAGCATCTGCTCTACTGTGACGCTGATGCCGGGCAGGTTGACGATGCGTGAGGTGCCGAACTGCGCGGCAGGCAACGTGGCGGCATGGATAAAATTGCGTACCACGGTACCAGGACTGGACAGCCATAGCGTCAACTCTGGGGAGACCGGGCAGACTGAAGGCTCCCCGTGCAATGGTTCACGGATGATGCCGCTGGCAAAGGAGGACGCTGCCTTATTCGGCTTGCCGGGGCGCACGCTGATGGTGGGCAGACGCAGCACCCGCGCATCGACAAACCCTTTGCGGGCGTAATCATTGATCAACAGTTCACACAGAGCCTTTTGTGCACCGTAGGAGGATTGTGGCTGCACAGCGCACTCATCGGTGACGGTGGCTGGAAGCTGGCCGCCAAACACCGCCAGCGAGCTGGTGAAGATAAACTTCATTGCCGGGGCATTGCGGCGGGCGGCTTCCAACAGTTGGCGAGTGGCGTCAAAGTTCACCTGCATCCCGAGATCGAAGTCGCTTTCCGCATGGCTACTGACGATGGCGGCCAGGTGAAACAGCACGCTGCAATCGCTGTCGATCAGCCGATCGGCGGCATCGGGTTGAGTGAGATCGAGCGCCAGGCAGCGAACTCGCGGATCGGCTAGCGGGGCGTTAGGCTGTTGGATATCTGCCAGCACCAGTTCGTCAAAAGGTAGCGTATTGTCTCGCAGTAGCGCGGTTGCCAAGCGTTGACCCAAAAATCCTGCTCCGCCAGTAATGATGACCTTCATGGTTATATTCCTTTGTAGGGGGTGTTATCAGAGGTTGATGCTGTGCAGCCGCACGCCACGCTCTTGGAGTTGTTGCTGCGTTTCTGGCGGCAGGGCGGCATCGCAGATGATGTCGTCGAGCGCCGCCAGTGAGCAGACGCGAAACATGCCGTACTTGCCGTATTTACTGCTATCGGAGACCAGCACCTTGCGCCGGGCCACGTCCAGCAGCGCCTGTTTCACCAGCACTTTCTCCTCGTGTGGGGTAGACAGACCATGTTCCAGATCCCAGGAACTGGTGCTGATAAAGGCCACGTCGATATTCAAGGTGCGCAACAGCATGGCGGCGCAGCTGCCGACGCAGGAATAGTTACGTTGATCGACTCGCCCGCCGGTGTGAAACAGGTTGAGCTGTGGGCGGTTCATCAGGTGCTGGATAATGGAAAAATCGTTGGTGACCACGGTCAGGTTGAAGCGCTCGGCCAGCTGGCGAGCGATCTCGAAGCTGGTGGTACCTGCGTCCAGATAGACCACTTGGCCATCTTCGACCAGCTCGGCGGCATATTTGCCGATGGCCCGTTTTTGCCGATGGTGCAGTTGGGCCTTCTCTTTGTAGGCCAGCTCCTGGCGTAGCGTGTCACTCAGGCGCACGCCGCCACTGACGCTAATCACCTTGCCTTCTTCTTCCAGTTGATGGATGTCGCGCCTGACGGTCATATGTGAAACGCTCATCAACTCGGCCAGGGCCACGATGGTGACCAACTGATACTCATGTACATAGCGATAGATAAAATCGCGGCGTTCCGATGGGATCATGCTCAACTCCTGGTCGGTAGCGATGGTGCCGCTGGATGGCTGTTATTTTTTGTTATGTTATTAATATTCAATCATTTGATTTAACAAATAAACGAGGGTTGTCACATAAGGGAGGTGGGGAGTATCAGGATGTATTGTCATAAAATTATTTATATTCAATATGTTGTGTTTTTATTTTGCGATATTGGGAGTCACAGAAGGTTGTGATGAAAAGTGTGAGGTGTAACAAAAAAGTGCAGGTTGGTGGTGAGGAGATTGCCGGGCTCGGACAGCATGCTGACAAACTTCAACGGTGCAAAACGTAGGGGCGCTGCATGCTGCGCCCGTTAATAGCTTGAGCCCTACACCACTGTTCCAACACCTTCTAGCCGCGTTGACTGGGTAAGACCAGGGTAATAAATAAGCAGAGTAAGCCGAAAAAATCGACGGGTGACGTTTTTTTCAACATTCAACTCGTTGAATGCTTGATAAGTGTTGCGCGAGGCAAGTGGGAAGGTATAATGCCCACGTTTTCCGCATACTACTTCAGTGCCGAAGTGGCGAAATCGGTAGACGCAGTTGATTCAAAATCAACCGTAGAGATACGTGCCGGTTCGAGTCCGGCCTTCGGCACCATTAGTCAGTACGCAAATCAAGTCGCCTTCGAGCGGCTTTTTTTGTGCCTGAAATCCAGCAGTTCCCCACCTTTCTCGCTATATTAGCTCTCTCAAGGTCAACCGACTTCAACGTACAAAGCTATTGAGCTATCTGGACGTCTAGAAGTGGCTTTAAGGCTTCAGCAGCGATGCGTTATGCCGTACAGAGCGGTTCAAACATGCGAACACCTCATCTGGTACCACTTTCTCGACAAGCGTTAAGCATTTTTAAGTAAATACAATATATTAGAGGTAATCATGAACTGATCTTTATTGGCGATCATGACTCACGTAAGCCAATGAGTGAAAATACGGTGAAAAAATCACTACGTGTAATGGGGTACGACACTAAGGTTGAAGTCTGCGGCCACGGTTTCAGAACCATAGCCTGTAGTTCATTGATCGAGTCGGGTTTATGGTCGAAGGATGCCGTTGAGTGGCAGATGAGTCATATGGAACGTAACTCTGTGCGAGCAGCCTATATCCATAAGGCGGAGCATCTGGATGAGCGCAAGTTGATGCTCCAGTGGTGGGCGGATTTCTTGGATGTGAATAGGGAGAAGGGGGGAGTCCATTTGATTTTGCCACGCTTAGGCGGTGATTGACCATGGTTTCCTCTGCGTGATGAGTACCATCCGGCATGAAAAAACTTTAACACTTCCAAGATTGAGCTCCAGTTGGCGTATGTAGACAAAAATAGTATTCGGGGTACTTATAACCACGCCCTGTACCTCGAGGGCTGGCGGGAGATGATGCAGTGGCACGTCGATTACCTAGATAGCCTAGAAATGTGCCATGGGAGGCCGAAACTACCAGCAACGTAGTTACCTGTTTCGCAAGGCTAACAGCGTCAGTAGGGATATTGGCGTTGTTGGTTTCCGCCATTGCATATTTTTTTGTCATTTTTAGCCATCAATGTCGTTCGGTGGATAAAAAAACGTCAACTAAGGTATTATTCCTGATGAGATATGAAATCAAAGTTGATATGTGTCATCAGGCAAGCATATGTGCGGAGGATTCAATAATTACGGGGGAGGTATGGTCAGCATTAGTCAGTCCTGCGGTGAGGGTTTGTGATGTTTGGCGATTGAGCATTACGCTCAAAATTGATTGAGTTCCCCCAGTAATCTATTATTTGGTGCTTGTATTTAGCCCTATGGATTTATACAGAAGTCGTTTCAGTCGGAAACACTAGTGAAAATAACCGGTAGAGTCGAGATGTGGCGCGGCAATTTTGTAGGTCAGGCATATCTGTTGCCGCCTCTTTCGAATGACGGTGCCTTACTGTACCGACCATAAATCCCGTTTCCACATGCCGCTCATTGAACTGGACATGCGCTTCTAACGTATCCGACTCTTGGACAGATAATCTTATTCGAAAGTAGTGCACCTGCCAGATAATGCTTTTGGTTCTGTCCCGGCGTAGCCATGTTTTTCAGCTTCCACGTGCCTTCACCGAAGACTTTTAAGCCGGTGGAATCGGTAACCAGATGAGTAATCTCGCCGCACGTGGGGTTTTTGAAAGTATGCTCACGGACTTGGCTCGCCTGCTGACGCAGGAGTAATCTGGGCTGCGGAGTGAAGGCTTAATTAAGATAAAAATAGAATCAATGAATCCCTGAGCGGCCGGGAGTGTCAGACAAAACAAATGTTTGAGCATCAGTACGGCGGTAATAGCCAATTTTTGAATTTTGGTTTTGTCACTGGACACAGGGATATCGTCAGGAATGCGGTGTTCTTATCCTGCTTGAAACCAGATTTTAAACAAAGCTCTGTGATCTTTAACGCATGGTTATAAAAACCAAAAACAACATATAAAACTAAAAATTAATTATTTTTAAGTTAAAAAACCTATAGATATAAAATTATCAACATATCATTTTATTTATAAGAAAAATCGCTATTATTGTCGTCACAGCAAAACGAGTTGTGCTGTACATAGTCAGGCAAATTCAAAATGATTTTCGTCTTTCACAATCAAATAATGGAACTATAAAATGAACGCTTCTTTTAACAAAATCGCTGTATCCGTTGCTCTGGTTATCGGTATGGCTGCCAGTACTGCGGCAATGGCAGCAGAGCAGGCTTCTATTAAAGTCATCGGTACTATCAAACCGGGTTCATGCGATATCAGCATCAATGGTGATGCCGTACTCGATTACGGTGATATCAATAGCGCTACCTTGAATGCAAATACTTTCACTGATTTAGCCACCAAAACAACCAAGCTTAATGTTGATTGTACGGCACCGACTCTGTTTGGCATTCGTAGTACTGATATTGCTGAGGGGGCGAACGAAGGGGTGGGTGAGGTAATTGGATCAAGCAATTTGCCTAACGCCTGGTTTAGCCTTGGAAAGACATCAGCGGGTAAAATTATCGGTGGCTACCGTCTTACATCCTCAATAACTACTGCACTAGTAGATAATGCCAAACCAGATGCTTTCCTATTATCTGCTACTGAAGGTTCCTCATGGACAAGTGATATCGGTATTCAATACTTCCAAACTAATGCACTAGAAATTTTGTCATGGGGTATCAAAGATAATAAAACCCCTGTTGTTGCGCAGAACGTCACTTTGGACTTGAAAATCATTCCTTCGATTGCACCCGTAAATAAACTGGGTTCTGTCGATGACGTTAAACTGGACGGCAACGCAACGTTTGATGTGGTTTACCTGTAATCTAATTTGATCGTGAATGCAGAAGCTGCTGTTAGCTTCTGCATTATTTTATAAGGCCCTCCAATGTCTAGAACCCTTTTTTTTAAAACAATACTCGCTACCATGGTTTTTTTTGGTGTGTCTTTCCCGTCGTTGGCCGTGATTATGAAGCCAGAAACATCAATGGTATTCGTAGACGAAGAAGGTGGCAGTATTAACGTAAAAAACACCAGCGATAAAGATGCGCTATTATACGTGAAAGTATACGATCTACCCAATGCCAGACAGCCACAGCCTAAATTACTGGTTACACAGCCTGTCACTCGCGTTGGCGCGGGTAAAACCCAGCGTGTGCGCTTTATTGTTAGCGGTGATTTACCGCTGAAAACTGAATATATGAAACGGGTAATATTTGAAGGTATTCCTCCCAAAAGTGATGCCGCCAGCAATAAAATCGGGATCAACATCCGGCAGGATATCCCGATTATTATTCACCCTAAAGCATTGCCGCTTGTGGCCGAACCATGGAAAAATCTCAAGTGGACGGTTGTGAATGAATCATTACAGGTAAGCAACCCGAGTCCTTATGTGGTCAGATTAAACCAGAATATCAGCGTGGCACCATCAGGTAAAAAGCTCACACTTAAAAATGCATATATCTTACCCGGTGAGAAATTAACGCTAACCCTTGATGACAAGTCTACATTGAGTGGCAGTGACGCTGTTAAGATACAAACCATGTCTAAATATGGCTATGAAGTCGGCAGCTTTGAGATGCCAATATCACGTTAGTAATGATTATTATTTTCCGTGTTCGTAGATTATTTTATGATTGACCATGTTTCTTATGGGTTATTAAAACCTAATCCAATCGTTAATAATGAATGAACTGTCGGTGATATGACCCTCTCATGTTCTATTCATTCATGATTATAAAGAAATTTTATGTGGCCGAAATATAAAACTCGTACATTTGTCTTTGGACTTTTATTGCCAATGTATTCCCATGCGGTTGAATATGATCTGAAAGGCCTTGCATCCCGAGGCATCGATCCGAGCATAGTTGAACAGCTTGAAAGAAAAGACGTTTTCCCTTCGGGTGAAAATGTTGTCGACATCAGCGTTAATGGTGAATTCCGTGGCTCATTCAATGTGAATTTTGATAGGGAAGGGGCGCTGTGCTTTACGCATAAGTTATTAATTGAGTTGGGGATGAATTTACCAGACAGCGTACGAAACACTTTTGCAGATGCAGGCACAGACAATCTTTGTGGCATTGAAAGACGAGACCCGTCAAACTTTACGATCATCTATAACCCTGATAAGTTGGATATCAGTATTGTGGTTACGCATCAGTATTTAGCGTCAGATGATAAAAAAATAGAAGGTAAATCTGGCGGCGTTGCGGCCTTGATAAACTACGACTTCTTTTCCTCCCGCAATACTAACCTATCGGGCAAGCATCGCTATTCTTATCTCTCGCTGGGGAGCGGGATAAACATTGATAACTGGATCATTAGAGGCAAACAACAGTTCCAGAGCACTGACGAGGGGCTTAAATCCGATACGCTATCGGCCTATACTCAGCGTTATATTCCTGCTATTGATAAAATTTTTCAGGCCGGGGATATTGATGTTGCAACAGGTTTATTTGAAGTCAGTTCAATAAGCGGGGTTCAGCTAATGCCTGAAGAAGCATTAAATGCCCAGGGGGAAAATGGTGCATCGATAACAGGTATTGCCAATACCCATCAGGCACGTGTTGAAGTAAGGCAATTCGGCATGTTGATTTTTACTACCCTGGTTCCTGCAGGTACCTTTAACTTACCTAATATACCGGTCAAAAATGCCAATGCTGACTTAGATGTGACCGTGGTTGAAACTGATGGGCAGACACAGCATTTCATCGTTCCTGCCAGTTCGATTAATCGCCCAATGGTCAGTAAAGCATCCGGTTATTCATTGGCGTTAGGCAGAATATCTAACCCTACAGAGAAGGGGGACAGCCCTAAGCTGCTCACATTGTCGAATCAATGGGCCATTGCTTCAGGTTTAAGCGTTCAGGCGGGGCTGTTAGCGTCAGATAAATACCGATCAATAGCAACGAATATCAATGCTGTTCCTTTCCGCAGCACAGGCCTCTCTGCGCGTATGGTGTTATCAAATGATGATACTCAACATCTCAAAGGGGCTCAAGCTGGGTTAACGGCAAGCTATGTGACTGAAAACAATGTTTCATTAAGCGTTGCAGTGGTCAAAAATACGCCAAATTTCAGTACATTACTAGAGTCTGCATTTTCTGGCGAGGTGAACAACAAGCAGGATACACAAATGAGTGTTTCCCTGGCCTGGACGCCCTGGAAATTAGGCACTTTTTCATTAGGGCACAGTAAAACAACGCAGTATGGATTGGCGGGGTCGTATTCCTATAACATGTTACGCTGGATCCGTAGGTTTGATAAAGTAACCGTATCAATGAGCGGAAGCAATGGTTCTGGCTATGGTGGTAAAAAAAACAAGCAAGTCAACATCAACCTGAGTTTTCCGCTAGGGAAGAACAACCTGAATAGTTATTATCGGAGCTCAAACGATAATGGCAGGGTTGGGAGCCAATTTGCCGGAAGTATGAATGATGAAATTTCATATCGTCTTTCAACAGAACGTAATTTTTCTAGTTCGAATAATACGATGTTGGGCGGTGTGAACGCCAATCTTCACTATACGACCGTGGGGGCTAGCATCAGTAAGGATAATCAGCAATCATCAAGCTACTCAGTATCAACACAGGGTGGTGCAGTTCTTCATCAGAATGGAGTGACTTTTTCACCCAACGCGATTGATGAAACATTCGGTATTATTGAATTAAACGAAAAGCGAGCTGGCGTAAAAATTGCTACGCCAAATGGCAATGTCTGGACTGACTTTAAGGGTAGAGCTGTAGTCTCTTCGATACCAGCGTATCGCCACTCTTATTATGATGTTGATACGAAATCATTACCCAAAAACATCGACATTGCTAATGGACATCGTGAGTCAACATTAGCCAGGGGAACAGTTGATACGATAAAGTATAATATTATTATCAACAATCAGATGCTGTTTAAAATATCATTACCAGACGGAAAGTTACTGCCTAAAGGAAGCTCGCTACTCGATGATAACCTTAATTTTTTGGCAAGCGTGGTAGATGATGGTCTGGTTTTTTTAAGCAATGCTCCACAGAATGCAACGATGTTCGCACAGAATATTGTTACAAAGGAGCAATGTAAGTTTTCATATTTTAATACAGATAAGGAAGAGGGCAATGTTCTCTATAAAGATATGGCTGTTACGTGTGTTTAATTTTAATCTTTTGTTGAAGATGGGGCTTGTTTTTTTACCTATTACGGCGTATGCGGAATGTACAACATCCGTCAGTACACCTAATATGGACTACGGTCAACTCAACATAAAAACAAAAAACAGCGCAGGCGCCAATTTTGCTCTTGGTACCAGAATTGCATCCGTAATTATTAACTGTGATGAACCTGAACAGGTTACGCTAAACTTTACCTCCAGTGATGCCGAAGTATCTGCTTTTAGATTTGGTGAACATGGTAAATTAAAAGTGACTTTATCTTCAACAAGTAAAGGCTCCCAAGGCTTCACTGTTTTTGAAAAAACTGATATCAATGGAAAAACCTTTAATAATACAGTCGCAGAGGTCACACCGACAACAGAAATAATCATTCCAGGGAAAGGTAGGCTCTTTAGTTTCGACTTGCAAATCACCCCTGTTATATATAAGGGGATCTATAGTGTTCGGGATGATGAAACTGTGGGGAGCACAATTCTATTACAAGTGAGGTGAGCGTTGATTTTTATCATGTTCTTAGCTGTTAACATGTAGTACATCTGTCGCCTAAATAATCCCTATTTAACACTGAATGGCTATACTGCTAATTATATTCAAAGCCTTAGGTATAAAAATGTTCTAAGAGATCAATGACACTGTACCATTCAGGCCGCTTGAGGGGGGCTCTTTGGGCTATTTAATCACCTGAAGAAATTATTACTTTACTCCGATTTGCAAGTAACTTGCTTGATGTTTTAAGTGCTAAAAATCTAAAATCTCTAAGTAGGGACCATATGTTGGAAAGCATCTGGCAAAAAATGGTTGGAATCCTCCGGCCATAATCTTAGTATCGGCGTTCACAGCCAGGTGCAGTTTTCGCCAGACGTGGCGCTTTTCTTGGTCATTTTTTGCCACCTTCGACTCGCCTTCACCGGAAACTTTCAATCCGGTAGAGTTGATAACGAGATGGGCAATCTCGCCGCACGTAAGGTTTAAAACGGGGTGCAGATGGACTTGCCCGTCTGCTGACGCAGGAATAATCCGGGTAACGAAGCGGGAGCTTCATTAGCGTAAAAATGGAATCAATGAAGCTCTGAGCTGCACCTGGCGTGAGGCGAAAGACGCGTTTGAGCGTCAGTACAGTGGGAATAGCTAACGCAGAATAATGTTGTGGGCGCCTTCGTGAAGATGTTTTTGGCTCGTTGTTCTAGGTCTGGATGGCCGACTCATCAAGCCAGAATGTCAGCGAACCACGATTGATGAGAGCCTTGTTGTTGGCCACCCAGTTGTTGATTTCAAATTTTTGTTTTGCCAATGGATATCGCTACAGGCTAAGGAACGTGGTGATCTTATCTTGATTGACGTCAGAAGTTCGATTTATTCAACAAAGTTACGGTAGTGCGCGAAGACAGGAGGTTAAACCACGCCGGTAAAAAAACGTTTCCTGGACTCAGTAAATAATAAGATTTTACCTGGAATTAGTTTGAGGAAGACTTTCTACAAACAAACGCTGGTGATACTTTGTCATATATCAAATAGTCAGTTGAGTTTAACTTTTCTATGTGGACAATCTGCTTTGAACTACTAATGAATTCAGGTAATTTACCTTGCTCAGTGTTATCATTGTTATATTTATCAGTGCTGGTATGTTCTATGAAAAATATTCCATTTTGTTCCATGTAATTAAAGTTTAATCTGCGTGCTATTTTAGTTGTGGTTTTTTTTGCCGCGTCATTAACATGCCCGTATAAATCTAATGATCCGGTTTTATCATTAAATAAATATAAAGACAACTGTAAACTACGTTTTAACTGTCCATTCTCAAAATATGAGACATCGCTATCACACGAAAATGTTGCTTTTTTTGGAATGAGAAAAGTAGCAAGAGAGCCAATGATAAGTGTAATGATAGGCGCTGAAAAATAGACGACTTTGAGATCAATCTTAATCATGAGTTATTCCATAAGAATGAAGTTTAGTGAGGTGACTATTAGTATTATATATTGAAAATGGAAAATTGGAATAGTCTTATATTAATAAATGTCATAGATATCAAATATCCATATCTTGCTGATATTTATGGTGTTTAGTACTGTAAAATTCAATCAATGCTGAGCAAATACTTCGACTTCGTGAGATTTAACAAAAAATGTTGGCTGCTACTACATATAATATGTATTGAAATTTCTGTGATATGGGTTAATCATCTAACGTTTCTTCAGTTGCAGTGCATCGCGTGTGATCAAGTTATACCCACTTAGCGGGAAGGTGACTAACAGCACTCCCCGTATTGGAGTTTCTCAGCCCTAACTCTCAGAATGTGACTTATGTCTGGAAATCTAGTTATCCAGATAAATTTTTTGTGTAGAGTAAAGAGACTTTTTTGTATTCATTGAATAACTCGTAATAAAATAAGTCTATAGAAAACTAATGCTATAGAATTAATTTCTATTAAAACATAAAAATGATGGTGTGCTATCGGAGAGAAATATGAAGTGATTAGCTTCCTGCTTTAATATTTCAATTGACCAGTTAGTGTTATTTATTAGATAAAATAAAGGTAGGTAATTTTTAATTGGAATGGAGTCAGGATCATTAAGCAATGATGAGTCTACATTTGTAGAATGTAAATAAAAGCTATTTCCTTTTCTTGTATAATCAAAAATAACTTTCAAGCTTATATTTCTTATAAACTTATCTGATTTAAACATACTTCCAGTTAGATTAACAAAGCCATCATCACTAAATATGTAGTATTTAATAAATAGTTTGATGTATATATCATCTTTATAAATGATAAAGCTAGAGTCGCACATTATTGGTTTGTTTTTATTAAAGCATTTTAATGTAATTGGTAATAACAAGATGAACAGAAGGAAAACAGCGCAAATCATTTTAATACGCAGCGATACTCGTTTTAACAATACAAAGAAAACTCTATTACCAATCATAATAAATCCATTTTAATTACAATATCAACTGTTTATGATGTAAAGTAGTACTGAGTTTCATATTACTCAAAGTGGAAAAATAATCAGATTACAATGCCGTTATGTAAATGATATACTTGGTTTGATTTACTTATTATCGACTCTTATGAAAATAGACAGAAGGTTGTCAGTTAAATATAAAATTTATCTTTGCAGTGAAATTGTATTATCAATTGTCACTGATAATATCTTTATGAACATTTCTGCATATAGCTTGCTTATTATTTGGACATTGCGAAATTACGACTCTATGTGAAGCAAAGGGAAGTCCGTCAGATGTAGAGCTTTTATATAAATATATCTTTGACTCCAGTCTGCAACTTATTATTTTTTTATCAACAAGATCTTTTATTTCAGTAGATATACTATCCATTGAATAAAAAGTACGCTGTCCGTTCCAGATTGCATAGACCTCACAATTTTCATATTTACCTTGGTATTTCTCCATTGCAGACTTTGGCATGCCTAAGTAATATGGGTAATATGCATATAATGCAATTAACAACAAGCTTATCAAGCATGATATAAACGAAATCCATTTCAGTTTAACCGTGGCACTTCTGCTTTTATATATTCCTAACGGCGCTTCTATATAATGTGGTTCGCATTCATCTTGAGTGTTATTTATGTCTGTAATTTCTTCATGTGAAATGACAAGTGGGGTTTCCACTTTAATGATGTTTTTTGCATGAAAGCTAAAGCCATGCTTAGGAATGGTAATGATTATATTATTCAATCCGATAGATGAAAGAGAGCGACGAATAATAGATATATAATTATTAAGATTGTTACTTGATGCAGTTAGGCCATTATTATGCCATATAATATCCAATAGATGCTCTCTACTGAGGGACTGATCGTTCTTCATTATCAATATTTCCAACAGTTGAGATGCAAATCTAGGTAACGTTATACGACTGTCAGGTGTGCTAATGAGCCATAGTAACCCGCTTACAGGCTCAAAACCAACGCTGTCATCTATCTCGTAATGCATCTTAAAAATCCCATCAGATTATTCCTGCCATTATATATTATTTGAGTAAATCTGACAAGGATAACTGGGGGGGGAAGTTCTACTTCTGTATTCGCATCGAAATGCTATCAACTAGAATAATATTTTTTTAAAAATGGAAATTTATTCATAGATTACAAAATGGGTTCAACTCTGTACCAGCTGACCTAGGTTAAATTGAGTTTTTTAGTAACCTTGTTAAAGTGACTCTATCAGAGGATAACTTTTTCAAACTCATTTTAAAACATTGGTTGCTACCATTTGATATTGGCTCATTATGGTTAAATTGGCGTGAGTTTAAAATCATAAAAAATCCATAATAAGTCATATAAATCCATACCAAAAGAACACGCATTGTTGTGTTTTTAACTTACTGATAAATATAGGTATGGTGTCTTTTTACTGAAGTATTACACTTCATCTACCGCAACATGAAGGGCTCTGCTGGAAATAACTTTCACTTTTAATAATTTTTGCGATTGTATTCTTGTCCCGTACCTTTTTAGCCAACCATTGTCAATTTATTATTATATGCGACAACTGCATTATCCTTGTGAAATTATGAATTGTTGACTTTGAGATTAATTATGCTCGCTGAAATCGTTGGCGATTCACTCTTGACGCAGATAGCCAAAGTTTTGCTGAGAGTGTTCATAACATGTGCATCTTCGCTACAACATGCCGCTCAGTCGCTCATGCAGATGTGGTGGTTATCTGCGAAGTAGATTAACCGTGGAACTTTGTCGGCAACAAGGCTCCTGAGCACAGACTTTGGTAAACAGACAACAGCAAAACCGGTGGTGTATTTGGCCTATCTATTCGTTATGAGTCTGCCGCGAGTTTGTTGGCGATGTCAAGCCTTTTCACAGTCGGGATGATATCTTGCGACGACTGAAACAGCTATAGCTCGGAAGTGCTAAGGGTTAAGCATTTAACTTTCACTAAGCGTATTGCATGTAACAAACTGACATAAAGAACTCGAATTATGCGTTTTGCTCGCAAAAATATTGGGTTGTATGAAAAGTCTCCGTGGCCCTCATAGAAAAGTATGCGCCTATCCATTGTATCTATTAACTCATCTCTCAATAGAAATTGTCAAATAACTAATATAATCAGTTGGTTAGTTTTTTTTATTTTGTAGTAACTAGGGGCTATATGGGCGATTAACCGCGGAGCGCATAAGCACAGGCGTGCAAAAATCAATGCAGGAAAGCAGCTATGACTCATAATTTGAACGAAACCCTCAGTTTTAACAATCTTAACAATCTTAACTATCACTTAATGCGAGAAATCATTTTTTTAACTTGGTGTTAATGCTGTAGATTTTGGTTAGTAAGATAATTCCTGGTATTTTCGTTTGTTTGCAACTATATCGAGAAGAGTTTGACAGTATGTAATTTAGGGAAATTAACTACTCATTTGTATGTTAATAATCATTTTTTCATAATGAGAGTTTGATGTATATGAGAAAAAAAACTGTTGCCGTATCCGACGATCACCCCCATGTATTGAACTCCTTGTCGGCAATATTTTCACAGCAGGATGCATATGAATTACTGTATAAATCAAATGCTGGGAAAGATTTGTTAGCCAGGTTGTCAGAAGCCCCGACTGATATCGCGATCACTGATTTTGCATCCGATCACAATGAAGCGATGTTAGATGGATTCTCAAAAATAAAGATGCTCCATGCTGAGGCACCAAGGGTAAAATTAATCCTTTTGACCTCTCAAAGGAACTCCGCAATCCTTAGCAAAACTTTGGATTATGGCGTTGATGCTATTGTCAGTAAAGCTGATAGCGTAGAAGAAATTATCAGGGCATGCGATCATGTGATGAAATATAATGAAAAATTTTTATCATCGAGTGCTTATGAGATACTTCGACCGAAAGATTACTTTCTTAAAAAAAGCCCGGTGCTAACACCTAGAGAGCTTGAGGTTATTCGACTATTCTCTTCTGGTTATACGCTCGCATCAATTGCCGATCGTCAGAATAGAAGTATAAGCACTATTTCAACCCAAAAATACAACGCGATGCGTCGGTTGGGTATATCTACCAATACCGATCTCATTCGATATGCGTATGAAAACGGTTTGATTTAATATTTATTAATTATTATTGAGTGTGAAGATGTTTGAAAATTATTATAAATCTATCATTGCGTTATTTCTTTTTTCATCTGTAGGCCATGCTTATGCTACAACCTTGCAAGAGGCTGTAAATGCGGCATCCACTTACGATGCAGGGATTAATGCAGCCCGTTTCTCAAAAGAAGCAGGTAATGAAAAGTTTGACCAAGGCGTTGCAGGGTTATTACCCAGTATTGGAGTAGAATCAAGTTATACGAAACAAGATCAACCCCATGCTTCATATGGTGCGGAAGTCAAACGTCATAGTTATGGACTTAACATTACGCAACCTTTATTTGACATGTCTAGAATTGCGGCACTAAAGCAAGGAATGGTGATTGCTGATATGGCTGACGTGGAGTTTTATGCCGCACAACAAAAGCTGATTGTCGATGTTTCAGATGCTTTTTTCCAGGTTCTATATCAGCGAGAAGTGCTCCAAGCAACGCGTGCTGCCTCACAGGCTTTTGGAAAGCAGTTAGGACAAGCTAAAGCAGCCCTGCGCCTAGGTGACAGTACACGTACTGATGTCGATGAAGCACAGGCAAATTATGATGCAGCCTCGGCAAAAGAAATTGCTAATCGTAACGACCTTGAAGTTGCAAATGGTCTCTATCAGCGTTTGACTGGCCTTAGTGCAGATGAAATTAGGCCGATTAATTCCTCGTGCGTTAGTTCGAACATTCCAACCGATCTTAAAGTTGTGATGGATGAGGCAGTAAAAAATAACTTAGACGTGCGGACTGCTCAGTTTCAGCTAAAAAAGGCCGATACCGATGTACTCGCGGCAACGAGTGCCCATCTGCCTGTTGTCTCCTTGCAGGGCTCATATGGAGGGAACTGGAGTCGTGGTGAAGGGGAAAATGCGTTAGATGAGGTTTTTGGCACAACCTCTAAGACACGTAACACTATGGTAGGTATCAATGTATCCATGCCAATTTTCCAGGGGGGAGGACAATTATCTCAATCTAGGGAGGCATTATATCGACGAGAACAAGCCAAAAATAACCTGCAAGATACCCAACGAAAGGTAAAGCAAGATGCACGGTCGGCATATTTAGGGATCACTAATGGCTTAGCATTATTGCGAGCGCAGCAAAAAGCCGCTATTTCTGCCAAGAATAAAGTTAACTCTACACAGTATGGCCACGAATTAGGTCTGCGCACTATTGTAGATGAACTAACTGCTCAACAAAATTATTATGAATCACTTCGGGCTATATCAGAGGCTAGATTTAAATACTTAACATCTATACTGGAGTTGTCCCATGTTTCCGGAAGGCTCAATTATGAACAACTGTCTGAATTTAATTGTTCAGATTATAGCAAAGATACTGGCAACAAACAAAAAATGGATGAATTGTAATGAGTGAGTCACTATTCAGAAAGGAAGCACTGGAATCTAACCGAACAAAAATGATTGGGTCGGTGGCTCTCTATTGCCCGCCGTATCGCTGGCTTGTCATTAGTATTGTGGCTTTGATTACCGTTTCAATTGCACTTTTTTTCGTTTTTGGAAGTTATACAAAAAGAGAAACTGCCGTGGGGGAGTTACTCCCGATAGGCGGAATACTTACTGTCTCCCCCCCAGTATCGGGAACGGTTGTTAACTTATCTGTCACTGAAGGGGAGAGCGTTCATAAAGGGCAGCCTTTAATGGAGATATCCTCCGAAGTTGCCACTTCCCTTGGACGGACACGCCACATGGTTGCGGACCAATTGGAAATGCAGCGAAGCCGATTGCAAGCCGATCTAGCCGCATTGGATACGCTCAATAAGGAGGCGATACTCGGCCTTAAAGAGCGCTTGGCACTTTTGCAATCTCAACTTAAGCAAACCGAGATGCAACGAAAACAGCGTATAAGGCAGATAGAACTTGCCCGCGTTCAGCTCGATAAAATCCAACAGATGCAAAAGGAAGGTTACGCCTCTAATACTCAAGTGGAGCAGCAGGAAACCAATTTGTTGGATACGGACACTCGTCTTCAGGAGACCACTCGGCAGCAGTTGGATTTGCAGCAACAGATTGCTCAGACATATCAACAGTTACGCGAACAACCGCTTAATGCATTGAATCAGCGGCATGATATGCAAAGCAAGTTATCAAACATAGATCAGCAACTGGCAGAAAACGAATCGCGTCGCTCCGTTGTTTTACAGGCCCCGCAAGATAGTGTTGTTGGCGCAGTTCTTACCAAACAAGGGCAAATTGTCAATGCCGGGCAATCTGTCGTTTCCCTATTGCCAGAAAATGGCAAGTTACAGGCGAGAATGATGGTTAGTAGCCGTTCAATTGGATTTATCCAAGCAGGTCAGAGGGTTGTGTTGCGTTATCAGGCATATCCCTATCAAAAATTCGGCCAACAGTATGGTCGTGTGGCTGAGGTATCCCGTACGGCCCTGTCTCCTCAGGAGGTGGCTACTTTGACTGGGAATAATGAGGTTCGTGAACAACATTATCGCGTAGTCGTCGAATTGGATAAGCAAGATATTCTTGTCTACGGAAAAATAGAGCATCTTAAACCAGGTATTGCACTTGAGGCTGACTTCCTGATTGATAACCGTCGATTAATTGAATGGGTTCTGGAACCCCTTTACGCATTAGGGCGACGCTCTGCTTCATAGAGTTGAAGAAATAAGTATTACTTTCAGTTTTTAAAGGAACACTAGGAATGAGTTTTTTAAATGCGCTAAATTTTGGCTGGGGCAGGCGTTTACCTATGATGCAACAGACCCAGGCCACAGAGTGTGGGCTGGCCTGCATAGGGATGATTTCCAACTACTTCGGACATTCGATTGATTTGGTCACTCTGCGTAGACGTTTTTCAACGTCATTAAAAGGCGCAACGTTGGCTGACGTGATGTTGGTAGCACATCAACTAGGCCTGGCGGGACGCGCATTACGACTTGAGATGGATGAATTAGTCAAATTACGCCGCCCTTGTATCTTACACTGGGAGTTAAACCACTTTGTGGTGTTAAAAAGTGTATCCAAAAATAAGATCACTATTCATGACCCTGCTCGCGGGATCCGTGATGTACCAATGGATGAAGTATCCCGATGCTTCACCGGGGTCGCACTTGAGTTAATGCCTACCGCAAACTTTAAGAAAATCGAAGAAAAACAGACGGTATCCATGCTTACGCTGATTGGTAGCGTAATTGGCATCCGTTCTGCTTTTGCCCAAATATTTATTTTATCTGTGGCGATGGAACTCTTCGCAATCCTTGGGCCATTCTATATGCAATGGGTCATGGATCAGGTCCTGGTTTCAGCAGACCGTGATTTACTGACTCTGCTGGGAATCGGATTCATATGCGTAGTTGTTATGCAGACCGCAATCTCTGTCATACGCTCTTGGGTGACGACATGGTTTTCGAGTTTACTCAGTGTTCAATGGACTGCTAACGTTTTCTCTCGTTTATTAGGTTTGCCGATGGCGTATTTCGAAACACGGCATGTGGGAGACATCGTTTCCAGGTTTGGGTCAATTGGTACAATTCAAAGCACTTTAACGAGTCGATTTATCAGTACCATACTTGATGGCATCATGGCTTTCGCCACGCTAGCACTGCTGTTTGTTTATAACACCACATTAACGTGGATTGTTATAGGCCTTTTTGTGGCTTATGCAATCATTCGCCTAGTGTCATTTCGTCCGTTCCGACAGGCAAATGAAGATCAAATTATTACCGGTGCACGTGCACAATCAATATTGCTTGAATCTATTCGTGGTGTACAAGCTGTAAAACTTAATAATAAGCAAGAGGTCCGTTTAACATCCTATGCAAACGCCGTCGTTGAAACAACCAACAAAGGGATTGTAATTCAACGTTTATCTATTGGTTTCAGTGCCCTTCAGGGGGTTATCAGTGGGATCGGAAGGGTTGTTTTAATCTGGCTAGCCGCCAGAGAAGTTCTTGATGGCAATTTCTCTGTAGGGATGTTAACCGCATTTGTCAGTTTTGCCGATCAATTCATCGGGCGCGCATCAGGGTTAATCGATGCTCTCATCGACTTTAGAATGCTTCGTCTACATGGTGAGCGATTGGCTGACATTGTACTAACCGATAAAGAAGAGGATATGGAAGCGACAATTGCGGTACCAGCACGAGATGGTGAATCACCTGGACCTGGGCTTGATATTAAAGCATTGAGCTTCCGTTATGCAGAGACTGAACCTCTGGTGATTGATGAGTGTTCCTTCACTATAAATCCGGGGGAGTCGGTCGCCATCATTGGGCCATCAGGGCAAGGTAAAACCACGTTGGCCAAGTTGTTGCTTGGTTTATTGAAACCCGAGGCTGGTAGTATCGAGGTCGACGGCATTGATATTCGTAAACAAGGTATGCAACTGCACAGAGAGCGTATTGGTTGCGTTATGCAAGATGACATACTTTTTGCGGGTTCTATTGCTGACAATATTTGTTTCTTTGATACTAAACCAGATCAGGCCTTGATTGAAAAAGTTGCACAATTAGCTCAAATTCATGAGGATATTATGGCTATGCCGATGGCATATCAGAGTCTTGTCGGTGATATGGGCTCATCCTTATCTGGTGGCCAGAATCAGCGGGTGTTGCTAGCCAGGGCTCTTTATAGGCAACCTGATTTGTTAGTGCTAGACGAAGCTTCAAGCCATCTTGATGTCGAGCGTGAAAGGTTAATAAATCAGGAAATTAAAGCAATGCCGATAACGCGAGTGATCATTGCGCATAGGCCAGAAACCATTCGCAGTGCGGATCGCGTTTTTCTATTAAATAAGGGGAAGGTTAGTGAGTTATTCTATGATAAAAACCATGAGTCATTTATGGATGATTCTCTAGCTAAATAACAGGCAGTATGGATTTTTACTGATATATCTCATGGGAAATACACATATAATGGCAGTCATGGATTACAACTGCTTCAGGTTTTAATCTATTATGGCTTTTTCATAAAGCGACATCGTGTAGTATCAAAATTGTAACTAAAATAACTTAAATATGGAGATTTAAAAATGCGTGAACTTAACATCATGGAAGTCGAAATGGTTTCTGGTGCTGGCTTCTTCTCTCGTATCGCAGCCGCAGCAGTAGGTGCTTTAGGCGTTGCAACGGCTGGTATGCTGAAAGTTGGTGTTGCAGGTGGCAGTACTGGTGGGATCTTGGGCGTTGGTGCTGTTACCGCCTTGGTAGGTGTTGTTCTTGGAGGCGTCTTTGGTGTTATTCAAGGGGCATTATTCGGTTTTACTTCAGATTGGGATAAAACTATTGCTGCAGTGAACGATTATTCACTAAAGGCTATGGATCCTGAAGGCCCATTCCCTAAAGTTTAATTCGAGTTTTTTAATAAACCTCAGGGGAAACTCCTCCTGAGGTTTTATAGAGAGTTGCTATGCGACAGTTAGATAGTAAAGAAGTAAAGGCTGTGTCTGGTGGTGCCTTTAGTTTCCCTAAAACAGCTGCAGATATATATAATTTCCTGCGTAGTACTAAAAACCCTCTTAATGGGGTAGTCATCGGAGGCGCGATTGCTTCATTAATTGGCAATATTATGTATCCATTCCTTTATACTTTAACCTCGCGATGGATTAAAAAGTAATATCGCTCTTGATACTTATTGTCTAAGGATGAAAAATGCGAGTTCTGGGATACACTGAAATCCGTGAGGTTAGTGGTGCTGCATGGTGGTCACCATCAAATATCTTAGATTTTATAAATGGGTTAACACACACACCAAATAATCCTGGAACGGGATCATTACCAAGTGAAGGGCCATCTAGCTCTCATATTGGAAATGCTATCGGTGTAGGTATTTTTGCAGTTGCAAGTCTTGTTGCAGTTGCCACTTTAATTAGCGCTGCGTCAGTTGGGCTGGCTGGTATTTTTGGTGTTGCAACAGTAGCAAAGAACCTCAAGTAATAAACGTGTCTTACACTTAAATACCGGAATTATCATATTCCAATCTATATTAAAACTTTAAGGAAAAGGTATTAATTATGAACAAAACAATTATCGCTGCATCATTGACCGCTGCTATGACTATCTTTGCTTCTACCGCAAACGCAGCTGACGGCACCATCACCTTTAAAGGCGCGATTGATAGCTCAACCTGTAATGTGAGCATTAATGGTGGAAATAAAGATGCAACCGTAAACCTGCCAAAAGTCTCTGCTAACCTGCTTGCAGAGAAAAACAAGGTTGCTGGTGCAACTAACTTCAATATGATTCTGAGTAACTGTAGCGGTACTGCCAACTCTGTTCTGGCCTTCTTCGAAGCTGGTGCTAACGTGGATTCTGTTACCGGTAACCTGAAAAACAACGGTACAGCAACCAACGTTCAGGTTCAGCTGATGGATGTTGATGGCAAGGTATTGAAAGCGGGTGACACATCCCAGACTACAGGTAAAACTGTAACTCTGACTGGTGGTAATGGCGCATTGACTTATGCTGCTCAATACTTTGCTACCGGTAAAGTTGAAGCTGGTGATGTTGATACTTCAGTAACCTATTCTATCAACTACCTGTAATTACTTTTTGATATTTTAGAAACACAAGGGGTCTTATACTTCTTGTGTTTCTATTTAATAAAATGTGAAAATAGTAAAGTGAGTTTCCTCGGTGGATTCTATGAGTAAAATGTTCTCTCGAACTAATATATTGTTGCTTATAACGATTTTTTTCCTATGTAATCCTGTCTTTGCAAACGTAGTTGCGCTTGGTACCAGAGTTATTTATCCTCAGGGTGACCGGGAAGTAACAGTTCAGTTGAAAAATGATGGTGAACTTCCTTCTTTAATACAGGCCTGGATTGATGATGGAAATACTAATATACCAATAAATAAAATCAAGGTGCCTTTTGTTTTGGTACCCCCTGTTTTCAGGGTTGAACCCAATAAAGGACAAACCCTACGCATCAGCTATACTGGAGGCACTTTACCAGAGGATAAAGAGTCGGTTTATTTTCTGAATATACTAGACATACCACCTAAGAGTGCAAATTCAGGCCAAAATACGCTTCAGATGGCCATACGTTCACGTATAAAAATATTCTTCAGACCTGGCTCTCTTGATGCTGACGGAGCCAGTGAAGCCTTGAAGAATGTACAATGGTCATTGACTAAAGATAGGCAATTACAGGGTGAAAACCCGTCGGCCTACTATGTCAATATTGCAGGCGTAGAAATTTCAGTTAATGGAAAAAAAATCAATACTACTGAAGGTGAAATGCTAGCCCCAAGGGAAAGCAAAGTATTTAAAAGCGCTCCACTTACCGGGGTTTTAGCTGGTAGTAAACTAACCTATAAGGCGATAACCGATTTTGGTGGGGTAGCGGTATCCGATTCTTATATTAATGTACTTTAGTAGCCATTAAATATTTAAATTGATAACTTTATTTTTAATTTCTTTACCATGGAAATAGGGATTTTGACCGGGTGATAATTATGAGAAATCTATTTATAATAATAAGTGATTGTTTAAGATTGAAAAAAGTAAATGGCAACTTTTGGAAGGTTGCTATCACTTCGGCGATTTCTCTTCAATCCCATAATGTTATCGCCCAAGAGATTCAGGATGGGAGTAGTTCTGAGAAGGCTGTGTTTGACCCTGGTTTCCTTATGCAGGCAGCTGGTAATGAAATTGATGTGGCGCGCTTTGAGTATGGTAACCAGTTAGAGCCTGGAGAATATCGAGCTGAGACATATCTTAATGAGAAATTCATTGGTCTGGAATCAGTCCCCGTTATTTTAATTGAAGGGAAACCCAAGGTACTTATCAATAAAGGTTTGTTTAATAAAATTGGGATCAAATCGAGTGCATTAAACACTAAGGCTTTCGATGAGTTGAATCCTTCGGATGACTATTATGAGCTGGGAAAGCTAACTTCCGCGGCCAAAGTTCATTTTGACAGTTCAGAAATGCGTCTTGATATACAAATACCTCAGGCCGACTTGCTGCAAACGGCTCGCGGCTCTGTTGATCCTGCAATGTGGGAAGACGGAGCTAATGCACTATTATTAGGCTACAATACGAACTATTATGAATCAGTAGCCAATGGTAAAGAGTTTCAATCATTTTATGGTGGCACTAACGTCGGTTATAATATGGCTGGTTGGATGTTTCGTCACACCGGGTCCTTAACCTGGCAGAAAAATGATCGTAGGGACTACAACAGCATACGAAATTATGTTGAGCATGATATAACCCCGCTCAAAGCCAGATTAACCGTTGGTGATGCATTCACTTCAGGTGAGTTGTTCGACACATTTGGTTTTCGCGGTGTTGCACTTAACACCATCGATAAAATGTTGCCTGACTCTCAGCGAGGCTATGCACCCGCGGTGCGTGGAATTGCACAGACCATTGCACGCGTCACTATCGAACAAAGTGGGGCACTCCTTTATGAAACGACCGTGCCGCCTGGGGCTTTCGTAATTAATGATTTATACCCAACGGGCTATGGTGGGGATTTAAAGGTTAAAGTCACAGAAGCCGATGGGCGTCAAACTACGTTCAGCGTTCCTTATGCTTCTGTACCGCAGCTACTTCGTCCTGGAATGACACAATACAACGCTGCTATAGGTACTATCAGGGATTTAAATATCTCTTATACTCCAAGAGTTGCACAAGTGACACTCCAACATGGGCTGACAAATAGCCTAACAGGTTATACGGGATTTTTAGGAACCGGAGATTATAGTGCTGGTTTAGTAGGCGCAGCGATAGGTACCCAGTTTGGTGCGTTAGCCCTAGATGTTACTCATGCCAAGGCTTCAGCAGGAGGTAATACAAACCAGGGTAGCAGTTATAGAGCGACTTTCAGTAAGATGTTTGCGGAAACCGGCAGTAGCGTATCCATTGCTGCGTATCGTTTCTCATCATCTGGCTATTTGGATCTAAAAAATGCGATGCTGTTTAGCGACCATTATCGTTATAATAGTGATCACACGGCTTTAACCCTTCAGCGCCCGCGTAATAGACTATCGCTAACTGCAAGTCAGTCTTTCTCTGAAGGTCTGGGGCAGTTATATGTCAGTGGTTTTAGTCAGAACTATTGGAATCAAAGTGGTAATGATAAGCAGTACCAAATTGGTTACAGCAATAATTTTGGGCGGTTATCTTATTCAATCTCAGCAAACCGCTTAAGAAACGTTGGTGGCGATCAAGAAACTCAGTATTTAGTCACTTTCACTGCTCCATTAGGTTCAGGAGGAAACTCACCAAACCTGAATATGAATCTTGGCCGTACATCTAACGGATTAAATAGCCAGGCAAGTGTTAATGGCATGTTGGGGAGTGATGACCAGTTTAACTATAATCTGGCCGCCGGCAGAGACGAAAATAATAATAGCGCCGGGAGTGTTTCAGGGGTTTACCGTTCGCCTTATAGTTCCTTGCAAGGTTCCTATGGTCAGGGTAAAAATTATCGCTCAGTCTCAACCGGGGCGACAGGGTCTGTCGTTGTACTTTCCGATAGTATCACTGCAAGCCCATACAGCTCTGATACATTAGCCGTTATTAGCGCGCCTAATGCCGAAGGTGCCAAAGTTGAGGGGTATTCGGGTGTTGTTATCAATAATAGAGGTAATGCTATCGTACCTTATTTGAATTCTTATCGCTTGAATGAAATATCTCTGGATCCAAAAGGCTTACCTGTGGATGTTGAATTACAAAACACACGGCAACAGGTGATACCACGTTCCGGTGCAGTTGTCCGGTTGAGATATCGTACATCGGTTGGTCGTCCTGTACTGATAAATGTTGACACAAATGGGAAAGAACTTCCTCTTGGGGCGGCGGTAAGGGATGAGAAAGGGAATACTGTTGGAACCGTTGCCCAGGGTGGCATGATTTATGCTCGCTTACCAGTAGCAACCTCTCAATTGAACGTTCTGTGGGGAGAAGGAAAACAAGAACGTTGTACATTTAAGGTTAGTGTTCCGGAAAATACTAAAACTAATAAACTACAAACCACTAATTTTTTAAATATTCATACTAAATGCTTGTGAGAAATACCTTTTGGCAACCACTTTTCATATAAATACTAGTGGTTATTTTCAATAAAAAACAACGAGAATATAGTAATGAGAAATGTAAGTTGCAACAGGTCATCTTTCAGAGTTTTACTGATGTTTATTTTTTTATTTGGATTTAATTCGAATGTTTATGCAGGGTTAATTTGCAAAGCTGCAGATGGAAGAAGTGTTTTACTTTCTCTTGGTGTTGACACTCCAGCAATAAAGGTTACTCCTGGCATTCCAATAGGAACAGTTCTGTTTAGTAAAAGTTATGATTTCACTACTTCTTGTAGTTTAAATAAGGCTACGGATAAAGCGACGTTGATATACTTTAAACGCAAAGATCTTACTAAATCTTTGGGTTATGGTCTTACCTTAAACATAAGTTTTAAAAATAATAATGGTAATTCAGTTCAATCTATTTCATCAGGTCAATCGATTCAAGACTACGCAGCTATTGGAGGAGGATCTACATCATCATACTGGCCAAAAAGTACGTTCAGTGTTGATGTGCAAATTGTTAAAACGTCTAACAGTACGCAAGCATCTGCTATTGCGAATAGTGTAGAGCTTTTTACTATGGGTGGAGCCTCGGCATACGCTGTAGACAGTGCTACATTTACAATGCAAAATCCTAACAGTGTAGTTTATACAACTGAAACCTGTAAGATCAAAGGTACTGCATCTTTCACTGTTACTTTGGATAAAACAACCATAAATAAAAAGAGTGGTTTTGGTTCTGGTGTCGGTTCTAATAGTAAATCTAAGGGGTTTAATATTAGTTTGCTCTGTGATACGGAAATAATGAGTGCTTTTAAAATTATGTTACAATTGGATGGTGCAAGCCCTCAGGGTGGGGGAGTTTCGGGATTGTTGTCATTGTCTCCAAATACCGATAATGCACAAGGTGTGGCATTGCAAATACTATTTGGCGGCACCGAAAATCCAGTTAAGCTTGGGACTCCCTGGCAGATTGGTTCATTCCCAGTAAGTGGATCAGAAATAAGCATCCCTTTTTCAGTAAGATATTATCAAACGCAAGGTAATGTTACTCCAGGCACGGCCAATAGCACGATGGTCTATACGATATCATACATTTAGGTGCGTATTTGATACGCATTTCTATATTCTTGCTTGGTGGTTTTATGAATGCTTTTAATTTATCTAAAAAAAATATTATTTTAACTGACTTGACGCCAGTCAATGCATTTGGTGTGCGTAGTTCACTCGAGTCGGTTAATGGGGGGGATTATACGGTAGTTAATATTAATAACGTATGGGATATTGGCAATGAAACTGACAGAACGATTGCATTAGTTATTCTATCCATTTCGAAAGAGTGTGGCAACACGTTGGACTCTATAAAGAAGGCATGGAAAATATCGAGCTCAGGTATACCTGTTTTATTATTCTCTGATGTTTTAAATGCAAAGTTATACGCGCTTATTGCCTCGTTGGGCATCAATGGAGTTATGTTCTATAAAGAGAGTAGTAGCGTTTTTCTTGATATTTTCTTTTCTATTATGAATAAAGAAAGAAGATTCGGTCCTTATGTTTTGGAGCAAATGGACTGGAAGGTACCTGCGTTATTGACTCCGGCTGAAACCAACTTGGTTTTTGACTTGCTCGAAGGTAAAAGAGTTACAGATATAGCTAAAAAAAATGGACGTAACATAAAGACCATATCTACTCAAAAAACAAGTATAATGAAACGACTTAATATAAATAATAATAGTGAGTTTTCTGTTCTTGGCGGTGTGTTAAACAGATTTTCATTTTATACGTAATTATATAAATAAGGCCTCGGTGCGAAGCATGACTAGTATAGCTTTAATGAATAATTGTCCAATAACAGTGTTAGGAATTAAATCGGTTCTCGCTGGGTTGGGTGCGAGTGTTAATTACTCTACAAGTACCACTGTGGAGCTGTTAGCTTTTCTTAAAAAAAATACCGTTAGCTCGGTCATTTGTGATATTCCTGTTGTTGATAATTCAGCAACTAATACAACAAGTGATTTCTTATCTGAAGTTAATGAGTTAATTTCAGATGTGATAATTTTTACTTCATGTACTGACCGAAATGAAATATCACCAATTATTCGTGAGTATAGTTGTTCAATAATCTCCTCTCAAGAGGAGTGTGGTATTATTGAATTGCAATTAGATAAGGCATTAAGAGGATATGAAACACTAAGTCCGAAGATACTAACTATATTAAATTCAAAGAATAAGATGGAACTTGATGATCTTAACTTGCTTACCATCAAGGAGAGAGAAACATTATTCCACTTGTTGAGTGGTAGAAGTATTTCGCAAATTGCTATAGATTGTTCTAAGAGCGTAAAAACAATCAGTGCTCATAAAATAAAAATCATGAGAAAGCTAGGCGTAGATAATGTGACTCAGCTTTTCTCCAAGATAGTTAGATTGTAACTTGGTTGCTTTTTGAGTTTTTATTTGGTACAGTTGCGGCGATAGGCGTATTCAAAACATGTACCATTATCTAACCTCATATTTTAGTAGTCATTTTAAGGTGTGCTTCATATCAATCTCAATCGGGCTTATAGGAACCCCAGGTGTTTATTAGTCTGGGGTTGTAATAATGTGGTATTCAGATATGCAATCAGTGTCTTCGTCCCTAATTTCTTTGTTACATCTTATTATTGATACTCTTTGCGAGAATTGGTGTCTTGTTAAGTAATTAAATTTGTATTCTTTGCAAGATTTATCATTGATTCTTATGTATTTCTCTGACTCATCGACCTTTGTCATCACGTTATCAGTATAAATCCTGCATTCTCCTATATTTTTCGCATACTTATACTTCATGAAGAAATCACTTTGATTTTTCATGTTGCCTTCAATTATGAAATATATCGTAATAATAGCCGTCAATAATATAAACATAAATGTTAATCTGTTTGTTTTATTAGTCCTCTGTATTGATACCTGATTTTTAATTTTTATTTCAGGTGGTTGTTTTTGGTTGTTATCTTCCTTATCTCCTTCAGTTATTTCTTTAATATCTAGAAACTTGCTCAGTTGCAATCCTTTTCTGGGGATTGTATTAACAACTTCATTTCCCAAGCCTAATTTTATAAAACCCCTACGGAGTATAGATATATTTTGGTAAAAAGTGTTTGCGGTGACATGTACACCATTTTTGTTCCATACCTCGTTAAAAAAGATGTCTTTATCTAATATTATGTCTCTGTTTTTGAGTAGTAGCATCAAACAGCGTGCTGCAGGGACATACAGAAGTACTTTATTACTCGAATCATCAAGTGAGGTTAACGTTCTTTCTTTGGCATTGAATTCTACAGCATTATTTATGATGTAAATAGTTGGCATCATGATTCTCCTACGTTCCTTTAGGTAGAGTTTTTATTCTCTGGCAATAATACTAACATTACAGATGGTGTTTTTCTTTGGTTTGCGAATAAAAAGGCATAGTATAATTTCATTGATTTTGAATTTTTATTATTTTTTCATTTTCGTACTTATGGTATATTATGTTATTTTGTTTGGTTTCACGCGATTTTCTAGTTAATTTGAAATGAGATTAACTAGTTTCAGTTTTTCATAATGCTATTAAGAGGAAGGGCGCTTTCCACTTTAGGCTTTATCTTGTCTCATTAAGTTTGAGAGTTGTTATTCAACCAGTTATACTATTTTTATAGTGTCGGTAAAGTTATGATTTATTTTGTGGCCTTTATCAACTACTTGTAACTTATAATAAAGCTTGCTTTGGTATCATCTTTACCTGTACTTGCTACTCCAGTTGAAAAGTACCTCTCATGGTTGTGAGTCGAACGCTACCTGTTTTCCCAGTTAAATTGCAGTTTTCATCTTGTGTAATACTAAGGAAAAATGAAGCACCACCGGCTATATCATTTTTTTCATGCTGGATACCTGTACGGAAATCACATTTACTGTTGTCATCATTAACACTTACAGCACAGATGTTGTTGTTAATATCCCCGATGAATTCGATAGTGTCATCGATTGCCATGGGATAACCAGAGAATAAGCTCAGAGAAATTGCCAATGCTGCGGATGGGATAATTTTCATTTCATAGTCCTTTAGTTTAACCCTTAAATAAGTGGTTTTTTTAATCACACCAAAAATGTCTGCATGCCTGGCTCACTGATAACTAGAGGTGCTTGCTTGGCGAGAGGAATGATACAGCCCCGACAGCTCAAATCAATATATAGCCATATCTCCATGAATATAGAATTATGTTCTTAAAAATTAACGATAAGAAGGTTTTTGTTCTTTTTTGTTCTGTGTCGTCTAAGATTGATTTATATATTTCTGAAGATAATGATTCTTGTTTCACAATTGATTTCGATGTGTATGACCATTCTTGTTGATTTTACAAATATGGAAAGCGACTATTCCGAGATTCACCAACCTATAAATCTCGTTATTCAGACTAGGATAGTTGTGCTGATTTGATGGTGTAACTGCCCTAGTAGGGGGCTTTGCTTGCGCAGCGTAAATAAATGGACACTATAGTTTCGTCTATATGGATCGTAATGATCAGGGGATTGGCACTTTAGCCAGAGCTACAAAGAGATCGCTTTACTGGTATCTGAAGGTGATCGCCAGTAATGGTTCGATTTAAGTTAGTAAATGGGCACCGAAGTACCCAGTTGATGGTTGATAAACCTCATCTGACCCTTTGTTATCAAATCCCACACCTGCTTTTAAACTATTTTGAAACGAAGAGAAACGAGGTCGTACAATGTCCAACCGAAGAAAGTGGCATTAGCGCCACATCATTGCCTCTTCACCGGTCATATGCTGAGTACCAATCACGTGTCGTGACGCAGGCTTGCTGATCGTGTAATAAATCTGCTTCACGACTCGTACAATGCAGAAATGGCGAACAAGTTCACCATTAAAATTATATAGTTAAAACACTAACAATAGTTAGGCGTACTTTTTTGCCCAAGACACAGCCGTTCCCTGACCACTACCACCAATATACTCAATCCAAGTATAAAACGATTCTTGCAAAGAAGGCGCTGTTGCAACAACGTAACGCCAGTCACGGCTAGTATCTAATGCAATTGCTAAGTCTTTCAGCTTATCGAAACCCGCAATAACAATTTTTTCTACATCAGGTGATGTATAATCCAGTCGATTAGCACCAGATACACATTTAATTTCGGCTTGGTTCATTTCACGTAAGCTCATATCAATTCCTTGATTCAATAGCATGAAAAAATAGTAATGCTCATGTGCATTACAAATCGAGCTAAAAATATTAACAGATAAAGAACTATGTTGATATAATGTGTTTGTCCATAAATCAGTCCCGTGAGAGTTATTACATATCACATCGAACATTACGAGATTATTTGAAAGTCTCAGATGTAATTGAATTTACTCCAACCTAAAAAACACCTTACAGTACTGAAATAAAATTCCTAAAATCAGTGAGATAATGCCAATTTAGATCATCAACCCTCAGCCTATCGGGTGTACAGACCGGGGACATTGTAGACAGGTGTTCAAGGACATGGTGAACGACGAAAGGGCAGCTCAAAACTGGTGGCATAGTCCACATTCAGTAAAGCAATACGCAGGCGCTCCGCACTTGCTGCATGCACCTGACGGCATCCCTCTAAGACCTCAGTCCATTGCAGCGCAAGACGCGGCGTTTCATTAAGTTCCACGAATTTGTAATTTCAATCGGGTAATCAATACGTTCGACCATGCTGGTTTCCCTTAACCTACCCATCGGTGACTTTATCAATGGTCTACGATATCCGGAAGTCAATTTGCAGGAGGTAGCTCCCTGTAGCGATTGAAACTTGGTACACTACGTTGAGAAGATGGCTGTTTTGGGAGCAGCCTTGAAACCTGACGAGGTATTGTCGGAAACTTTATGCCTGAACAAGTATGGCTTTAGTTTACGCAAAGTCATCGATATGCCACTGACAAAAACAGATTCAGGTATAATTTTCCTGCCAGCGTGTTTCTTTGATGCTGTATATCCCGGTGTTACACGTAATGCAGTGTTTTTCCCCCTGATAATGGCTCTGGCACCTGACGCAGTACCAGGACCGTACCGCGACAGGTGCTGCCAGTCCTCCAACCGTTCTTCGTAACTGACTGTGCCTCGCATCGGCTTTCACCTGGGGATCCAGATTTGCACATTTCATCAGCGTCGCTAGGTTGTTACAACCCACACAGAACCAGTCGGCTTTTCGAACCAGCGGTCGAGCGGTCGAGCATCCGGCATATGGCGACGCACCATCTTGATACGCCGCATTTCTACACGCTCCGGCTTGACGTAGAGGCAGTGTCGGCCTCGTGCGGTTAGCGCGTTCTGCAGATGTTCAAACCAGGGGCGTTCCGTGTGATATTCCGGATGGAACGTCATAGCGCTGCCGCAAAGATGGCAACGGTAGCGGTCGTAAGGTGCCGTTTGTGCAGTTCTAGCCCTGGTCAAGCGATCATTGCCGTCCAATGCCATAAAGGATTTTGCGTACATCATGTTGGTTCTCCGCACGACTTTACGCGCAGGGGACATCCGTCCCTGTATGGGCATAAAGTCGTGCTATTGAAGGGAAATGAGTGAAAACAGGTCAACGAGCGGGGTGACGCAACGGGTTAATACTCGGTGGTTTATTGGATAGTGCGTACAACTGAAGATAACTGCATCGCGTTGTAGCTAAGCACAGCATACTGGGACGGATAAGTATTGGGTTCACCACGGGAAACCTGGATGCAAATGGTTTCCAACAGCAGAGCCTACACCCACTCGTTAGACGGGCCGATGGCTGATGACTAGGCGTTGCTGATGAGGGCGTCAACAGCACCAACTTGCGTCTGTAACGTTGCATCATGGCGGACGCTGTAGAATGTATCTTGGTTCAACAACAACAGTATCGGGATAACGCTATCGCTCTCAACACCCCACAACAGGCTGATTTGTGTCGGCGGTGCTGGTCTACCTGCTGCTTGGCGACTGTCGATAAATATGTTGGTACGCTGGAGTAAAGCAGCATGAAACCGGGTTATTAGCGCGTCGAGGGGCTGAGTTGAAGGATCGAGTATCGGTATCTTCCCCAGTAGTGTTTCCCCCGATTCTAGTCCCAAAATCAATGATTTAATATGTTGGTATCAATGTTGGTATAATATACAAAATTAATTTTTTATTTATTTAAAATCAGGTGGTTAATCATTATGTGCAAGTCCGGTCCCCGCAAGACTTCTGCATTTTTTTAGTCAACCTGATTCAATCAACATCAACTTAGGGTTTACGTACGAACGTCTGCAATTTGCTTTGCCACCGGATTGATTGAACGGAAAAACTCAGTGATTTCATTGCTAACCAGTGCTCAGTACTCTAGTAGAACAGTAGGCTGGGTGTCGTATGTTTTCTAGGGTTATCCATTCGCAACTCTAAATGCTTCAGACATTCGTTCCTGCTCCCGAAGAGGTAGTCCCAAACCATCAGCAATTGTCCTCCATTGAGCCACGATCCCCATAAAGTTTTCAATAATTTCATCGGCCTGCGCCAAGCTCAAACGGAAATATTCAGCGACTTCACGTGCCAGTTCGAGATCGAGTGCATTATCTGCTTCGGTGATATTAAGCTTTAGGCCGTCAGACCAGGGAACGGGGGTTCATATCATGATTGCGTAGGTGATCATCGGTGTTAGAGACAAGAATATTGAAAACAATCCTTGACCAGAGCTCTTGCAGGTCGGTTTTTGTTTGTGTGCCATGTCTTATCAGAACGTCTGCAAGTTCAAGATAACTGACGCCGCTAGAGGCATCATCACCATCTTAATGTCTGGTCATTGTCATGGCAGAAGCAAAATGAAGGCGCTGGCCGGATCCTGTACGGTCGAACCGACGGACCATAAAACAGTGGTAATCGCTGGCATATTTATGCGCTTCAGCTGTTGCGACGTTCAGCCCGCAGCCAACGGCGAGAGCATTGGCCACCATCTCCCAGCCGCCAACATCGTAATCATCTTTGGTGCTGGGAAATTTTGCGATATAGAGATGGCCATGCTTGTCCACGACACTTGCTTTGGGCCTTGCCCCACCTAGAGAGCCACCTGGCGCAATGAGCATCCGCAACCATTCCTGACCCTGTAGGGATGTATTGTCTGGATCATCTTCCAGTGCGCGGCTTGCCCTTTCTAAAGCGTGAATTTCGGTAAAGGGAGGAGCCGCTTCGTCAGCTCGGTTATCAAGAAATTCACCTTCATCATTAAGCTTGTAGCGTAGAGCTCCTACTCGATAAAGATCATGTACACCCAAGAGATAATTTGATTCGTATAGCCTGGTTCCTTCAGCTTGGATACCGGCACGAATATCCCGTTCAAGGCGACGCTTCATCAGTATTCGGCCCCAGCGATCGGGACTGGAGTCGCCAAATATGCCGAATTTATCCCGTGGGAGAGTGGGGTACTGGGCACCTTCGAATAAAAGAATTTCTGGATCAAGTTGCAAACGATTGAGGTCGGGATCGGCCAGTGCTAGAGGATCATACTGAAATTCAAATAACTCTCGTGTACGAGTTTGTCGGCTATACAGGAAGCCAATTCGCTTTGGCCCGTGCATTCCATCCCAGTCTGCATATACCCCAATCATCGCCATCGTTAACTCCCTTTGATTGACTTCTTCAATGGTTTCAGCAGGGCAGCCAGATCGGCCGACGTTGTGCCTGTCGCTTTGTGGGCTGTATTGTTTGCTAAGGAGCCAGCTTTTGTTGTTGTAGCTGCCTGCTTATCTGATCCTTCATACCTGTAGGCAGCCTCAGAGCGCGGCTTTTTGTCTGCTGGTGCTTTACTCGGTTTTGCCTTGGAAGTGAAAACGATCTCGTTCTTTATCAGCCGGGAATCCTGAAGTTGGCGGCCTAGTTGATCTTCGGCGGCCAACTTATTCAGGTCGCTTTCAAGCCCTAACACCTGCATGACTGATAGATATGCACCTATCGTCACGCCTGCACCCCCGGCTTCAAGCGAACGTAGCGTCATTGGCGACATACCAGCCCGTTCTGCCACCTGTTTAGCCGTCAGCTTGCGCCGAAGACGCGCAAGCTTCAGCCGCTCACCAAAATCAGTCAGCAACTGGTTAGTTGTAGGAAGTAATGGTGCTGTTTTTTTCGCCATAATGTCAATATTTTATATTTTCAGTACTGATTACGCCATAATATTAGCATAATTTTGACATGAAGCAGCAAGGGGATGACATGTGATACTAATATTTTTACTAAAAATGGTTTAAAACGCCAGAATATTAGCACTTTTCAAATTGCTTCGAAGGAGGGAAGGGGATTTGTACGTATTCACTACCCCCGTATCTGCATCGTCCATTTATGCAACGTCTGTGTTACCTGGGCTCTTATGTTCCTTGCAGATAGCCTACTCAGACTAAAAGCACCCCGCTGAACCTCTGGGGCGTCTAGCTTAAGGTTTGGCCCGCTTTCCAGCTCAGCCAGCAAGGATTATCATACTATCGAGACTACAGATCTAGAGAGTGTGCTATGCAACATATTATTGAAGGTTTCCTCAGTTTCCAGAAAGAGATTTTCCCGCAGCGTAAGGAGCTCTTCCGCAGCCTTGCCTCCAGCCAGAACCCTAAAGCGCTTTTTATTTCGTGTTCTGACAGCCGCCTGGTACCCGAGTTGGTGACCCAGCAAGAGCCGGGGCAGCTTTTCGTTATCCGTAACGCAGGCAACATTGTCCCTTCCTTTGGCCCGGAGCCGGGTGGGGTGTCGGCGACCATCGAATACGCGGTTGTGGCGTTAGGCGTTACTGATATCGTAATTTGCGGCCACTCGAACTGCGGCGCCATGAAGGCTATAGCTTCTTGTCAGTGCCTTGACCCGATGCCTGCTGTTGCTCACTGGCTACACTATGCGGACGCGGCAAAAGCGGTGGTAGAGAAGAAAACCTGGGATAACGAAATCGACAAAGTTAACGCTATGGTTGAAGAGAACGTGATAGCCCAGCTAAATAATATTAAGACTCACCCGTCCGTTGCCGTTGGTCTGCGCGACAACGCCCTACGCCTGCACGGCTGGGTGTACGACATCGAAAGTGGTGAGATCCGCACGCTGGACAAAAATACCAAGAATTTCATTTCGCTGGCGGATAACCCCGAGGTCTACTTCGAGTAAAAGATGCTTGCCCTTGGTTATGAAACTGAATCCACGTTCCGACGTGGATTTTTTTAGGGTTAGATCTAATTAGTTGAATATAATTAATAATGTTCGCTTTTGATGCTCACTAAAAACCTTAGCAGACTTCCTCGATATGTAGCTGTTTCTTATACACAACTCGGCATCTTTTATAGGCGTTACTTTAAACTTCTCAATTTTCCGCCCGAAAAATTCTCTTTAAAATCAGCCTGTTGTGTTTCTAAAATTACGGCCATTTGACCGCAATTTGAGATGGGTACAAGAGACAGTAATATGGAGAGGGGATGGAAAACTCATATTCAATTTTCTTTTCTTGGCTAGTGACGGGTTAAACCGCCCTGCAGCATCCAATGGAATAACTCGCTAGTGCGTCTGAAATTCAATTTTTTCATTGCCGCGCGTTTATGTGAGCTTATGGTCTTCTCCTTGATACCCAGGCAACTTGCAACGCTGGCATGCGCTTTACCCTGCTTAAGATGATGTAGCACTTCTTGCTCACGCGGTGTGAGTGGCTCGTGGAGACAGACTTTCACGGTTTGCTGCGTGTCTTCGGGCGGCGGTTGTTGTGAAAGCAGGATGTTCTCAATGAGTTGTAAAACGGTGCTCACCGATTGGTGCCGGTATAAGATATTGGAGGTTGCCACACCACGGTATAAGTGCTGTAGATGAGCATCTTTTCTATCCGCGATGGCAAAATAAAGCGTCGGGCTACTGTCCCCAGAGGAGGAGGCTGGCGCAATGAATGTGCCGCAGCGAATGGCCTGAAAGATAATATCAGCAGTTATTCCATTCGAAGGGCCGGTGTAAAAGCGGATCTTTTTATTTTTAAAATAGCTGGATAGGGCCATAACGAGTCCTGCAATGAAAAAATTATCATCGTCTATGATGCGGATGGTCAATGTTTCCATCATCATGGCATTGTTCGTGCTGTTCATGTTCTCTTCGTCCTGGTTTACGCTTCTTGGTTTGAGTCATCAATTTTTTGGCGTCACGACTCTTGGCTTTTATCTGCACGCGTATCGACTGATTCCGGTATTACAGTGCGGGTTACGATATTAATCACCAGATAAAAGCCGGCTATGTAGCGGCAGCAATAGGCTAACCAACAAGATGCTCTGCATTCAAGTTAATGACTTTTAATCGCTGTATCTGGTTAAATGATTTGCTTGGTGGTGATTTATCAGTTTTTTATCCTGTAACTTGCGCTGGCGACTAGCGTATTAGGCGGTGTTAACTGGGGTGATCCTCAATTAACTTTAGCGGGATGGTATTAATAAAGGCTTAATCAGTGAGTGAAAGATGATTAAGCCTTTTGGTTAAGTTAATCCAATGTTCTAGCACAAACAAAGTGGGGGTTGGTTAACCCTTTAATAAGATATGCATTATTATTTAAATGCTTTGTCTCCATATAGAATGCGACGCCTGGCGCTTCTGGCAGCACGTATTCTTGCCAGATTTCGTCTGGTACATTATCTATGGGATGGCGCTCTTCCCGGATAATCATGGCTTTGGAAAAGCCTTTAAAGTCGGATTGCTTCATGGTGACAAAAACTCGCCTGGAAAATATATAATTTTTCCCTTCTCCTTTGAGGGAACCCACCGTGAGCGCCTCACTGCTGCCTTCATGGGCAGTGATGATGCTAATATCAAGATTGAGTTCAAGTTTCTTGCCCTCCTTTGTCGCTATGTGCGAACTCAAATGAGTATCACAGCGAAACGGTTTCCAGTTCGAGCGGTTGAAATAGTGATAAACGCCACTCAGGATGACAATAACGATGACAAGGCTGGTCAGACTGATAATAATTCTGTTCATGTGAGCCTACTCAACCTGTTTGAAGTTGTTGCAGTTTTTATAGTTTATATCGTTATTCTTGGTGCAAACCGACATAAAATTAACCTTAAGGAATTCGTTGGTAGGACGTGCTTCCATATAATAGATGTCAAGATCGGTCTGCGCACAATCGATCCCTTCATTGGCCAGCATTTTTCGCGCATGTTCAGATTGCACGGGGTCATGCTTACCTTCATTCAAAGTATAGATATGGCATTTATCCAGGATCCCGATGAGCGCAGGCTGTTCATTCTTGCTTAGGGTCACCCATGCCGCCGCCGCCGCGGTGACGCACAGAACAAAGAGCAGAGACAATGCCAGAATTTTCATTCTGCGTAATGGCTTTTTTGAGCTTGTGTTCACACCGGCCGCTACGACGTTATCCACCGCTGCCGGTTGACTCGACGGCTGAAGTTCAATGTGTTCAGCAGAAGCTAATTCTTTGGGGGGCTTGGTTTCTGGATGGATTTCCGCATCCAATTTAAAGCCTATGCGCGGCACCGTGATCAGAATGTCTTTACTCATCCCAAGTGCCTCAAAGGCTTTTCTCAACTCGCTGATATGGTTGCTCAACGTGGCGCCGGACGGAGAAAACCCAAAATCCTCCCAGACATGCTTGAGAAGAATTTCACGCGTCAATTCAGTTTTATTATTCTTTATCAACTCGCTTAACAATCTTGTCGCTGGGTTAGATAACCCTACCGTTAGTTGGGTATTATTCCTCAGCATTAATAATCGACTTTCTGGATCGAAAATTAGTGTTAGATTTATTATGTATTTCATGCGGATACCTATTTTATTCTGGTGTGCAAACATCAAAATATTCAATACTAAGATTAGTCTTGAAACAAGATTAGTAGAATCTAGGGTAGGTCAGCACTGGCAGTCAACTCCTTTTGAGGAAATTATTTTCCGCCTGAAACAGGGTTGAAATTAAAGGAGTTTTAGTTTTTAACGGGTCGCCATTTCTTAGTTTTACATGCTGATATGTTGGTTTATTTCATTTAATTTCAGAATTTTCATCCAATTTTTTGCTATTAATTAGATTTTTTAGCTTTTTAATTTTTTGGGATATATCATATTTCCAGTTGCCGGTAGCTATGACATGGCATGCAGAAGAGAGGCGTAAACCTCTCTTTCACGTGCCGGTTGTGTGAACCTGAATAATTGGCGACTTCACACAAATGGGAATGGACCCTTTAAAGGATAAAGTTGAAATGAAATTGAATAAAATCATGATGGCCGCAGTTTTGGCATTCGGTACTATTTCTGGTGCACAGGCTGCAGATGAAGGACATGGTAAAGTTACCTTCACTGGCTCTATTATTGATGCACCTTGCTCAATTGATCCTAAGTCTGTTGATCAGACCGTTGATCTGGGCGCAGTGTCGAACGTTTCCCTGCTGAATGGTGGTAACTCTGACCCGAAGCCGTTTGAAATTCGCCTGGAAAAATGCAGCCTGGATACCGCTAAAACAGTGACCACTACTTTTGATGGTGCTGCTGGCAAAAATGGCCTGTTGGGTATGACCGGTGATGCCAAAGGCGCCAGCATTGCAATTACCGATGGCAGCAATAACCTGATTGCACTGGGTAAACCAAGCGCGGGCCAACTGATCAGCGCCGGTGCTTCTGAAGCGACTCTGGCCTTCAGCGCTTATCTGAAAGGCGACGGCGGCGATGATAAATCTATCGTTCCGGGTAAATTCCAGAGCGTGGCCAACTTCATTCTGAACTACAAATAATTTGGCTTGTTGACAGGATTAATCATGTATGCGGGCCGTGCCCCGCATACATTCTTGCCAGAATGACTCGTGGGAGAATGATGAGATGAAACAGCCAGGAATGCTTTATTCGGCGTTTTGCCTGTTAATGCTGTTACCAATGCAAAGCGGCGTGGCTGCGGCGGGTTGGGGGCGGGTTAACATGCAAGGCGCCGTAATTGAAACGGCCTGCGCCATTGATACCAATAGCCGCGATCAGACTATTGATATGTCAGTAGCACCATTGAGCCAAATTATACGCGATGGGCAAGGTGCTATTCGCCCATTCAGTATTCGCCTGGTTAATTGTGTTTTGGGACGCATTGATGAAAATTTAGCGAAGTGGCAACGCTTTCAGGTGACATTCGATGGGCGGGTGGATAATGGATTATTCGGTGTCGATGGGCAAGCTCGCGGCGTTGCGTTACAGCTTAGCGACAGCGAGGGAAATATCGTATCACCTGGCAATCCAACGCCGTTACTTGATATTACCGAAGGTGACAGAGCACTAAATTATTCGCTGCGGCTGGTCAGCAATCAACAGCGATTACGCAGTGGGGAATACACCTCAACCATTAGGTTTAAAATGGACTATTACTGATTGGATGATAATAACGTGGAAAAACGTTAGGTTTTAGATCACCAGATGTGCCTGTCACTTATTTCCTGCTCGTGGAAATACAAAGTTTTTCATTGATAGCGCGGGCGTAAAAATAAGAAGAAAGGGATTGATGAGCATGATAATGCCGAGCTGGAATTTATTACCCTTCCGCCCTCGTGCAGTAGGGATTTGTATTGCCTGCGCGTTGGGTCTTTTTGGGTATTACGCCAGTGCGGAAGAGGTGCAGTTCAATACCGACGTTCTGGATGTAAAAGATCGCGAAAATATTGATCTGGGCCAGTTCTCGCGTGGCGGATATATCATGCCGGGCGATTATATGATGTTGGTCCGCGTTAATAAGCAGGAGCTGCCTGAGCAAACCGTTACTTTTTACCCGGCGGAGCAGGACGCTGACGATAGCGCCGCGTGCATCAGCCCGGCAATGGTAGAACAGTTCGGCTTAAAACCGGACGTGAAAGAAAAACTGACCTGGTGGCATCAAGGTGAGTGTCTGTCGGTGGATAGCCTGCCGGGCACGTCGGCGCGTGCCGATTTGGGCTCCGCCAGCCTGACCCTGAGCGTGCCTCAGGCTTATCTGGAGTACGCCGCCGACAACTGGGATCCGCCGTCACGTTGGGATGAAGGCGTGCCGGGGTTGCTGTTGGATTATTACCTCAACGCGCAGACCCAACGGCAACAGCAGCGGGGGCAGCAGGGATATAACCTCAGCGGCAACGGCACGGTGGGGGCCAACCTGGGTGCCTGGCGGCTGCGGGCAGACTGGCAAACGCGGCTGGATCATCAAACCGGTCGCGGGCAGCCGACGCAGCAGAGCTGGGACTGGAGCCGTTATTACGCCTATCGTGCGCTCCCGCGTTTGGGGGCCAAGCTGTCGGTCGGGGAGAACTTCCTGTATTCCGACATTTTTGACAGTTTCCGGTTTACCGGTGCCAGCCTGATCAGCGACGACAGCATGTTGCCGCCGAACCTGCGCGGTTACGCCCCGGAGATCACCGGGGTAGCACGCACCAACGCCAAGGTGGTGGTCAGCCAGCAGGGGCGTGTGCTGTATGAAACCCAGGTTGCGTCCGGCCCGTTCCGCATTCAGGACATCAATGATGCGGTCTCTGGGCAGTTGGATGTGCGGGTTGAAGAACAAGACGGCAGCGTACAGGAATTCCGCCTCGATACCGCCAGCATCCCGTATCTGACCCGGCCGGGGACGGTGCGCTACAAACTGGCGAGCGGCCGCCCCTCGGACTGGAAACACAATACCAACGGGCCGCTGTTTGCGACCGGCGAGTTTTCCTGGGGGGTCAGCAACGGTTGGTCGCTGTACGGCGGCGGCGTAGCGGGCGGTGATTACAACGCGCTGGCGGTGGGGATCGGTCGCGATTTGATGATGTTTGGTGCTTTATCGTTTGATGCTACCCAGTCGCGGGCACGCTTGCCGCAGCTTGAGGACAGCACCCTGAGCGGCGGTTCTTACCGGCTGAGTTACTCGAAAAACTTCGACGAGTACGACAGCCAGGTGACCTTTGCCGGCTATCGCTTCTCGGAGCGGAATTATATGTCGATGAGTGAATTTCTGGATGCGCGCACCTATGGCACGCGCAACCAGAACAGCAAGGAGATGTACACCGTCAGCTTCAGCCAGCACTTACGCGATCTCGGGATAAGTGCCTACCTGAACTACAACCACCAGACTTACTGGGACAGCGCGGCCAACGATCGTTACACCCTGACGCTGTCACGTAATTTTGATATTGGCCGGTTCAGGAACCTGAGCCTGTCACTGACGGGGTATCGCAATAAATATAACGGCGTTAACGACGACGGCATGTACCTCTCGCTGTCGATGCCGTGGGGCGGCAACGGCTCGGTCAGTTACAGCGGCAGCTATGACCGCAACGACAACACCCATCAGGTGGGGTACTACGATCGGCTGGAAAACGGCGACAGCTATCAGCTGAGCAGCGGTATTTCCCGCAACGGTGCAATGGCGAGCGGTTATTACACCCATCAGGGCGATATGGCGCAGGTAAACGCCAATGCCAGCTACCAGGAAGGGCGTTATTCGTCAGCCGGGCTATCGCTGCAAGGGGGGGCGACCGCCACCCTGAAAGGTGCGGCGCTGCACAGGTCAGGGATGATGGGTGGCACCCGCATGATGGTGGACACAGGCGGGGTGGCGGATATTCCCATTGGCGGTTATGGCGCGGTGACGCGCACCAACCGTTTCGGCAAGGCGGTGGTGACGGATGTCAGCAGTTATTACCGCAACCGGATCAGCATCGATGTTAACAAGCTGCCGGAGAATGCCGAGGCGACGCGCTCCGTGGTGCAGGCCACCCTAACCGAAGGGGCGATTGGCTACCGCCGATTTGAAGTGATCGCCGGTGAGAAAGCGATGGCAGTGATCAAACTTGCTGACGGCAGCACCCCACCGTTTGGTGCCACGGTGCAAAATCGCAAAGCGCAGGATGTGGGCATTGTTAACGATGGTGGCAGCGTGTACCTGAGCGGCATTAACCCGAATGAGGAGATGACCGTGCGCTGGAACGGGCGGGCGCAGTGTGCGCTGACATTGCCGGAGCAAATACCGCAAGGCGATTTGGCGAACCTGCTGTTGCCGTGCCGCCCGTTACCCGCGGACGCAGCGGCGGAATAACGGCGGCAACGAAAACGTATTTAGCCATATTGGCAGGCCGGAATTGCTTCTCCACCCCCCGGCTTTTTTATTGAATTTAAAGCAAGTGAGTAATTGACGATGAACCTAATGAAACAATCCTTTTTTTCGTTGGCAGGCGGCCTGCTGGCTAGTGTGCTGATTATTCAGCAGGCCCAGGCCGCGATAGCGCTGGATCGCACCCGCGTGGTGTTTAACGGTGGTGAAAAATCGACCAGCCTGACCATCAGCAACGAAAACAAACAGTTGCCATACCTGGCGCAAGGTTGGGTGGAAGATGCACAGGGCAACAAAATCACCACGCCGTTGACGGTGCTGCCGCCATTGCAGCGCCTGGAGCCGGGGGCAAAAAGCCAGATCAAGGTGCAGGCCTTACCGGCCGCCAACCTGTTGGCGCAGGATCGCGAGACGCTGTTCTATTTCAACCTGCGTGAGATCCCGCCAAAGAGCGAAAAGCCCAACACGCTGCAACTGGCGTTGCAAACACGCATCAAACTGTTTTACCGGCCAAAAGCACTGAGCAATACCGAAGGTGCGGCCCCCTGGCAGGAGCAGTTAACGCTGACCCGGCAGGGCGATAAATACCAGGTGAACAACCCAACGCCGTATTACATCACCATTGTGGATGCCAGCAGCAAACCAGGGAGCGCCAGCGCCAAGGGCTTTGAACCGGTGATGGTGGCGCCAAAAGGCAAAGAGATGCTGAACGTCGGCGTGCCAGCGCTGGGTAATGCGCCGGTGCTGACCTATGTCAATGACTACGGCGGCCGCCCGCAATTGCAGTTCAACTGCGGTGGCGCCGAATGCAAGGCCAAGCCAGTCAAACCAAGCTGATAATTGGGCGTAAAAAGGGAACTGAACATGCAGCAGCGAAAACAACGGAGCGGCTTCCTGTCTTGCCCTGAGCGGCAATATCTGTTGGCCAGGGTGGCTGCGGCACTGATGGTACCAGTGGTGATTGGCAGTATGTTGGCGCTGATACCTGAGGCCGGCGCGGCGGATAACTGGAATGTTGACGGCGCCAATGGGGTGTTGCATGTCCATGGTGCACTGACCGAAAGCGCCTGCCGCCTGGAGATGACCTCGGCTTATCAGGATGTGTGGTTGGGGGAAACCGGCACCGCCCGGTTGGCGCAGATTGGTGCGCAGGGCACGCCGGTGGCGGTGCGGTTGCGCTTGCAGGATTGCCTGCGTACCCCGGCGAACAACCGCGATGAGCGCAACGGCAATCGGTTGTGGAGTGCTCATCAACCGGCGGTGTCGCTGAGTTTTGTCGCCCCGGCGGATGCGGATAACCCGCAGTTAATCGCGGTGCGCGGGGCATCTGGCGTGGCGTTGCGCATGGTGGACCAGCTCGGCAGGGATATTCGCCTGGGGAGCCGAGGTGCGCCGTTGATGCTGGCTGTAGGGCAGGATCAACTGGACTATGTCGTGAAGCTGGAGCGCACCCGAGCGCCGTTGCAGGCGGGGGCCTATTCGGCCCATGTGGATTTCAGGCTCAATTATGACTAAGGCGGGCGATGTGGAGCCAACGATATTATGCAGGCTGGGGCCGGCGTTGTCTGCGGCGTGTCTGGCGCTGATTGTGTGGGGCGGATGTTTCCCTGCCATGGCGCAAACGGCTACCGCCACAGTGACCGTCAAAATCACGTTGACGGCGCCGCCATGCGACGTCAACGACAACAAACTGATTGAAGTGAACTTCGGCAACGACGTGATGACCACCCGCGTGGACGGCGAGTACAAAAAAATGCCGATCAACTACACGCTGAAATGCCAGGGCGGCGCGTCAAATGCGGTGAGGATGCGGATTGATGGTCAGGGGGCGGCGTTTGACGGCGGGGTATTGAAAACCAACAAAACGGATTTTGGCATTGCGCTGCTGAACAATGGCAAGCGGCTGCCGATCAACGGCTGGTTGAATTTTACCTATCCTAATCAGCCAACGCTTGAGGCGGTGCCGGTGAAGCGCAGCGGTGCCAAACTAAGCGGCGGGGCGTTTTCCGCTGGCGCGACGATGAAGGTGGAATACCAATGAAAGGTTATTCAGGCATGGTATTACTGCTGGCCTGCGGAGCACTAAGCCCCCCGGGGCTGGCGGCGGAGAACATGAAGTTTTACGGCACGCTGGTTGAACCCCCGGCTTGTACCATTAATAACGGTGGGAATGTTGATGTCGATTTCGGTAACCGGGTAGGGGTTAAAAAGGTGGATGGGGTGAACTATTTGCAGCCGATGAATTACCAGATTAGCTGCGTTCCCGATGCCAATGCCTGGCGGATGACGCTGGAAATTGCCGGAAAAGCAGCGACTTACGACAAGGCGGGCGTCATCACCAATATCACCGATCTGGCGATCCAGATCAGGCAAAACGGCGTTCCCTTCGAGCTGAACAAGCCGATAGCTATCAACCCGACTAACCCGCCACAACTGGAAGCGGTGCCGGTAAAACGGCCAGGATCGACGTTAAAAGAAGGGGCGTTCGAGGCCACTGCCACCCTGAAGGCGGTTTACCAATGAACGGATGTGGGCAACAGCTTAATGCAGTGCTGATCGCCGGGGTTCTGGCGTTTAGCGGGCAGGTGCAGGCCGACAACGTTCGCCTGCATGGTGCACTGGTCGCCGAACCCTGCGTGATTGCGCCGGGGGACGAGAACGTGCGCCTGGATTTTGGCACGGTGATCGACAAATACCTGTACGCCAATGAACGCACCCACGGGCAGGCGTTCGATATTCGCCTGGGGGAGTGCGATCTGAGCTTGGGGAAAACGGTCAAGGTGACCTTCAGCGGCACGGAAAACCCGAGCCTTAAGGGGTTGCTGGCGATTGACGGCGGCAGCAAGGCCTCCGGCATCGCGATCGGTATGGAAACCCAGGGCGGTCAACCTTTGCCGTTGAACAAGGCCGGTGAGGGATACCGGCTGGTTGCTGGCAATAACACCCTGACGGTGCTGGCCTATGTGCAGGGGGAGCCAGAGGCGATTGCCCAGCGGCGAATAGTGCGTGGGCCGTTTAGCGCCATTGCCACCTTTAGACTGGAATATGAGTAAGGCGGCATCCGACTGGCTGGCAGCATATCTGTGGTTGTACAAGCGCCGACGCCATGCGCCGCCCAATGCAGATATTTGGCATCTGCGGTTTCATTGGCAAGAGCGCGGGGAAGCGCTATACCGGCAGGTATGCAGTGGCAATTACCGCCTACAGCCGATGCAACTTCACCGCCGGTACGATAACAGCTGGGTGCAGTGGTGTGCGCAGGATGCGCTGGTGCTGAAATGGGTGGCCTGGCAGGTGGAACATCTGCTGCCGACTCATCAACGCTGCGTTCATCTGAAAGGGCGTGGCGGCGGCCAGCAATCGGTGGCTCAGGTTTGGCAGGCGCTCACATCGGGTGGGTACGCCTTTGTTTATCGGACGGATATTCGCGGTTACTACCGCCATATCCGCAAAGCGCAGGTGCTGGGCCTGGTGCAACAGCACGTTGCGGATCCGGTGCTAACCGATCTGATTGAGCAGTATGTTCATTACAGCGTTGAAGAAGGGGGAGAGATTTTTACCCCGCAGCACGGCATCTGCCGCGGCTGCGCGCTCAGCCCGCTGATCGGCGCCAGCCTGTTGCATCACGTGGACAGCTATTTTGACGCGCAGGCAGGGACGTTTTATCTGCGCTACATGGATGACTTTGTATTGCTGACACGCACGCGCTGGCAACTGCGGCGCTGTGTTAAGCAACTGTACCATTATTTCAATCTGGCGGGCTTTGAAACTCACCCGGATAAAACCCAATTGGGAAGAATTGAACAAGGCTTTGACTGGCTGGGCGTGTGGTTTACCCCTGAGGGAACCGCCATAGCGCCCCGCGCATTAGAAAATTATCGTATACAGCGCCTGCGGCTTTACGAGCAGGCCCGGCGGCGGGGACTGTCAACAGCAGACTGCGAGGCGCGGGTGCAGGCGTATGACGTACGGTGGAACAGATGGGCGCATAGCATACGCTGCAATTGCCGACTCGAAACGAACTAGGACGTGAACCATGAATATCCAAACACTAATACCAACAATATTTCTTGTAATACCAGTAACCGCCTTTGCCTTCTGGGACTGGACCAACCCCCCACCATACGTGAACCTTCCTGGGATCCCCGCAATGTACCTTACTGCCCTAGAATACTATCCGTCTCCCGGAAGTTGCGAAATTTGGATCTATGAAGGTAATGGTCTATATGCACCCGGAACGGGCGGATTGGGTCAACATATCACCTACAAAGCCTCAAAGACACTCGACGACTGTTTTGGAATACCACTGGACAACAAGGATGAATATGTTCCAGAAGACACGATGCGTCGCGGGGCACAGCAAGTTTTGAACTATCCTGTACCCCTGAACAATACCAAGCCCGCGTATTTTATGCCATTTGGTTACTGCGAATGGCGGCTCGTCATAACTCGGGTGTATCACAAGACTGCCCTATCAAGCACCGTCCGAGGCGCATCCTGCGGTGCATCCACACCTATTAACTGCACCGTATCCGCGCCAGGGGTCCTGTCGCACCACCCATCCACAATCGGTAAGGTCAAATCTGAATCTGTGGGCGAATTGACCGTACAATGTAACAGGACAGCCAGCGTAACTGTAGACGTACACGATTCGTCCGTGAAACTCCGTGGTAACGCCGGAGGGGAACTCCGATCTACAATTCATGTTGGCACAAAGACGAGTACCCGCGCAACGGCAACTGCCGACCCTGTCGCCAACGTCAGTATCTGGAGTACGATCGATGACTTAGCTGAAACGGCTGGGACGTACACTGGGTCCACGGTTCTAACCGTACAATGGGATTAATGACTCCATGAGTGTAGGCGGTACTACGGGGCCAGCATGTGCGGCATGATTGACTCATCTGGTGTAACCACCCCAACGCGATAATCTGTTCACGTCCGTTTGCCCCTGTCGTGGATGAGTGGACCCGGTATCCAGTAAGTATCCGCTAGCTTCCGAGCCAAAAGATTCTAGTTCTTGGCTAGGAAATTGAATCCACGTTCCGGCGTGCATTTTTTAGGGGCAGACCTATTCATACATCTCGCTTAGGCTATGCTCCTACGCTTCGTTCGCCTTCCCGCCCATCGTATCGCTAATGTTATCTGCGCGCTATCACAGTGGTGGATGGCGTGCTGAGCATGCCAGCGACTCTCTGGACGTGTTGTCTGGCTATGATTGGCACCGATCCTGAAAGGGATTGGGGGCAGAAAACCCGGAGCCTTCTGCCTGGCGCCCTTATCTGCTATATTCGGCCTAGTGGAATTATTTTATGTTGTCGGGGGCGAGCAGTTAATGGAAAACGAAGAACATATTAGTAACATTATCAAAACGCACCTCGAAGCGACATTAAACGATCTCGGGGAGTTCATCTGGGCGTATGTGGTGTTATCGAAAAAAGATATGTCCTGTATCTTTGGGGTAACCAACTATCCGGGGGAATGGGTAGAGCATTATAAAGCCAATGGTTTACAGTATACCGATCCGGTGGTGATCACTGCGCTGAACCGGTTAACGCCTTTTTCCTGGGATGAAAATCTAATGACAGGCGGAGGGTTTCATTTTTCCGAACTCTTCGAGCGGGCCAGGAAATTTGGGCTGAATAATGGCTATACGTTTGTATTGCATGATTATAATAATAACCTGGTCACGTTATCTTTTATTCTTGCCCCTGAAACCAGAGCGGAATTAACCCAAACGCTGATCAAGAATAAAGGTGACATCTCTGTTTTACTGGCGTCAGTGCATGAGATCTATCTAACCCTGAATTCGCTGTCGGAAAAAAACGCCTCTCGCTCGGAAAAGAGCGCCCAATTTACCGAACGGGAAAACGAAATCCTCTACTGGGCCAGCGTGGGCAAAACCTATCAGGAGACGGGGATGATCCTGGGGATCACTACGCGTACGGTCAAGTTTCATATGTCCAACATCGTCAAAAAGCTGGGAGTCGCAAATGCCCGGCATGCAATACGTCTAGGTGTGGAACTTCAACTGATTAAACCGGTTAGTTGATTACAAAGAAGGCTCAGCCGCCAGCGGCCAGTCGTTCAGCCTGGTTTCGTCCGCTGTGCTGTACTTGCTGAATATCTTGGCTTTTAGCTTCCTCTGGCTCTCTGAGTCGACATGGCCGAGCAACAGATAGACCGGCTCATCTTTCTCGGAAACACCGGTTTCCAACACGGTGACATTCCAACCTGAGGTTCTGATGATGTGCATCATCGCATGGCTGGCAACGGCAAGAATGCCATCATAATGATGTTGTTGCGCATAGTTAATCAGTGAGAGAAACAAAGCCATAGTGACGGGAAACTTACGGCCTAACAGCGAGTGAGTTCTTTCTTTATCAACGAAGAAACGCGTGGATTCAATGTAGTTACCTTCTGGAATGTTGACATTGTTAAAGAATGAGGAGAATGTACTGTTCAACATATTTTGGTATTTCATGTCTATCATCCTGGTTCCGCATATAATCATGCCGTTCTCCACGCCAAAAATATAGTTGGTCTTGTCATTATCAAACTGATCGACCTCCTTGCCGTCCGAACAGTCGACTGCCCATTGCAGTCTGTCTTTAAAAGTATTTTTTCTTAACATAAAGAGATCTTCAGATTTCTCATTGCTCATTGAAGCATAGTTAACGCTGTAAATATTAAACATAATGTCACCTGTGAATGAATATATAGAGATAAGTTCATCCGGTAACATCAGTGAAGTTTCATTAAGAGCATGCCGGTACAAAGGAATGATAATGCTTTTTAATAGATTTACGCTAACCTTATTATAGGAATAAACTGGTTTTAGCCGGTGTTGGGTGGGGCGTTTTAGGCGACACTCTGGGCTTAAAAGTGATATGTTTCTTACCGAGTGCGAACCCGAGGGAGCGGCAACGGCAACTTTTACCTATTTTTTACATCTTTATACAGATAACAGACAACTCGCCGGCCGATACGGGCAAGAATGGATTCGATTCTTTGACAAGGAGCTTCACCATGGATCTGAAATGTATTTTTGCGTTATTCACCCTGTCTGTGCTGCCTTGGAGTGCCAGTGCCGCTCCGGCTGCCCCCAAGGTCGTCGTAAAGTCTGAAGTTGCCTCGCCCGTGGTGTTGGAAAATACCCAGGATAAAAACTACCTGAAAATCTCGTTGGTGGGCTATCCGCTGCCGCAGGAAAAACGCAGCCCGATCAATCTGGCGCTGGTCATCGACCGCTCCACCTCAATGAGTGGCGATCGTATCGAAAACGCCAGAAAGGCGGCGATCGCCGCTGTTAACATGCTCAACGGTAATGACACGCTTTCGGTCGTTGCCTATGACTCCGGGGTTGAAGTGGTGATCCCGGCGACCAAGGTCAAAGATACAAAAGAACTGATTAATAAAATTAACAAAAGTATTGAACCGCGTGGGATGACGGCGCTGTTTGCCGGGGTGAGCAAGGGTATCGATCAGGTGAGCAAGCATCTGGATAAAGAGCAGGTTAACCGCATTGTTCTACTTTCTGACGGGCAAGCCAACGTTGGGCCAACCTCCAACAGTGAGCTGGCCGAGCTGGCTAAACTGGCGGCCAAGAAAGGTATCGCCATTACCACCATCGGCATTGGTGATGGTTATAACGAAGATCTGATGACCACCATTGCTGGCTATAGCGATGGCAACCATGCCTTTGTTGAGCAATCCAGCGATCTGGAAAAGACCTTCGCCCACGAGTTTAACGACGCCATGTCCGTGGTGGCGCAGGATGTGGTGGTGGTGATCAAAACCGCCGATAAGGTTACGCCGGTTCGTCTGTTGGGGCGTGATGGCAGCATCAGCGGCAATACGGTCACCGTAAAACTGAACCAGCTGTATTCCAATCAGGAAAAATATGTTCTGCTGGAAGTGATACCGGCCAAGGGCAGCAACGCCCAGAGCAAACCGCTGGCCGATGTGAATGTGCGTTACGCCAACCTGAGTACCAAGCAGGTGGATACCTTCAATGAGAAGGTGGCGGTACGTTATAGCCAATCCGCTAAGGATGTCAGCGCAGCGCAGGTTGATGAAGTGCTGGTGGACTCGGCCATTCAGAAGGCGGCAATTGAAAATGAGCGCGCGGTAGAGCTGATGGATGAAGGCAAAATGGAAGAGGCCAAACAGGTGTTTAGCGCTAATGCGGCAGCCTTGGAAAGCCTACCCGTCAGTGCCGCTCCAGCCAGACAAAAAGCCGAAGCCAGCGCGCAGAAGAACAAAGACCTGATGGGTAAAATGGAGAGCGACAGCAAGGAATCGACCCGTAAGGCAGTGAAAGAACAGAACTACAATATCAAAACCCAGAAGAACCAGTAGCAAGGAGCCAAATGAGCCAGCGTACTTCCAGAAGTTTGACGGTTTTTATCATCATCACCGTGGCGATCTTCAGCCTGATCGCCTATCTGGGAGTGCGCACCCTCGAGCACGAAGTGTTGCTACGCCATTACCAATCCCAGACCATGGCACAAACGCGCGTTACGCAAGCCAGCGACAGCGTTATGGATATTCTGCGGCAGAAAGCGACGCGGCTGGACGCGATCACCGACTACATTCAACCCAACGAACAGGCGCTCAAGGAGCTGGTTGAGAAGGATCACGACATTGATGGCGTGTTTGTCCTGCAGAAAAATCGGTTGTTGTACCCCAACGAAAACGGCCCGCTGAGCCAAAAAGAACTCGCCTGGGTTCAGGCCATTACACCGCTGGTGAACGATCCTACCTTGCTTTACGGCCACAGCGTAAAAAGCGAAATGGCTATCCCACAATCCGGCTGGTATATCACCGGCGAGGTGCAGGAGCCGCTGTTGATCTACTGGCGCACTATCGGCAGCGAGACCATCGGATTTCGGGTTCCTTATATCAAACTGCTATCGGACGTGATCAATGCGGTTAACTTCGATTTTGGCAAAGACACGCTGGTGCTGGTAGAGAACGGACGCCTGCTGTACCAAAGCAATCCGTATGTCGAGCTGGGAAACCTGCAGCCGTTGGCCGAACAGAGCCTGCCTTATCCGCTTACAGGTTGGCAGGTGAGCTATTACGGCAAAGCGGCCAGTACTACGGCGGTCTACCTGTGGGGCGGGGCGTTTATCCTGCTAATGCTGGCCATCATGGGCTTGATCATTTTCCGCCTCTATCGGGAATACACCCAGACGGCACGGCTGGCGCGCCAGCAGGTGGGTTTTGTCAGCCAGGTGTCCCACGAGCTGAAAACGCCGCTGACTAATATCACGCTGTATGCAGAGTTGCTGAAAGAAGAGCTGGACGAACAGCATGATGAAGGACTGCGTTACCTGGACGTGATTATCGGCGAGAGCCAGCGCCTATCGCGCCTGATCCAGAACATTTTGAGTTTTACCCGCGAGCCGAAGCTGCACATTCAGCCCATTGACCTCAACCCGCTGCTGGCGAAGATTACTCAGACTTTCACTCTGTCATATCAGGCCAAGGGGATGACGATTTCCCTCTCGTTAGGCGAAGACGTGGTGGTGCAGAGTGATATCGATCGCCTGACGCAGATTATCAACAATCTGCTAAGTAATGCGGAAAAGTATGCCACGGCCGGGAAACAGGTCGATGTGCAGGTGGAGTGCAGTGCGGACAATGTGGATATCCACGTGCGGGATTATGGTGACGGTATCGCTGAGAAAGAGCTCAGGATGATTTTCCTGCCCTTTTACCGGGTGAAGTCAGGTATTACAGAGGGTGTATCAGGCACCGGCATTGGCCTGACGATTGCCCAGCAGTTGGCGCACAGCCTGGGCGGGGAGATCCTGGTGGCTCAGCAGTCGCCTGGGGTGCGCTTCACCTTGCGGCTGGCACGTAACTTGATTACAGCACCGTAGCCGCTGTTTTTGGATAAGTGCCGCAGAGTGACTTCTATACCTGACAACAACCGCGCTCTAGCTCCCTCTCCTTTTTGGGGAGAGGGTTGGGGTGAGGGGAAAACACAGCGCTGTAGCCGATGATATCGCCCGCGTCAGGCGGTAATCGCCACCGCTAATCGCATTAACTACAGGAAGTCGTAATGAAAATACTGGTCGTTGAAGACGATACGAACATCCGCCAGGGATTGGTAGAAGCTCTCTCCCGTGAGGGCTACAGCCTGATCGCCGCAGAGAATGGCAAAGTGGCGCTGGAGATGTATCAGCGGGAAAAACCGGATTTTATCATCCTCGATATCATGATGCCGGAGCTGGATGGTTACGCGGTATGCCGAGAGATCCGCAAACAGGATGAGCAGATCCCGATTATCTTTCTATCTGCCAAGGATGAAGAGATCGACCGGGTGGTCGGGTTGTAGCTAGGGGCGGATGATTACATCAGCAAGCCGTTTGGCATTCACGAGATCCGCGCCAGGATCAAAACTATCGCCAGGCGTTGCCTGCGTAGCAAAACCGCGCAGCCAGATGTCAGCTTTTGCTTTGGTGATTTAACCGTGTACCCGAATGAGCTATGCGCTCTGCGGCAGACGGCGAGGTTGGAGCTTTCACTGCGCGAGGTGAAAATCCTGGAGTGCCTCTATCAGCACAAGAATAAGGTCGTCACGCGCGAGATGTTGTTCGATGCCGCCTGGGGCTATGACTTCCTGCCTAACAGCCGCACGTTGGATCAGCATATCTCCAAGCTGCGCAAGACTATCGAGCTTGATGCGAATAGTCCGTTATTGATTCGCACCGTGCATGGGATGGGGTATCGGTATTTGGAGTGAGTGCTGGGTGATTAAATATGTGCCTCACCCCTTAAATACCTGCCCCCGATGCCACTCCACAAACTTATCCAAAGGATAATGTTCAGCGCTCTTGGGCAACCGAATCACCTTGCCGGCAAAATCCCAGTACAACCGTTCAGCCTCCATCTTACTGATTTTCTTACAAGGTCAGCGGGAGTCTTGATTTAAACGCGTGATCGGTTTGACAAGCTGCCACTCGGCCCCTAGCCTGATGGCATGTTTGGCATTAGTCACGCCCATCTTTTTCACAATATTGCCAATATGGAATTTTATAGTACGGGCCTTCACGTCTAAAATAATGGCAATTTCCTGGTAGGTTTTCCCCATGCTGGCCCAATAGAACACTTCGTTCTCCCGCGTTGACAAGGGATATTTTTCTGCGCTGAAGTTGTAGCGATTATTTCGCGCGGTTTCCCGGTGCCGGGTGGTGATCCTTTCGTGGATGTTAGCCAACAGCATCTGCAAACGGGCTTTGTTAGGGGGTATTTGACCCTCTATATCGATGGATTTGCTGTCATTAAGCGCCAGCATCGCCAAATTCCGTTATTTGTTTATCTAGATGATTTTTAAATGCATTTTTTTATCGTGGCTAGCAGAGAATAATGTAGGCATCAAATTACCTAAATATGAAATAATAACACTACTAACCTAACCGTTATTGAACGCCAGATAATATACTGGCTTGCCTGCGATTTTCGATAAAATAGCAAAAAAAACCTGACCTCGTTGGGTCAGGTTGCCACATTGGCCAACACCAGGGAAATTTTTAATGCCATTATCTTAAAGCTATTTTCTTGGTTGAGGCAAGCGCTCTATGCTGGATTTTGGCTGTCTATCACCATTATTCGGTCTAGGATTAGTATTGCCTTACGTCGATCATTGCAGCGGCACGGCATCTGCATTGATATTCTTGCTCCTAATTCTTGGCATTATCTGAGGTAGTTACTCAGGGCTGCGTTGGTCATTCACTATTAATTGATCATTATTTGATCAGTTGTGGGCCTGTTTTTCTAACGGAAAACTCTTGTAGGACCTCAATATAACCATATTGAGTCCACGTTATTGCTGTTTTACAGCCAGCTATAAGACGCTAATCGTGCTGTTGATATCATTGGGTGGAACAGGTCTGCCATGCTGGCGTGCAGAAAAAATTAAAGCGTAACCTCAAGCCTGCTCTATTGGCTTTGCCGATGTGGGATGAATATGCCTTAGGCATCTTTATGCCACAAAAAATAACAAGCAGCGCGAAACCCATACTGAACATGATGCCTGGCAAGACAGCTTTATACTGCTGGGCGTCTGGCACCTCTTGCCGAGGGAGTTCATTGCGTTGCCCCATAGATTGTTGTCACGGTGACCCGAAGCTTGAGCTTCACCGATAGCTAAAAAGTGAGGTCTCAACATCCGGCTGGAGGCCTTGAAATGGCCCTCAAACGGGCTTGCTTGAGATAGAAATGATTTATTTTCAATGAAAAAGTGATGTTAATCACAAATAACAACACTAGAATTGTTCATTAAATAGTCATTACGTTGCCATTATGTTGCATTTCCGTATCTGTTAAACAGGGTGAGAACAGACTTTTCTGGCTAATGAGTCAAGCAGCTGGTTTTACCGTTCACAGTATGGAAAAATTCTTGATTACCCTTCCGCGTTATTTGCCTGTTAATACCCTTTATCTACCGCTGTGTCAGTAGGTGATAAGAAAAGACTTATTTTAAAATCAGGATAAAAATAGAGAATATTCTTAGTTTACTATAAGCTTCCTAATTTGTTATTTGAACTGAAATATATACCATTAATCCTCGCTACTTCCGGAATGGATAATAACAACTTGATAGGTATTGGCGATGAATATGGGCTTGTGCGATCGTTTTAACCGATTTTGAATAATTGTTTTTAGCCATTAATATTGTTTTGAAAATTAAGAAATAACTTAGTTTTGGTAAATAGTATTCTGCTCATCCAACGGCGTAATGGAGTTGGTAAATGATGAAGAAAGGAAGGGAGTCTTATGCTAAAGATAGTAGATTGTGGGTATCTACCGCAGGGCGGTGCTCGCTCAAAAAGACCTTTAACCTGGCCCGATACCAATAAGTATTTCCATGAAGGTATCGTCGGCTACTGTGACTCAGTTAATACTTCCCCAGAGCAACTCAAAGTCGTATTTATTGATTTTCAATTGGCTAACCTGCGCCTTTTTCTGGAGCAGGACTGGCTAATGTATTCTGCTTGTAATCGCGTTGTGCTGGTAACCGATAGTTACCTGTTACCCTTGGCAAATTACTATAAAAGCATGTTTCGTCAGGTTGATTCTGTTATCCAGAGAACGGGGACATCCAGTGACATTTTTGCTAAAATAGATCATGTTATTGCCGGGGAGCGGGTTTCTTCAACATCGGAAGTCAGACTGTCTTCGCGTGAGATATGTTTATTACGCACTCTGATCCATGGTGTCACCGTGGGTGATCTTGCCAACAGGTTGCGGCTTAGTCCTAAAACAGTTTATGCCCTGCGCCACAATATTTTGGGCAAGATGGGGTTGACTAAAATGAATGATATTTTCACTCGGGCCTATCTTTCTGTCAGATAAGCTATAACTACCTATTGTCATATGGTTATCGAAACTAAATAAAATATGCGATGCCTTTATATCGCAGGGTTTTTATTATTTAATTGCCGTAGGACCTTTTCGAAAATTTTAGTTTTCGAATGCGCCCTTGTGTCGCATTTATTGTGCCACGCCAGTAAATATTGGCGGGAAATTAATTGATATAAATAAAGGAAGAAATTTTATGAAGAAGTTAGCTCTGGCTTTGATTGCAGCTTCAGCGTTGGGAACAATTAATCTGGCTAATGCGGACACTCGTACTGCGAACGCGACAGCGTCTTGGGATGCAAAAGCTATTAAAGATACCAGCAGTATGCTGGTTGTTACCCCGATAAAGTCACTGACCTTTAATTACGCAGAAGGTCTGGAGCGTTTTAACTCTCAAGACGGCGCGTTCGATATCACCATCGCTGGCCAGTCTGGCGCGAGTGATTTCAAACTGACCTCTAAAATCATCTCCAACACCCTGAGCCGCGCAAGCGATGACTCTGCACTGACTGTTGGCGTTAAGTGGAACGGCAAAGCACTGTCTGAAAGCAGCGAGATGGTGATGATCGATACTTCTGCAGGTATCAGCGCAGGTCTGTCTGCACTGGCCGTACCAGGCGCTTATGCTGGTGCTAACCGTACCAGCACTCAGGGCGTGTTCGCCTTTGAGATCGCTAAAGCAACAGTTGCCGGCACTGACACTGCGTTCAAAGACCTGACCGATGGTTACTGGGATGGCAACGTAAACGTCGAATTCACAGCAACTTGGGACGGTACTTTCACCACGCTGTAAGTGATTTTGTTGTCTTAACGTAGTCAGGATCGGGGTGGATAGCCCCGATCCTTATGGAACGCATGATGAACAGATGGTTTCCTACGCTGATGTGCTCAGCACTCTTTTATTGTACTCACGCCGGTGCAATTAACGTTGGCGCGATTACATCAATCATTTCCCCTGGCCAGAGCGTTATCGCCAAGGAGGTGATTAATACTGTGGATGATGCCCGTCTGGTCAGCCTGAGGGTCGAGCGTATTTCCTCCCCGATGGAAGGGGGCAAAGTGATCCCAATGGAGAGCAAGCAGGAAATAATGGCCACGCCATCCAACCTGATTTTGCCCGGCAAGGGTAAAGATGTTTTCCGCGTTTTCTATTCCGGGCCGAAGGATGATAAGGAACGTTATTACCGTTTAATCTGGAATGATAATCCGGTTACCGAAGAGGGGCTGTCAAAGACCAAAAAAGCCGCTTCGGCAACCACCTCGGCAACCATAAGCACCATTATGGTCGTCACACCACGGAAGGACAAGTTCGACTATCAATACCGAGATGGTGTTGTTTATAACACCGGAAACAGTTCTTTCCGCGTGGTGGCATTTGGCCCCTGTAAGCAACCACAGACCAGTGAAGAGAAAAATAAAGGGTGCCGTGAGCGTTATTACGTTATGCCGGGATTAGGCGTGCATTTGAAATTTGTTGATATCAATAATCAAAAACTCAACGTTGGCATTTGGCACAACGAAGATTATATCAACGTGAAATAGCCTCTTTACTCATTACCTGCATCGTGAATTTTTTCCAGGTGTGGATTAGGGGGCTATTTGGGGAAGCAAATGGGTAATAATTTCATCTTAAGGACAAGAACCAAGGCTGTAGCGCTATGTATTGCTGCGGCTCTGATGTCTATGCAGGCTAACGCCAGAAACCTACAGGATGTTCGTTTAGGAAATTATCTTATCCCGGGGGTATTTGGTCAGGCGCTGACCGAAGGTATGACCATTCCTGTACTGCTGCGTTACAAAGGTGGCGACCAACAAGAAAAACAAAAGGTAGCGGATGCGTTGGTGGTGCTGGAAAAAGACCGCCTGATGATAAGAGATATTACGCTGGCGGAAGAGTCTGAAGGGGCAACGTTGGCGGAAACGACCCAGACATTGATCCGCGGTCTGAAAGATCGTTTCTTTGATCAAAATACCCATATTGCCGTTTCATCCGATGCCGATCTGAACCTGAATATCCGTTCATTTGTCCTGACGCTGGACGTGAGTGAAAAAAGCTTAGGGACCGCAATTATCCCACGAACGAGCCTGCTGGGACTCTCTTCGGTGCCGAATTTCAGTTCGGTGCTGAATTACGATCTCGGTGTTTACCGCTCGCAGTTAAAAAAGGGCGAGAACACCTCGAATAACTATCTGACCCTGGATAACACCTTCGGCTTCGCGGAGCATCATTTCAATGTGAACGGCTCGTTTTACGGTATTGGGGAGTCTCAGCAGGATTCTCAGCTTTACCGTGCCATGTATGAACGGGACATGAGCGGACGCCGTCTGGCATTTGGCTTGGTTGACACCTGGAACCTGCAATCGTTGGGGAGCCTGTCGGCACTTAACTCCAGCAAGGTGTATGGCGTCACCTATGGCAATAAGTCCGCAACCAAGATCCAGAATACCCAATATTCGCTAACGCCAATTACCGTATTCTTACCTAGCGCGGGTGAAGTCCATATCTACCGGCAGGGACGTCTGTTGAACATCCAGAATTTCCCGATGGGCAGCTTTGAGGTCGATACCAGCCGCCTGCCGTATGGGATTTATGACGTTGATGTCGAAGTGGTGATCGACGGCAAAACCCATTCGCGTATGCGCCAGACGATCAACAAAGCCTTCTCTGGCAGTAATGGCGTGGCGCAAGAACTGAACTGGCAGCTATATGGCGGATATGTTAATTACGACAACCGCAATAACCGCACCAACGACAGTACCACCAACGAAACCTATCTGGCAGGGGCGTCGGCGGCGATGTCGATCCCGGAAATTCTCAAGATCGCCTCGGTCCCGGCGATATTTGGCCTGGCGGTGCAAACCTCGACCTATACCTTCGACAAGAAGGTGGTGAATGAAACCTCGATCAACCTCAACGTGAACCAGTTCGCGAGCTTGGGCTGGCAGGGGTTGCTGTCACAGGGCGGGCGTTACCGCAATATTTTAAGCGCCAGCCTTATGCTACCGAAAGGCTTCGGCAGCGTGTGGGCTAACCGGGAGAAGAGCCATATCGGTAAGGCGTTGCCGGTCTATGAGTCTGACAGTTATTCCTATGGCGGTACCCTTAGCCTGAGCCGGTTCTTTGAACGTGGTGGTCAGCTTACGCTGAGCCGTACGGTGGATAAGCGCGATCGCAGCACCTCTAACAACCTGGAATACTCAACGTCACTATTCTCCGGGCGTTATGGCACGGTCAACCTACGCGCCGGTATCCAGCGTTATCGCTATGATTACCAGTCCAATAGCACCAACCAGCGCTATATCTCGCTGGACTTCTCTTTGCCGCTGGCCGCCTGGTTAAGCACCGGTGTGTCTTCCAACAATGGCAACGTGCGGGCCAACCTGGCCGGCAACAAGAGCTTCGATGACTCGGCGTTTACCTCTGCCGGTTTCAACCTGGCCAAGCTGGTCAAGGATAAGCACAACGGTGACAGCGCTTATTCGGCCTCTGGCTATGCCACCTTCGATACCAAATACAGCGCGGGCACGATGTCGCTCTCACGGCCGGACAACAATCGCCTCAATGGCAACCTGACTGCGCGCGGTGCGGTGGCCTACAGCGATAAGAACTTCGCCGCCAGCGGTATTCAGGAGAAGTCCGGGGTGTTGGTAAAAACCGGCTTCATCGACGATGCGGTGCTGTCGGCTCAGATCGATGGCCGCAGCTATCCGCTGAGCGGTACGAATAACTTTATCCCGTTGCCGCCGTACTCGAGCTACAAGGTTGAACTGATGAACGATAAAAACTCGATGGACAGCTTTGACATCGTCAAGGGGCGCACCCGCAACGTCACGCTGTATCCGGGCAACGTCGCCGTTTATGAGCCGGAAGTGAAACAGTTAGTGACGGTGTTCGGCCGTATGACCATGGAAAATGGCCGGGCGATCGCCAATGCCGCTGTGCGTAACCACATCGGTAAAACCATTACGGATGCGACGGGCGCCTTCCAGATGGACGTTGATAAACGCTACCCGAGCGTGTCATTGACCATGCCAGACCATGGTATTTGCGAAGTCGATCTGGACTTGGCCAAGGCCAAGGGCGTGAAGTGGGTCGGCGATGTGGTGTGCAACGTGCAGACCATTCTGGCACAACGATGAGCAAAGGGTGTGACATGAAACTGCGTAATATTTGCCAGTGGGCTGGGGTGCTGATGTTGGTTTCCTTCTCTAGCCAGGCGGCCAACGTGAGCAACAGTTATTTCTTTATCGAAAATCAGGTGGATGGAGAGTACTTCATCACGCCACAGAGCACCGATCCCCGTTTCAGCGGTGCCAACGCGTTTACCAAATATGCGTCAGGCGATCAACGCAGTTTGGGCTATATGGGCTATACCGGGCTGATCCAGACCAATTCGTTCGCCGATATCTGGCTGGAGGATTCTCCCATCGCTCGGCCATTTATCGGTAACCGCTGTATGAATAATGGTAGCGCTTGCCCCTCTAACGGTTATCTGCCGGGCTATATTGGCGATAATGGCGTTTATCACGTGGAGGTTAACACCAGCAACGGCGAAGCGCGTTATGGACGTGGTATTTTTTCTGATTCGGCTTATGAGTATTTTAAAAATGTGTCGGTAGGCTTGACGGAGATTTATAAATACCGTTTCTGTTCTACCCGCACGGACTACAACCCTGCAGCAGGGCAAAGCTGTGTCAGCGTAGGCGGCTCGCAGACCAGCCATGAATTCACTATCACCAAAGCGGGTAATTTGCGGTTGGAATCTACCAACGCACTGCAGGAAATTTTTATCGACAGCAATGGCAATCCGGTGATGGGAACGGGTTCTCAGTTCTGCTCTGTGGGCTACATTGGCTCACTGAGTGGCGCGATCTGTAAGCTGGTGTCTTATCAGATGCAGGGGAGCACCCTTTCGCCGATGCGCATGAACATGAAGCTCAACACTGCTGCGCTTGGGTTTACGCCTGCGGCAAATACCATTCGCCTGAGTGCCGATGGTGCCAGTGGTTGGGTAAACTACAGCGCCACGACCAACGCGGCGAATTTGATCAAAGCCGGTAACGGCGGTATTTATGTCTTTTTATCGCAGACCTTCCTGAAGAACCTGATCGATCGGGGGGTGGATCTGAGCCACAGCAAGGACTTCTTCACTTTCCTGTTCACCAGTACGGTGGCGCCGCAGTCCGGATATTACGAATTTTCACCTTCGAACACTATCTTGCTGGTTCCGCGCGATTATGGGATTAGCATTATCTCCAAGGACTTGGTACTTAATCCCAAGCGTGAAGGCAAAGTCGGCAGTACAGAACCGCCGATCGTGTTCGACTATATTTTGACTACCTCTGGCCCAAGGCAGGCTGATAGCATTACCGCGCAGGTTTACGGTCCGGCAGGGCAGGTCAATGGGCGCCCGTACTGCGTCTTTTCCTCCACCGACGGTAAGCTTAGGGTGCCGTTCTCGGCCTATCTGGCTTATACCGATAACGTTGGGCAAGTGGTTCGCACGCGTGCCAGCTGTGATGATGTACCTATCAGCCTGAATGCGGCTCGTTGGGTAAGAACCGCCTGGCCGGTTCCCTCACAAAACGACGGCAGCTTTTATCGTACCGAGTTGTCTCTCAGCTTCCCGATGAATGAGGGCAATTCGATGTGGACCCTGGATGGGCGGGATTGGATGGGGATTGTCAGCGCCACCGGTGAGGTAAGGGTCAGGGCGGTCTGGACCGGCCCTGATATCCATTAGGATTGAAAATGACGATAAGACTAGGGTGGTGGCTGGCGGGGCTGATGTTGGCGTTTCCGGCTCAGGCGGTTTATCTCTCGTCCGGAGTATTTACTCTGGAGAGCGATCGCACTTTCTTCTCGCGCCAGTTTGTTAACAACACCAAAGAGACCAATCTGTATGTGATCGGTGCCTATCGGATTGCCAAACCGGGGGTTGATGAACAACCTCAGCCGCTAGAACAGGGCGAACTGCTCTATACCCCACTGCGCAAAATACTGGAGCCGGGGGCGTGGGAATATTTCAAGATCTTCTATCGCGGCCCGGCGGACGAGCGCGAGCGCTATTATCGCATAGTGATCCAAGAGATCCCGGCCAACTTGATGGAGATGCAGGGGGAAGACAAGACACCGCTGGTATCCCCGACCATGGCGCTAGATACCATCATGGTCGTTCGCCCGCGCAAGATGCGTTTCACTTATCACTATGATCCGCTGGCCGGGGTGTTGAAAAACACCGGCAATACCTATTTCCGCGTGATGATCCACCAGGGCTGCGACGGGCAGGATGACACCGCCAAAGTGTTCAATCTGTTGCCGGGGGAAAGCTATCGTGGTGCCGATCTGCGTGGGCAGAATCGCAAGTTTATTATCGGTTTCAACAAGTATCAGCGTCTTGGGGAGCAGTGTTTCGAGCAGGGGTAGGAGTAGGATCCCCACCCCAGTTCACCACCAAAGCTAGACTTCCTTACGCCCCAGGTAGCGCTCTTTCATCAAAGAAACGCCAATCGCAATATCCAGCACTGGCGAAGGCGGCAGGTAATTTGCCTTACCGAGTTGCTGCATCGCGCCAATCAGCGGATGGTCGATCCCCAGCGCATAGTCCGCCAATAACGTCCCGGCAATAGTTTGCTTGGACACGCCTGCGCCGTTACAGCCCCCGGCAGTATAAATACCTTTCTTCAACTCGCCCCAAACCGGTGCACCATTGCGGGTGACGCTGATGGTGCCAGACCAGGTACTGGTCAGTGGCACATCCCGCAACTGCGGGTAAATCTTGTTGAAAATCTGCTGATGTAACAGGGTTGCCTGATAGGTCTGCGCAGCGGTGATCCGGCCGTTCAAGGCTGGCGTCACATGTTGGCGGATCAGGAAACGGTGATCCTGGGTATAGCGCACCGTTGCTCCAGCGATCGCGTTGACTGGCGTCAGGCCCCAACTGCTCATAGCTGGCAGCTTTTGGCGTTGCTCTGCGGTTAATGGCGCGGTGATGCTGGCGAAGGTGGCCATTGCCGCCTGCTGGCTGGTGACCGGAGCCAGCTCCCTGGAGAGGGCGTTGGTGGCTAACATCACGTTGGCCGCTCTAATCGTGCCGAAGGAGGTGACCACCTGTGTCACGCTACCGTGCCGGATCGCCATCACCGGGGTATGGTTATACATCGTCACGTTGTCCGGCAGATTATTTGCCAGGCCGACGATCAGGCTGGCAGGATTAACCAGGATCGAGCTTGGGGTATAGATGCCCTTATTATAAAAACGAGTGCCCAATTTTCGATACAGCGCTTCCTTATCCAATATTTGATAAGGCTCGCTCATGGCATCGAGATTGTCGGTATATTCTTTGAGCACCCGCTGATTAGCGGCGTCAACCTGGCAGTGATATTTGCCGGCATTCTCCCATTCGCATTCGATCCCTTGTTGCTCAATTTGCTGGGTTAATTGATTGATCCCTTCTTGTAATAAAGAACGATACGACTGGGCTTTTTTCAACTCCGCCGTAGAGCTGCCAATATTATGAGGTAAGCCGATAATAAACCCTGAATTTCTGGCCGAAGAACTCTCAGCCGCACAGGCCGCATCAACGAGGATGATCTTCAGTTTAGGATCGTGGCTGGCTAGCCTTCTTGCGAAGGAAATCCCGGCGAAGCCGCAGCCTACGACCACCCAGTCAGCCTCGGTATCGCCGATCAGCGTTGGGTAAACGGTGGGGCGAAGGTCAGGTTTCAACCAACCATTTTGGTTTTGATTTAACGGCACCGATGCATATTTCAAACTCAAGGTCCTTTTTAAAATGTTTGCCACTCAAGGTCACTAAATAGGGTTATAAAACATTTAACCACTCTGAACCAGCAGATTCAGCCGTTGATCATTCCCCTCAATTTATTGACGGTAAGTTATTTATAAGCAACCGTTAAGCATTGAGGCGCCTCATTGGATTACCGCATTTTGACAATTGCCTGGGGAGTGCAAGCGGGGCGATCCTCTGCGGCCGAAATTGAGATCACTGAGCAGATTTATTTCTGATTTTTTCTTGTTTTCCCTTTATTCCCCAGCCATAGCTGTTTAGTATCGGAATTGATGAGAATGACCCATTTTCTGAGGTTTTCTTCTGAAAATCGGCTATCCCCGCCCAAGATAGTAGAGTTGTTAACTGCATTATTCTTGTAACTTAGTGGATTTAACTATCCTAAACGGATTTCTAAAAAATATAAGAACGGAAATATTCTATGTCACAGATGTTAGCGCTTTTGATTGTAATGGTGATTTTATACCTGGGAGATGCGGTATCCGTGCGTACTAAAGCCTGGATCCCTTCTGTATTTGTCTGTGCAGTGCTGTTCCTGTTCGGCTACTGGACGTTTTTCCCGAAGGATATCGTCAGCCTGGCCGGTATCACACCGGCGGTAGCGGTGATGCTGATGTATCTGCTGATCACCAACATGGGGACGCTGCTCTCGGTACCTGAGCTGATGCGGCAATGGAAAACCATTGTGATCTCGCTGGCGGGGATCGCTGGCATTATCGCCGCCGTGTTTGCGGCCTGTATGCTGATGTTTGATATGAATACCGCCATCGTGACCATTCCGCCATTGGTTGGAGGCATCGTTTCGGCGTTGATCATGTCGAAGGGGGCAGCCAGCGCGGGCCTGGTCGATCTCTCGGTATTTGCTATCCTGATCTACGTAATGCAAGGGTTTGCCGGTTATCCGTTAACCGCCATCATGCTGCAGCGGGAAGGCAAACGCGTGCTGAAAAAGTATCGCAATGGCGAATGGCACGAATCTGCCGCGCAATTGCCAGCCGATAAAATGCCAACCACGGTCAGCGCGGAAGAAAAAATGCCGCGTATGTTTGGCCTGATCCCGGCCCATTACAACACCAGCTACTTCAAGTTCCTGCGCCTGGCGCTGGTAGGCTACCTGGCTTATCTGGTATCAGACCTGCTGGCCCCGGTGGTCGCCATCAGTCCGTTCGTGCTGTGTTTGCTGTTTGGTGTCGTGGCCGCCACGATCGGCTTCCTGGAAAAACAACCGCTGCAGAAAGCCAACGGCTTCGGATTTGCGGTGATGGGGCTGATGCTGTTTATCTTTGACACCCTGAATAGAGCAACCCCGGAAATGCTGCTGCGGCTGGTATTCCCGATGCTGGTGCTGATCGCCGTGGCGGTGGTGGGTATGTTTATCGTCTCGTGGATCGTGGGTAAATTCCTTGGCGTCAGCATGGAGATGGCCTTCGCGATCTCCCTTACGGCGATGTATGGCTTCCCGGCGGATTACATCATCACTAACGAAGCGATAACGGCGCTGACCAAAGACGAAAAAGAGCGTGAGATCCTGACGCACCATATGCTGGCACCGATGCTGGTCGGCGGATTTATTTCCGTGACCATGGTTTCCGTGGTGTTGGCGGGCGTTATGGTCGGTTACATCACCCCAATCGCAGGATAAGTCATGAGCTATGCAAATCAGCTGCGTATTCAGCAGCACCTGAAACAACTGGCCGAGTTTACGGCTACGCCGGGCGAAGGCACGACGCGTATGAGTTACAGCCCGCAGGGCCAACAGGCTCGGGCTTATATCAAGGCACAGATGGAGGCGGCTGGCCTCAGCGTACGTGAGGATGCCATCGGCAATATCTTCGGCAAGAGTCAGGCGCAGGACCCGGCATTGCCGAGCGTGATGATCGGCTCCCACTTTGACTCGGTGCCCAACGGTGGTGCTTTCGACGGCCCTGCCGGAGTGGTGATGGGGTTGGAAGTGGCCAAGCTGTTCCAGGAACATCGGTTATTGCCGCGTTACCCGCTAGAAGTGGTGGCGCTGGTGGAAGAGGAAGGGGCCAGCTTTGGCCGTGGCCTGCTGGCTTCCTGTGCGATTGCAGGTAAGGTGGATGCAGAAGAGCTGCACCGTCTGCGCGATAGCCAGGGGCAATCGGCGGCACAGTGCATGGCGCAGGTCGGTTTTGATGCCGATCGGGTGGCCAGCGTGGTGAGGGAGCCGCAAACCCTCAAGGCGTTTATCGAACTGCATATTGAGCAAGGGCCGGTGCTGGAACAGGAAGGGTTAGACGTTGGTCTGGTAGACGTGATCGTCGGTATCACTCAGTTGGTTGTCACCATCACCGGTAAGGCCGGGCATGCGGGCACCACGCCGATGGATCGCCGCCATGATGCGCTGGTGGCCGCCAGCCAGGTGATCTCTCGCGTTGGCGATTTTGCCCGCGAGGCCGGTGATGAAACGGTCGCCACCACGGGGAAAATTCAGGTGTTCCCTAACGGGGCGAACGTGATACCGAGCAAGGTGATTTTCACCGTCGATATCCGTTCCAAGCGGTTGGATAAGCTGCAACAGGTGGTTGAGCAAACCAAAGCCTGTATCCAACAGCAGGCCGGGGCGGGGATCGCCTGCCAGATTGAACAACCGTTGCTGGTAGAGCCGACGCGTCTGCACAGCGGTATCCACAGCCAGCTACAAAAACACAGCGAAGCGCTGGGCCTGAGCCACCGGACCATGGTCAGCGGAGCCGGGCATGATGCGATGATTTTTGCCGGGATCACCGATGTGGGACTGGTGTTTGTTCCTAGCAAGGACGGCCTGAGCCATCATCCCGACGAGTGGACCGACTATGAGCAAATTCAGAAAGGCATCGACGTTATTTTTCAAACGGTAAAAGAGATCACAGAGGCAAGCAGTTATGACTAATCAAGCTATCGCGCAATCCATTAAAGCCCACGTGGAGGCGATGATTGCGTTCCGTCGCGATCTGCATGCTCACCCGGAACTGCCTTGGGAAGAGGTACGCACCACCCAGAAGGTGGCGCAAGCGCTGGAGGAGATCGGTATTCCTTATCGTCTGACGACGCCAACGGGCGTGATTGCCGAGATTACCGGTGGGCAGCCTGGCAAGACCGTGGCCCTACGCGCCGATATGGATGCGTTACCGGTACAGGAACTCAACGACTCATTAAGTTATAAATCGCAAACCGACGGCAAGATGCATGCCTGTGGGCACGATGCTCACACCGCCATGCTACTGACGGCGGCGAAAGCCTTGTATGAAAACCGTGAGAGCCTGCGTGGCAACGTACGGCTGATTTTCCAACCTGCTGAAGAGATTGCTCAAGGCGCGCGTGAAATGGTGAAGCAGGGCGCGATCGAAGGCGTGGATAACGCGTTTGGCATGCATATCTGGACTACCAGCCCATCTGGCAAGGTGTCTTGTAATGTCGGCTCCACTTTTGCTTCTGCAGATTTGCTGAAGGTGAAGTTCAAAGGGCGAGGCGGTCACGGCTCAATGCCAGAGGCCTGTGTGGATGCAGCGGTCGTTGCTTCGGCCTTCGTGATGAACGTGCAGGCGATCGTTTCCCGTGAAACTTCGCCGTTAGAGTCGGCAGTCGTTACCATCGGCAAAATGGAAGTCGGCACCCGGTTTAACGTGATTGCTGAAAATGCGGTGCTGGACGGCACGGTGCGCTGCTTTAACGTCGAAGCTCGTGAGCGTATCAAGGCGGCGATTGAGCGTTACGCAGAACATACCGCGGCCATTTACGGCGCGACGGCGCAGGTGGAATACACTTACGGCACCTTGCCGGTGATCAACGAGGAACGCAGCGCGTTGCTGGCACAATCGGTAGTGCGTTCGGCCTTCGGCGACGAGGTGCTGTTTGCCGAAAAACCGACGACCGGCGGTGAGGATTTCAGCTTCTTTATTGAAAATATCCCCGGTTGCTTTGCTCTGTTAGGCTGCGGCAACCCGGAGAAAGGCACCGACTGGGCGCACCACCACGGCTGCTTCAATATCGATGAAGACGTGATGGCGACCGGCGCGGAGCTGTATGCGCAGTATGCCTGGAGCTACTTGCAGCAGGATGCGTTTTAAGCCCGATAGCTTTATTGGGCAACATTGAGTGCGGTGATCGACCCCTCACCCCAACCCTCTCCCACAGGGAGAGGGAGCTGTCCGGAGCTGTAGTCAGGTGCAGAAGTTAACCTGTGGCACAGCATGCTTCGCTGTTTAGCATTCTCGGTATTGAGGTCAGATGTGGGAGTTAATCCGTGGCACATTCGGTCCCCTCTCCCTTTTGGGAGAGGGTTAGGGTGAGGGGCATCACTGTAATTATCAGTCCTCCGGTCCGCTCATCTCGCCGATAAAGTCCATTCTGTCATTGAGCCAGGTGTTCACTATCGCATCGGCGGCTTTGGCCGCATCGCTGGCCGAGAAATGCTTCTCGGTTTGCAACCAGCCCATGGTCGCCAGACGTGCTGGTTCGATGGCGACAAGCAGTTGCTCGCGTTGTTCTTTCGGCCAAACCTTATCATCAGACCAACTGCGGATTATCTGTGCAGGATCGCCCGTGGCTGGCGTGTTCTGACTTGGTTTAAGGAAATCCTCGGGAGAGACGGTGGCGCGCAGGCGGAACATCGCCCAATCGGCATAGCTGGCAAAGCGAATGGTGCCGGAATTCTCACTGGCCTTGCCAATCATCGGTTCTATTAACTTAGTAAGTTGCTGCCAGGCTGGCCGTTCGAACAGATCTCCCTGCGGTGAGCAAATGGGAGCCTGTGAATCACGAGACGATCCATATAATGCCCCAAAGGCTTCATAAGCCGCTGCGCCCTGCTGCTTGAAGATAAAACAGTGCACATAGGGGCGGCCATCGGCGTTTTCATACCCGGCTCGCTCAATGGTCATACGCAATAGCGTCAAAACTGCAACATCATGGCCGGTCTTGGGATCGTTCTCGATATCACGTAACACTGACTGGGAGAATGTGTCGTCGTTCATCGCCTTGATCACGCTTTGATGCCTGGTTTCTACCTCTGCATCCGTGACCTTGCTGGTGGGGGCAAACTGATGCAGGTAAATCAGCCAGGCGGAGGCCAGCGGGCCGCGATACTGCTGCAACTGCTGTGCCGCAGCGGCTGGGTCTGCCGGAATGCTGGCGATGATGTTATCTAGCGCCGAGGCGGCCTGCTTGGCGGTGTTCTGCAACTGGGCGGCGCGTTGGCTAAATAAATCGCTCAGGCAGCTTTCCTGAGCGTTGCAGGCATCCCGCTGCTTCAACCAGCTACGTTGCTCGGTGCGTAACTCGTCGGCCTGATCCCCTGGCAGGCTTGCCATTGCTAACCGGTAATTTTCGGTTAGTTGGCTGTCGAGGCTGCTAAGGTCTGGGTTATTGCAGATGCTATGTTCGACATCGCTGGTGGCTTTGGCACAGTCGAAAGAGGCGGCTTGCACCGTCGTATTGGCCCCGAACGCCAGGCATAGGCAGAGCAACAAGCGCGATAAAGGATGGCTGGCCAATGTTGTACCACGGAGCGCTTTAGCGCGTTGAAGCCTGGCGATCATGCTGAGTTCCTTTTGGTTGAGTCTTTAACTTTCCTCCATATTACTTTATTGCATCTATACAATATATTGGGTGTGCTTTTATTATGTTTATGCAATAACTCCATGGTAAGAAAGACAGCGTTAGTAGCTTTTAACAACCAACGCGGCCCCAACCTATTAACCCAGCGCAGCAAACCCCGCGCGGATCTCATCTTCCGGCAAATCGATGCCGATAAACACCATCGTGCTTTTGCACTCTTCTTCCGGCAACCATTCACGGTCCCAGTCGGCGTTATACAGACGCTGTACGCCCTGGAACAGCAGGCGGCGCGGTTCATCCTTAATCGACAGAATCCCTTTGTAGCGCAGCAGGTTATCGGCGAACTTCAGTAACAAACCTTCCATCACCTCGGAAATCTGCATCAGCTCCAGCGGCTGGTCGTGATACACCACGATCGACTGGATGTTGTTCTGTGCTTGTGGGATGCGGCGGAACAGCGGAGTTGGTGCTGCCACGTTGAGCTTATCGTTAAGCACAAAGCCTTCGATATCGAACAGCACGCTGAGATCGATATCGCCGTGCGTCACTTTATATACCGGTGCGCGGGCGTTCATCAGTTGTAAACGCTGGATCAGCGCGTCGTTATCCGTTGCCACATCGGTCTTGGTCAGCAGGATGCGGTCGGCATAGCCTACCTGGGCCTGCGAGATAGTGAACTGGTTCAACTGCTGATCGGCATGTACCGCATCCACCAACGTGATAATCCCGTCCAGCAGGAAGCGTTGGCCGATGACTTCGTGCGAGAAGAAGGTCTGGGTGATCGGGCCGGGATCGGCCATGCCGGTGCATTCAATAATCAGCCGGTCGAATTCAAGTTGCCCCTGATCGACGCCATCCAGCAGATCCAGCAGCGCGTCTGCCAGTTCGTTGGATTTGCTGCAACAGATGCAGCCGTTGCTGAGGGTGGTGATACGACTGGCGCGGTCGCCAATCAGCGCGTTATCAATCGGCACTTCACCGAATTCGTTCTCGATGACGGCAATCTTGTAACCGTGGTTTTCATACAGAATGTGGCGCAGCAGGGTGGTTTTGCCTGCGCCCAAAAAGCCCGTCAGGATGGTGACTGCAATGGGTTTCATGCCTGGTCCTTGTTCTTACTTAACTAGCAACAGCGCATACCGCCTTTGCCATCGCCACCGTAGCGGGCATCCTGGCGTTCGCGGAAAAATTCTTTATAGGTCATCACCGGTTTGTCCGGATGGTTGTCTTTCATATGGTGGACGTAGGTATCGTAGTCAGGCACGCCCACTAACATGCGTGCGGCTTGCCCGAGATATTTACCCGCCTGGCCGAGGTTTCCGAACATGGGTCTGCTCCAAAGAAAAAATACCCTACATAACGGGCGCACATGCAGCGCCCCTACGATGGCAAAACGGGCACCGTTTAGGGTGCCCTTACTCTATCTATATTATGCAGGGTATCGATCAAATCACCATCAGTGGTGCGACGAAACTTTGACGCCACCCTCAGGAACCGGCACGTATGGCGTCTCCTGATCGGTGCGTTTCGGGTTTTTGTGCGCCGCCATGGCGGTTTTAATACCGAAGAAGATGATGCTATACACCACCAGCAGGAACAGGATGCTCAAACCGGCATTGGTGTAGTTGTTCACCACGATATGGTTCATGTTGGCAACCTGCTGTGCGGTCAGTTCAGCACTGCCCTCGGCGATTTTGTTTCTGTACAGGCTGGCCTGGTAGAAGAAGCCTTCCAGCTGCGGATTGTCGCTGAACAGCTTCAGGCAAATCGCGTAGGTGGTACAGATCAGCAGCCAAACGGCTGGGATCACGGTCACCCAGATGTACTTGGTGCGCTTCATCTTGATCAATACTACGGTGCTCAGTACCAGTGCTACCGCAGCCAACATCTGGTTAGAGATACCGAACAGCGGCCACAGGCTCTTAACGCCGCCCAACGGATCGACCACACCTTGATACAGCAGGTAACCCCAGAGTCCAACGCAGCCCGCAGTACCGGCAATACCGGCCACCAGCGAATCGGTTTTCTTCAGGAACGGCACGAAGTTACCCAACAAGTCTTGCAGCATAAAGCGGCCGGAACGGGTACCTGCATCCAGTGCGGTCAGGATGAACAGTGCTTCGAACAGAATACCGAAGTGATACCAGAAGCCCATGTTTGCGCCAGGGATGACCTGGTGGAACACGTGAGCGATACCGACTGCCAGAGTTGGTGCGCCACCGGCACGGTTCAGTACCGAAGGTTCGCCGATGTCTTTGGCCGTTTGCAGGATCTGCTCAGGGGTAATCACAAAGCCCCAGGAACTGACGGTTGCGGCAGCATGTGCGGAGACATCACGCAGAGAGGCCATGATCATCGGCGCATCTTCGGTGCCCAGACGGTGCAGGTCTGGCATGGTAATGCCCAGTGCTGCCGGTGGGGTGTTCATGGCGAAGTACAGGCCAGGCTCGATGATGGAAGCCGCAACCAGCGCCATGATGGCAACGAAGGATTCCATCAGCATGGCGCCGTAACCGATAAAGCGGGAGTCCATTTCGTTGGCCAGCAGTTTCGGTGTGGTACCTGAAGCGATCAGCGCATGGAAGCCGGAAACGGCACCACAGGCAATGGTAATAAACAGGAACGGGAACAGGGTGCCTTTCCAGACCGGGCCGGTGCCGTCAACAAACTGCGTTACCGCAGGCATTTTCAGCTCTGGGTTGAGGATCACGATACCGATCGCCAGCCCGACGATCACGCCGATTTTCAGGAAGGTGGCCAGATAGTCACGTGGAGCCAGGATCAACCATACCGGCAGCAGGGCAGAAACGAAGGCGTAACCAATCAGCGTATAGGTGATGGTGGTGTCTTTAAAGGTCAGCGCCGGGCCCCAGTATGGGTCGTGGGCAATCACGCCGCCGAACCAGATGGAGGCGATCAACAGCACGATACCGATGATCGACACTTCGCCCACCTTGCCAGGGCGCAGGAAGCGCATATACACGCCCATAAACAGCGCGATTGGCACGGTGGAACAGACGGTGAACACGCCCCATGGGCTTTCGGCCAAGGCTTTCACTACGATCAACGCCAGCACCGCCAGGATGATGATCATGATCAGGAAGCAGCCAAACAGCGCGATAGTGCCTGGGATTGGCCCCATTTCCTTTTTGATGATCTCACCCAGCGAGGCACCGTTACGGCGTGAGGAGATAAACAGCACCATAAAGTCCTGTACCGCCCCTGCCAACACCACGCCGCCTAGCAGCCACAGCGTACCGGGCAGATAGCCGACCTGTGCCGCCAACACTGGGCCAACCAACGGGCCCGCACCGGCGATTGCCGCAAAGTGGTGGCCGAACAGCACGTTTTTATTGGTGGGGACGTAGTTCAGGCCGTCGTTGTTCACCACCGCCGGTGTGGCGCGGGTGGCGTCCAACTGCATCACCTTGGTGGCGATGTAGAGGCTGTAGTAGCGATAAGCCACCAGATAGACCGCTACCGAAGCAACGATGATCCACAGTGCACTAATGCTTTCGCCACGGCGCAATGCGATGACACCCAGGCAGGAAGCCCCGAGTATCCCCAGCAGCATCCATGGGAGGTGTTTTAAAATTCCCTCGCGTTTCATGAGGTATCCTTTTCCTATCTGCAAAAATTGAGTGATAAATCCGATTCTTAGATGTCGGACATTTAGCTGTAGCGTCTTCCCCTGGTTAGGGTCAGGTTTAGGAACAGCTCATCATTGCCAGGCTGGATAGGGAAAGACATCTGAATTTCAGCCAGCGGTTTTATACGCTGGTGAACGGTTGGAATGGCGGGGTGAGTGGTTTAGGCGGAAGTGCGAGTGGCGAAGGCGATCAGGTTTTGCTCCGTTTTGGTATTCGCCAACTGCTGTCCCATCCAAGGGCTGAAGGCCCAGGGGGTTGCCGTTACTGCAGCGATCAACGCGGGTAAATCAACCCAGTGGAAGTCCATCACTTCATCTGCTCTGGCTGCAACGGCACCCGTAGCCAATGCCGCGTAAACCGGACAGATTTCGTTTTCCATAATGCCGGAGGCGTCGGTCTCGCAGTAGCGAAAGTCGGGGGCGACGGCGGTGATCTGTTCAACGCTCAGGCCCACTTCATACAGACAGCGTTGCTCGATGGCGTGTTCGGCGCTCTCTTGCCACTGCGGATGGCCACAGACTGAGTTGGTCCAAACGCCGGGCCAGGCTTTTTTGCTTAGTGCTCGGCGGGTGACCAGCAACTCACCCTGCGGGTTGAAGATCCAGGAGGAGAAAGCCAGATGCAGGGGCGTTTGTCGCTGGTGGGCCGCATATTTTTCCATCACGCCGGTGGGTTGACCTTGTTCATCAAGTAAAACGACATGCTGCTGGGTCATGAAGATTCCAATTTAATCGCGATGTACAACTATTACTATAACACCCGTCTCTCAATGTGGGGGGCACATCATGCTGTGCCCATGCACCTTCTATTTTCGTACCTCTTCCCAACTCAAACCAAAGCGCGCCAGGTACTTACGCAGCCGGTCGGCATCGTTGGGCTGCTTTTTCTGCTGGCGCGAGACGGCAAACAGCTGTCTACCCGCTTCGGAAAGTGACGTGGAAGCTCGGCATACTTTAAGCACTGTCTCCAACTGGCTTTGCTCAAACAAATCGATATCGGCAAGCTCGACAGGTAATTGCACGCTGGTATTCCCCTGCCAATGGGATTTCAGCCGGTCTATCTCTTCATCGACCAACGGCAGGTTGATGCGCCCTTGCTCTGCCAACGTTGCCATGCGTGCGATGGAAGAACCCAACTCGCGGAAGTTACCGCGCCAGACCGCCTGCGGGGAACGGGCAAAAGCCAGATAACGCTGCCTGGCGTCTTTGTCGAAACGGACCTGCGTCTGGTTGCTGCGGGCAAAGCGTTGTAATTCGTAATCGATGTTCGGCTCGATATCCTCGCGGCGCTCAGCCAGGCCGGGCAGCGGGAAGGTCCACATATTGATACGGGCGTATAAATCTTCACGGAAACGGCCTTGGGCGATCCAGTCGCGCATATCGCGGTGGGTACCGGCAATCAGTTGAAAGTCGCTGCTGGCTTCTTTATCGGCCCCAAAGGGGAAGAAGGTCTTCTCCTCGATGGCTTTCAGCAGCATCGCCTGTTCGTCTAACCCCAGTTCGGCAATTTCATCCAGGAACAACACGCCGCCGTCCGCTTCACGCAGCAGGCCAGCCCGTGCCTGTAACGCCCCGGTGAACGACCCTTTCACATGGCCGAATAGGGTCGACATGGCGTTATCGCCGCGTAGGGTGGCACAGTTCACCGCGACAAAACGGCCTTTCACCAGATGGCGCGAATGCCGGAGTTGGTAGATACGCTCCGCCAAAAAGGATTTCCCGGCTCCGGTGGGGCCGGTGAGCAACATGGGCGCATTGGAGCGCAGGGCCACGCGTTCAATCTGGTCGATCAGCGTGTTAAAGGTGGCGTTGCGCGTTTCAATGCCGGCTTTGAGGAACGACACCGAACGCTGTTGTTCATGCAGAAAACGGCTGGTGAGGGCGGTATAGCGGCTGAGATCCAGATCGATCACCGAGTAGATCCCTTGGGGGGATGGGCGATCGCTTTTGTCACCGGGGGCGGTTTGCAGTAGTTGAGCAGGCAGGTATCGTGCCTCGGTTAGCAGGAACCAGCAGATCTGTACCACGTGCGTGCCGGTGGTGATATGCACCAGATAGTCTTCGTTCTCGGTATCAAACGGATAGCGGCTGGCGAAGTCCAGAAAGGCGCTGTACACCTCTTCCAAATCCCAGGGATCCTTGAGTGCTACTTCCTGTAATACCACCTGAGTGGCTGGCGAGACCGCGACGATATCTTCCGCCACCTGCTGCGCCATGCCTTTATCGCGTGGCTGATGCAGCAACTCCAGGCGATCGATCGGCAGCTCGGGCTGCTGGCACAGACCTACCGTTGGCCGCCACTTGCTCCAGCGGTTTTCCCGTTTGCCACGTTTATCCAGCGTGGTGCCCAGCACTCCGATCACGACTCTGCGCTTCATATTATCCCTTGCGATAAAATACTATCCTAAAAGATAAAATACCGTCTTATTGGCATCATCGCCAGTTATCCGTGATTAATTATTTATTAGTTAAAAATCAATACATTGTGATTTTAATGAGGATTTTTTACCGAGTTGGCACGTCTTTCGCTATATCCACTACGTCAAAAGAAAAAGGATGACTAAAGAATGAAGAATAATTATGAGTTGATGGCACCGGTTAACAGCGCACCAATCAAAATGTGGACACAGGGCGTGCCCGTTGAGCCAGAAGCGCGTGAGCAGTTGCTGAATACGGCAAAAATGCCGTTTATTTTTAAACATCTGGCGGTGATGCCGGATGTGCATTTGGGTAAAGGCTCCACCATTGGTAGCGTGATCCCTACCCGTGGCGCGATTATTCCGGCGGCCGTTGGCGTGGATATTGGTTGCGGCATGATTGCGGTGCGTACTTCGCTGGTGGCCGCCGATCTGCCGGATAGCCTGGCTGGGTTGCGTAGCGCCATTGAACAGGCGGTGCCGCATGGGCGTAGCTCAACCCGTTCAAAAAGAGATAAAGGGAGTTGGACCACTCCGCCGCAAACCGTCGATCGCCACTGGGCCGAACTGGCTCCGCGCTTTAACCGCCTGATCGATAAATACCCGCGGTTGCGCAACACCAACAATTATCAGCATCTGGGAACGTTGGGAACGGGTAACCACTTTATCGAAGTTTGCCTGGATGAAACGCAGCAGGTGTGGGTGATGTTGCATAGCGGTTCCCGCGGCGTGGGGAATGCCATCGGTTCGCTGTTTATTGCTCTGGCGCAGCAGGATATGCAACAGCATATCGCTAACCTGCCGGATCGTAACCTGGCCTATTTCGAAGAAGGCAGCCAGCATTTTGACGATTACATGGAAGCTGTGGGTTGGGCGCAGGACTTTGCCCGTCATAACCGGGAAGTGATGATGGAGCACGTGCTGGCGGCGCTGTCGCGTATCGTGACCAAACCGTTCACCACCCAGCAAGAGGCCGTGAACTGCCACCATAACTATGTGCAACGTGAGACGCACTTTGGTGAGCCGGTGTTGGTGACGCGTAAAGGGGCCGTGTCTGCGCAGAAAGGGCAGATGGGGATCATCCCCGGTTCGATGGGGGCGAAAAGCTTCATCGTGCGTGGATTGGGTAACGAAGAGAGCTTCTGCTCTTGCAGCCATGGCGCAGGTCGTACCATGAGCCGTACGGCGGCGAAAAAACGCTTCACCGTGGCCGACCAGATCCGGGCTACCGAACATGTGGAATGCCGTAAGGACAGCGAGGTGATCGATGAGATCCCAATGGCTTATAAAGATATCGATGCGGTGATGGCGGCACAGTCCTCACTGGTAGAAATCGTCCATACCCTGCGGCAGGTGGTATGCGTAAAAGGATAATGTGATGGAACAGCAATTAAACGGCGTGGACAGCGCCATGCGGGAAAGAGTCCGACAAGTGTTGGGTGAGGTAGAAAAACGTTACAACGTGCGGGTGCTTTATGCCTGCGAGTCTGGCAGCCGTGGTTGGGGCTTTGCCTCGCCGGACAGCGATTACGACGTACGCTTTTTGTATGTTCACCCGCCGGAATGGTATCTGCGGGTAGAAGCGCAGAGGGATGTGATAGAGCTGCCAATCGATCATGAGCTGGATGTCTGTGGCTGGGAATGGCGCAAGGCGCTTGGTCTGCTGAAACGGGCTAACCCGACGCTGATCGAGTGGTTGGATTCACCAGTGGTGTATCAGGAAGCACCTGATAGCGTCGCAGCGTTACGAGATGTAGTGCCGGAGTGGTTCTCCGCGCAGCGGGCGCGCTGGCACTACCTGTCGATGGCCAGGAAAAACTTCCGTGGCTATTTGCAGGGTGAGCAGGTACGGCTGAAGAAATACTTCTACGTGCTGCGCCCTCTGCTGGCGGTGCGCTGGATAGAAGCGGGCAAGGGCGTGCCACCGATGCGTTTTGACCAACTGTTGGCTGGCACGATAGAGGATCCGCTGTTGTTGGCGGAAATCCATGAATTACTGGCGGCCAAACGGCGCGCAGGTGAGGCAGAGTACGGCCCGCGTCGGGAAAGGATCCACGCGTTTATCGCGCAGGAACTGACGGCGGATGCCCGGCAGGAAGCCTTGCCCGACAGCCAAGCCCGCAGCGACAAATCGCTGGATGAACTGCTTTATCGCACGGTGATGGTGTAATCAACCGGGGAGAAGGAAGGCTCCCCGGTAACACTGAGAATATAAAAAAATGGTTAACTCATTGATTATATAAGGGCGCATATATACGGCGCCCCTACGAGTTGAGTTGGTTGGGATTTGTCAGGCTAGGTATCCCCCAGTCCGACCGTAGGGGCGCTGCATGTTGCGCCCGTTTAATTCTTCAGTTTTTAGCGATAAAAATGTTCTGCCGATGATAGGCCAACTGGTGGGCATCTGGAGGGAAATCTATTGGCAGCCTTAGCCTGCGACCTTCATATTTGGCAAAGTTCTCTTCGCTGATGGCGCTTTTCAGTTTTTTAAGGCGCGGTGAAAGCACCAGCTCAAGGTGTTCATTAAAGGTGATTAACCCGCGATCGAACGCTTTATCATGCAGGTTGGACAGACATAAGCCGTTGTTGGGGTTGAGCCGATGTTCAACGGTATGTTTCCACGGGCGGATATGGCTGGCGACCAGCAGCATCGGTTCTTCCAGTTCGGTCAGGCAACAGCGATTTTCATACGCATCCAGCACCCGTTTGCGGAACAGCTGCTGACCAACACGCGCATTGATGATGGTGGTTCTTTCTCTGCCACTGAAGTCTTCCATGCCGCTGTCATGCAATGCCATAACTGGTGGTTCCAATTGTGTCATCGCCAATTGGCACTGCTGTTCAAAGGTTTCACTGTCGAAGTTCATTTCCTGCCACAGCGCCTGATCGGCTTTGGAGGCTCCCGTCAGCCCACGCCGGCCAGAGTTAACGATAAACGGATCCAGACTGGCGATGTTCACCAGCTTCATTGCCAATGCGGAAGGTGAGCGGCCGATTAACCCAGCATAGTGGATAATGTCGGGGTTTTTGGCGTGCAACTTACCAAAAGGGATTTGGCTGTATAGCGTAAAAGCTACCAGCAACTGTTCCCGTGTCCAGAGATTGACGGCAGCCATCAGGGCCTCGTTGTGGCATAACTTAATTGCGTTAGTTGAACCACTTACTATGCCAGGCACATCGGTTATTGCCTACCCTCATCGATAATATGCAGCGCCCCTAGGTGGCGAGCCGATGAATAAATGTCTGTAGTCTCGGGAGACTGCGGATTTTTCCAGGGATTAACGGCGTCCGGGATGACCTTTCCCATGATCCTTCCCATACCCATGCTTATTACCGCCCTTGTGGCCACCTTTGTCGCCATGCTCTTTACGGTGAGGTTCTTTATGATCCTTGTCGTCACCATCGCTTAGTAGTGCCAGCGCGACCAGTGCACCTAGCCCGATCACCACACCGGTGATCGCGACCTCATCGTTGGTCATATTGGCACAGCCAACCGTCGACAAACACAGCAAACCAATCAGCGGATTTCTCAAAGACTTAACCATGATAATTGATCCTTTTACGGTCAGTTAGCTTTCCATTCAAACTACCGATACCGTAGGACATCGCGATCGCTGGCTCAAGATAAGCTCAGGTAAATTAAGTGATAAGCTTCGTCAAGGAGCTTGACGTGGATTGACATTAGCGGGAGAGAAGCGGGAGCCAAAGGGTAAAAAGCCTGGTTGAGACTATTCTTCCCCCACCCCAGCGCTGTGGCGTTCAAACGCAAGCGTAAACTGTAGCACGTTCGATTCCCTCTCCTTGGGGAGAGGGTTAGGGTGAGGGAGAATAACGCTATTACTTCAACGCAATGCGGATCACATCATCCGGATCGGTCGCTTCTTTTTCACGGCTTGAAGCCTGTTTCACGCTCACGTACAGCGTTTTACCATCTGGTGACAGTGCCAGGCTGTTTGGATGCGTTGGCGTCTTGATGGTTTCCAACAGCTTGTAGCTCTTGGCATCAATCACGCTCACGGTGCCTTCTTTACGATGAGTGACGTACACTTCATTGCGCGCTGGGTTAAACAGCACGGCCAGGGATTCCGGCACGTCGATCTTCTGCAGAATGTTGCCGTTGTTGGTATCAACAACCAGCACCTGCGGCTGCTTGGAGTCGGTAATAAACGCACGGTGGTTTGCCGGATCCAGGCTGATATTCAGGAAGAAGTGTTCCTTAGACTCATCCAGTTTCTTACGTGACAGCACCTTGTTGGTTTTGGTATCGATAGTCACCAACTCGCCATCGGCATTGGTCACATACAGGCGGCTTGCCGCTGCATCCAGCGCCAGACCGGTACCGTATTTACCGGTTTCGGTGATGGTGGTGCGCAGGGTCAGATCCTTGCCATCCACAACCCAAACCACGCTGGACTCGCCCAGGCCGGTGATATAGACGGTGTCTGTTGTAGCATCTGCCACCAGTTCACGTGGGGCCAATGGTTTCACGGTATCAGAGCGTTTACGAGCGTCCAGCACCAGGCGGCCTTTCACTTCGCCGGTTTTACCGTCGATCGCGGTCAGTGAGTTACTGGTGGTGTTACCAAAATAGAGAGTGTCGGTCTTGGTATTGATGGCGGCACCGAACGGCTTGATATCGTTATGAATGATCTGCGTGATATCCAGCGTTTGTGGGTCGAGGCGATAGACGATGCCGCCCTTATCCAGCTTGCGGCTCTGTGAAGTTGCCAGATACAGCGCATTCTCGCCCTGGCTGTACACCATCTCGTAAGCGCCTTTACCTACCGGCTTACGCAGCAGTTCCGTCTCTGTCTGTGCCAGCACCGAGGTGGAAAACATCAGGCTGCTGAGAAGCAACAGAGGGTAAACCGCACGTCCGCCAAACTTACGGCTGGTGGTCATCATAGCGTTCATAAAAGCTCCATTTCATCAAAATACAGGTCACCACCGGGCTGCTGCTCGGCGGCTAAATTGGGCTCAACATTGAATCGAAAGCAAAATCAGGCCGGTCATGTCATTGCATGCGGCTCACTATATTTGTGAATGATAATCATTATTCTTACGGAAGGGGAGCACTTTTGTTGCTTGGGGCGATAACTGTCACGTTTAGGGCAATCAGCGAGGGAGGAGAATATCCGGCCAGTGTCTACTCTTCGGTCAGGATCAGACCCAGACGCTCGGCGGTCTTTTGGATAATTTGGCCAATGGCTTTATGGCTGAGAAGGCGGCTTGAGGGCTCGGTTATCGAGAGTTCACTATCCATGACCCGTTGGCCGCCAAACAGGATCAAAGCAAAATGGTCGTCATCCCTTTTTGAGTACCACTTCATTCCGTCAACGTTATGATGCTGTTGATAAATAGCCTGCGACCAGGCTCGGGTTTGTGAATATTCGAGCTGGGTACTGCCGATCAATTCATCGCGATCGATGCCCATATAGATACAATCTTGTGCTCGGCAACTGACGACGTTCAGATCCCGCTCTAGTTTTAACTGGATGTAATGCATTTTGGTAAATGGGCGTAAGTCGAAAAATTCTGTTTTGCCAGTGGCGACTACATCGTGAAAAACCGATTCCGCGATAGCGGCTTCGCAACTGCTGGCCAGGTACATGGTGGGGATCAGATCCAAAGCCGCATCTCTGATAGGGCTGAAACGGGCTCCATATTCATTGGGGAGCAATATTCTGCCGGGATTAAAACTGTCACCGGGGTACTGCGCATCATGGCAGCGATGTAACACCGTGCCTTTGGGAATGACTTCGATTCTTACCCGCAGGGTCTTGCCAGGGGCGGCTATCTTGCGGCCAAGAAAAACGGGTGAACCAAAATCTCCCTTTTTGGGCTCACCCTTCTGTTTAACTTTGTTCTGCTCCATCGACAATCCTTTTCGCTTCATATTCCGCCGCCGCAATCACATTGGCAGGATATGACTGCAACATCTCCATGGGACGGCGGCCAGCCAACAGGTTGTTTGACGTCGCGAACCACTGGGCAAGCCCCCAGCCGTGTTTCAGGTTTTTAAAGCTGGCGAGTAACACTGCCATAACGGGAAGCGGGCGATAGTTATCATCCAGCGCATAACGGGGAAAGAGTTGTGTTGCCCCTTTCTTCAAAGAAAATATGCGTTGATGGCTTTTCCATTTGCTTGGCTGGGCCGAGGGATTCTCGGTAGCAAAGCCTGCCAGATGGGAAATCTGCTCCGCCGTGAGCCATTCGCTGGCTGCCAGGATATGCTCACGACCGCGCTCTACCTTGGAAATATCAACCAGCCCGCTGTGGTTGATGGGCTCTTGCGTATCCCGCGGAAGAATTATCCGGGCAGTGTCATCCGGATTGATCTGTTGCTCCAGGCTATGAAACATGGCTTCAAAACGTGTTTCGTCGATGTGGCAGACGTCGCCATGATCATTCTCAGCTTCTCTAACCTGGCGGAGAGTTTGCAACATGATTTTCAGGTGCTCTTCAACCACACCGAGAGACGTTGAGTTGTCTATATCAACTTTCAGCTGAAAGAAAGGCTTCTGCGCCTTCATTTTCCTTTTACTGATGACCATCTGCAGCCCATCTTTCCTGATCCTGAGGCCATCTCTGTTGATGTCGATTTCTCGGGCCAGCATTCTTTTCTCCCGTTAGCTAAAGCTAACCGTTTTAACCATTCTAACCAAACTATCCTCAGTTATAGCAGGTTGTGTAAGAATTGACCAGAACAGATGCTGGCAACATGATCAGTCGAAGTGAGGGCTCACAGCCTTATCGCACCAGCAATTGCCTGATCTGCTGCGGCTTTTTCCGCCAAATAACGGGCCGGGGGCTTACCAACTGCTTTACGGAACATGGTGACAAAGCCACTGGCGCTCTCGTAGCCAAGATCTAACGCCACGGTCTGGACGCTTTCTCCCGGCGTTAAGCGTTGCAGAGCCAGCATCACATGTAATTGCCGCCGCCAGTGGCCAAAGCTCATGCCCATCTGTTGTTGCAGCGTGCGGCTGAGCGAACGTTCGCTCATGCCAATGCGTTGCGCCCACTGGCCCAGAGTGGATTTATCGGCCGGGTTGGCCAGCAGTTGCTCGATCAATTGGCGGATGCGGGCATCATTGGACACCGGCAGGTGCAGGTTCTCCAGCGGCGCTGCGGCCAGTTGGTCCAACAAAACCTGCGCAATACGCCCTTCCGGGCCCTCTTCCGGGTAGAGAATATCGAACTGGCTGGCCTGCAACAGTAACTCTCGCAGCAATGGTGACACCGTCAAGGTGCAACAGTTCTGCGGCAAACCAGGGATGGCGTCCTGCTCAACGAACAGGCAATAGCACTCGCTTTGGCTGGTGGCCCGCGCGTTGTGGCTGACGTTACTGGGCATCCACAAAGCACATTGTGGCGGCACCAGCCACAGGCCATTTTCCACTTCGCAGCGGATCATGCCGCGCACCGTGTAAATCAATTGTGCCTTGCGGTGGCGATGATGGGTGCATTCCCAGTCTTTCTGCACGCTTGATGCCTGAACCGCGAAGATGGCGCGTGGCACGTTATCGATATCGGGTCTGGGATCCTGGCAGGTGGCTTTCATGAGAATAATTATCATATTGGCGTGTTTGAGCAATATTATGTCTTGATTGTGCAATGTGGTCTAGCGCCAACGTCGTTAGAGTAAGCGCCACTGGCGTGTTTTGTGGTAACACGCTCATGACCGACAACGCAGAGGAGAGGCCATGCACCAGGAAAATGTCATCAGTCAACTTCTGGCCTGGATTGAGCAAAGCCTGGATCAGCCCTTGACGCTGGACAGCATCGCGGCCAAATCCGGTTATTCCAAATGGCACCTGCAACGGATGTTCAAGCAGCACACGGGTGAAGTGTTGGGGACCTATGTCCGGCGCAGAAGGTTGACGGCGGCGGCGCGTGAGTTGCGCCTGACCAGCGCCACGGTGGCCTGTATCGCAGATAAATACCAGTTTGATTCCCAGCAGACCTTCACCCGTGGGTTTAAAAAACAGTTTGGTTTACCGCCAGCGGCCTATCGCCGGAGCCTGGACTGGCCTAGTTATGGCTTGCAACCGCCGTTGAATATGGCCAACGAGCCAACGCCTGAAGCAGAGATTATTGTGCTGCCTTCAATGAAACTAGTCGGCCATACGCATCAGGGTAGCTGCACGTTGGGGCAGTTGGGGCCCTCGAAAAAGCTGTTGCGCCAACATGCCTGGCGGCATTTGCTGCATCCGAAACAGGGGTTACCCGCCGTCGCCTATGGCCTGATGAGCCTGAAGGCAGACACCCGGCAGCGGGATCGTCAACAGATGATGTATACGGCGGCACTGCCAGAGGAAGAGGCGGCAGGTGAAACGGTGACGATCGAACCCGGGGAGTATGCCCGCTTTGCCTATCAGGGGCAGGTTGCAGGGCTACAGAACTTTATCGCACGGTTGTATGACACCGCTATTCCGCAGATGAATGCGGTACGGCGGCCAGGGCAGGATATTGAGCGTTTTTCCCCGGCATTGGGCGTTTGCTACGGTGACGATCAGGCGGCGATCAGCTGTGAATATCTTATCCCGATCCGCCGTGGCGAAGAGGGCAGTGGGCTACGCTAGGGTAGGAATTTACCAAAAGGACACTATTCCCTATATCCGGCTACAAAAAAGTGAGGTATTTGCGTTAGTAATGTTTCCATCTTGGCGGCAAGTGCACATATAATGCGCATCCGGTCAAAGCAGGCCGGGCAGAACACATACCATTTTTAGCCAGTGCGGCCACCACTTTACTACGAAGATGAAAATGAGCATTCGCGCGTTATTAACCCTGTTTACCGCTCTGGTTGCATTCAGCCAGGCTGCCTTCGCCGTTGTATACCCTTTGCCCGCCAAAGACAGCCGTCTGGTTGGGGAAAATATTCAGATCACCGTGCCTGCAGACAGCAAACTGCCGCTGGAGAGCTTTGCGGCTCAATACCAGATGGGCTTGAGCAACATGCTGGAGGCTAACCCTGGCGTTGACCCGTTCCTGCCGCTGCCAGGCAGCACGCTGACCATTCCACAGCAGTTGATCCTGCCAGACGCCCCGCGTGAAGGCATCATCATCAACAGCGCAGAAATGCGTCTGTACTACTACCCGAAAGGCACCAAGACCGTCGTGGTGCTGCCGATTGGTATCGGCCAGTTGGGTAAAGATACTCCGCTGGACTGGGTTACCACCGTACAGCGTAAGAAGGCTGGCCCAACTTGGACGCCAACCGCTAAAATGCGCGAAGAGTACGCTGCCGATGGTGAAATCCTGCCAGCCGTATTCCCGGCAGGCCCGGATAACCCGATGGGGCTGTACGCGCTCTATGTTGGCCGTCTGTATGCGGTCCACGGAACCAACGCCAACTTTGGTATCGGCCTGCGCGTGAGCCACGGCTGTGTGCGTCTGCGTGCTGACGACATCAAATACCTGTTCGACAGCGTACCGGTAGGTACTCGCGTGCAGTTCATCAACGAGCCGGTGAAGGTTTCCGTAGAGCCAGACGGTTCACGTTACCTGGAAGTGCACAACCCGCTGTCTGCCAACGAAGATGAGCTGAAGTCGAAAGAACCCGTGCCAATCACCATCACCGCGCCGGTTGGCAAAGTGCTGATGGATCCAGCCGTTGACCAAAGCGTTGTGGACGCGGCCATCAAGGCACGTTCCGGTATGCCGGTTAAAGTGAACTGATTTTTGCTATTGCGATAAAAAAGACGCTCTCGGGCGTCTTTTTTTATGGAATTTAGATGGCGAGTAGATCGTTAATAATGGTGGGGTGGCGCTCAATCATCAGCAAGATTTTGAGTGAAGAGCCGGAGGGTATTCGACGATTTTGTTCCCAACTTTGTACCAGGGAAGGACTAACTCCAACCGCCTGCGCAAACTCTTCCTGCTTCATGCCGCTGGCTTCGCGTAGTGATTTCACGTTGGGGATATGATGGCGATGGACACGAGCAGGCTGCATTTCGCCTTTTTCAATCGCGACCATCTGTTCCATGCTTTCGACCAGATCGTTAAAAAGTTCTTTGTCCACTTTGCAACCTCTAAGCAAGTGCTATGCCTTGTGCGGCACCGTTTAATTCAGTTTATCGGTTAACGCTTTAAGTATCGCTTTCTCGGCTTCGGTTAAGTCGTCTTTGGCGTTTTTAGGATAAACAATCAACAGGTAAAGCTTGCCGCTGCGGGTGATGACGTAATAGATAACTCTTACACCACCTTGTTTCCCCATGCCTGGACGGTTCCATCGGATTTTTTTGCAACCGCCTGTTTTACTTATAGTATCGCCGTCTGCGTGATATTTTAACAGGTGGGTTTGTAGCTCACGAAAGCTATCATCGTCTAATAGGGTTTCGCGTTGCCTGCTAAAAACTGGGGTTTCGATGAACTCAAAGTATTCCATTACGACGCCTCCATATCATTCACAATACTCGTACATAGTACGATAATCAAGTTCTGATGGTTTATTGTACAGAAAAATTGCACAGACGCCTGCGGCAATCTCAGTTTGACAATATTGTGGAGTTTGTAGGGGGGCCGTACGGGCCCCCTTGTGAGTTTGGTGGGGAATGTCTGCAGTTTCAGAAGACGCCTGCGGGCGTCTTTTTTTATGGGAAAAACTCAGCGTGTTCGCTTGGCTACCAGGGTGAACTTGTAATCTTCGCTTTTAAAGAAGTTGCGGCTGAACTCAAACACCGTGCCGTCGTTGAGAAAACCGGTGGAGACCTTCTCCAGGATTGGTTTCTGCGGATCGATCCCTAACGCCTTCACCACATCTTCACTCGGCATTACCGGGATGATCTCCTGCTCGCTACGATCAATCACCCGCTTTTTAACCTGTTCGATGTAGTGATATTTGGATTTCTGCATCACTTCATAGCTGAGGTCGGGGAACAGCGCCAACGGCATCCAGGTCTCTTCCAGGGTGACCGGCTTTTGCTTGATATAACGCACCCGTTTGACGTAATACACTTTGTCTTCGGTGGTCAGGTGCAATGCTTCGGCAATGGTTGGGCTGGCCTTGGCGACTTCAAAGATCAGCACGTCGCTGTGGGTTTCCACGTTGCGATCCGCCAACTTTTCATAAAAGCTGGTGAGCTGATAGATATCGTAATTCACCTTCTCTTCTTTGACGTACCAGCCGCTGCCCTGAATGCTCTCAATCACTTGTTCTTCGGTCAGTAATTTCAACGCCTGACGCACCGTTACCCGGCTGACGTTGTACTCTTCGCGCAGTAAAGCCTCGGTCGGTAACGCATCGCCGGGCTTGAGTTCACCATCGGCAACCTGTTGGCGCAGGGTATCCGCAATCTGGCGATAAATAGGCTTTTTGCTCACGCTTTGGTGTCCCCGGCTGGTTGTTGGATCTGTTGCCCGCATTCTAGCCTTAGGCCAGGGATAAACAAACCAATAACGCCATATCTCGTTAAGTTGTTCTTAAATTGAATTAATACAAATTTAATACAAAAATAGCATTGATTTGAAATTGATCACAAATTGGTGTGGCTTGTCTTGGTATGATCGCCGCCTGTTTATTGACGGAGCCGCCCTGGCTTCAGCGTGAGGATAAAGATGGACCTGAGCAGCCTGACCCACCCCAGCCTGATAAACCTGCAAGTGGCCTTTGCGGGGCGCGATCAGGCCATTCATCAGCTTGCCGACCAACTAGACGTGCAAGGCAAATTGCATGACAAAGCGGCTTTTCTCCGCGAGGTCTTTGCCCGGGAAGCGCAAGGCCCTACCGCGTTGGGGGAAGGGTTGGCGGTGCCCCATGGTAAAAGTGATGCGGTAAAGGAAGCCGCATTTGCCGTTGCCACGCTGAACACGCCGTTGGAGTGGGAAGGGATCGATGGCCCGGAAAGCGTCAACCTGATCTTCCTGCTGGCGATCCCACAGGCGCAGGCCGGTACCACGCATATGCAATTACTGACCAGCCTGACGACGGCGCTGGTGGATGACGATATCCGTGCGGCAGTTCTAAATGCTCGTACGCCGGAACAGTTGTTGGCCCTGTTGGCAGGAGGGACGCCGGAACCTGCACCCAAACCGCAGGATGATACGCGGCCTACGGTGGTGTGTGTCACCGCTTGCCCGGCCGGTATCGCCCATACCTATATGGCGGCGGAATATCTTGAAAAGGCGGGTCGCAAGCTCGGCATCAACGTGTATGTGGAGAAACAAGGGGCTAACGGGATCGAAGGTCGCCTGACGGCGGAACAGCTAAATAGTGCGACGGCCTGCGTGTTCGCCGCCGAAGTCGCGATTAAAGAAGTGGATCGCTTCAACGGTATTCCCCGTATCGAAACGCCGGTCGCCGAGCCAATCAAACACGCCGAACGCATTTTGCAGCAGGCATTGGCTGTGGGCCAATCCGCCAACGGGGCTGCGCGCGTACAGCAAAGCGAAGCGCCAGTGCAGAAAAATAGCGTGAAGACCGAACTCAAACAGGCGTTACTCAGCGGGATCTCTTTTGCGGTGCCACTGATTGTGGCGGGTGGCACGGTCCTGGCTGTTTCGGTACTGCTAGCACAGATCTTTGGTCTGCAGCATCTGTTCGATCAAGAGAACTCCTGGCTGTGGATGTACCGCAAGCTGGGCGGCGGCATGCTGGGTATCTTGATGGTACCGGTGCTGGCGGCCTACACGGCGTATTCGCTGGCGGATAAACCGGCCCTTGGCCCTGGCTTTGCGGCCGGGCTGGCGGCAAACATGATTGGCTCCGGCTTCCTTGGCGGTATTGTTGGCGGCCTGATCGCCGGATATCTGATGCGCTGGGTGAAGAAGCATGTGCGCCTCAGCCCCAACTTCAACGGCTTCCTGACGTTTTATCTTTACCCGGTGATTGGCACGCTGGTAGCGGGCAGCCTGATGCTGTTTGTGATCGGCGAGCCGGTTGCCTGGTTGAACAACAGCCTGACCGCCTGGCTTAACAGCCTGTCTGGTACCAACGCGTTGGTGCTGGGAGCGATCCTCGGTTTTATGTGTTCGTTCGATCTCGGCGGCCCGGTGAACAAGGCGGCCTATGCGTTCTGCCTGGGGGCGATGGCCAACGGTGTGTTCGGCCCTTATGCGATCTTTGGCGCAGTCAAAATGGTCTCGGCCTTTACGGTCACCGCTTCTACTTTGCTGGCTCCACGGCTGTTCCAACAGTTCGAGATTGAGACGGGTAAATCCACTTGGCTGCTTGGCCTGGCAGGCATTACCGAAGGGGCGATCCCGATGGCGATTGAAGATCCCGTACGGGTGATCGGCTCCTTCCTGGTGGGATCGCTGGTGACCGGCGCGATCGTCGGTGGAATGGGGATTGGCTTATCGACGCCGGGGGCGGGGATCTTCTCGCTGTTCCTGCTGCATGATAATGGCCTCGGTGGCTTGTTGTCGGCAGCCATTTGGCTGGGTGCGGCGCTGCTTGGCACGGCGATCTCCACATTGGTGCTGATCCTTTGGCGCCGTCAGGCGATGAAGCAGGGCAAATACACCCTCGTTCAGCCGCAGTAAGTTGATTTCCCCTCACCCCAACCCTCTCCCACAGGGAGAGGGGACTGATCGAGTGGGTCTGAAAATTCGGTGACGCACCTTGGATGGGGGGCGATCGGGTTTGCTGAAATTACCGCTTTACTGCCAAAAGAGCAGGAACCATCAGCTCCCTCTCCCACAGGGAGAGGGTTGGGGTGAGGGGCTTGGTTACGTCATCTTAGGAATTGATTATGAAAGTTGTATCACGTGTTCACATTACGCCGCATATGCATTGGGATCGTGAGTGGTATTTCACCACCGAGGAGTCACGCATCCTGCTGATCAACAACATGGAAGAGATCCTGACCCGGCTGGAAACCGATCCCGAGTACCGCTTCTATGTACTGGATGGGCAAACGGCGGTGCTGGAAGACTACTTCGCCATCAAGCCAGAAAATCACGAGCGGGTGAAAGCGTTGGTGCAGGCTGGCAAGCTGATCGTCGGCCCGTGGTATACCCAAACCGATACCATGGTGGTGTCAGGGGAATCGATCGTTCGCAACCTGATGTATGGCATGCGCGACTGCCTCTCCTTTGGCGAACCGATGAAGATCGGCTATCTGCCGGACTCTTTCAGCATGTCTTCGCAGTTACCGCATATTTTCAACGGGTTCGGTATCACACGCGCCATGTTCTGGCGCGGCTGCTCCGAGCGCCACGGCACCGACAAGACCGAGTTCCTGTGGCAAAGCAACGACGGCAGCGAAGTTGCGGCACAGGTGCTGCCGCTGGGTTACGCCATTGGTAAATACCTGCCCGAAGATGAAGCCGGGCTGCGCAAACGGCTGGACAGCTATTTCACCGTGCTGGAAAACGCCTCGGTTACCAAGGATATCCTGTTGCCGAACGGCCACGATCAGATGCCGCTGCAACAGAATATCTTCCAGGTGATGGCCAAACTGCGCGAGATTTACCCGCAGCGCGAGTTTGTCATGAGCCGGTTTGAAGAGGTCTTTGAGCGGATCGAGGCCAGTCGTGAACGTTTGGCGACGCTGAAGGGGGAATTTAACGACGGTAAATACATGCGCGTGCACCGCACTATCTCGTCTACCCGCATGGATATCAAGATCGCCCACGCCGAGATCGAGAATAAGATCGTCAATATCCTCGAGCCGTTGGCGGCGATCGCCTGGTCGCTGGGTTTTGAATACCATCACGGCCTGCTGGAGAAAATGTGGAAAGAGATCCTGAAAAACCACGCCCACGACAGCATCGGTTGTTGCTGTAGCGACAAGGTACATCAGGAGATCATGACGCGCTTTATTCTGGCGGACGACATGGCGGAAAACCTGGTGCGCTTCTATATGCGCAAGATCGTCGACAATATGCCGGTACAGCACGTAGATGCCGACAAACTGACGTTCTTCAACCTGCTGCCTTACCCGCGTGAAGAGGTGATCAACACCACCATTCGTATTCGTGCCCAGCAGTTCTCGCTGGTGGACGAACAGGGCCAGCCGGTGGAGTATTTTATCCGCGCCGCGCGGGAGATCGATCCTGGGCTGGTGGATCGCCAGATTGTGCATTACGGCAACTACGATCCCTTTATGGAGTACGACATTCAACTCTGTCAGCCATTGCCCGCGATGGGATATTGCACCCTACATATTCATGCCAACCAGGCAGGCCAGCAACGCCAAGCTGCGTCGCAACCGGCAGAACTGCTGGAAAACGAGTATTACCGCATTGCCCTGAATGCCAACGGTACGTTGGATATTAGCGATAAACAAAGCGGCTATCTCTATCAGCAGGTGCTGCAACTGGAGGATGGCTCCGACGATGGCGATGAGTATGACTATTCGCCTTCCCGTGAAGAGTGGTTGATCTATTCCACGCAAAGCGCAGTGGCTACCTCAATCAAACATGAGGCTTGGCAGAGTATCGCCACACTGGAACTGCGTATGGCATTGCCAGCCAACCTGCAACAGCGGGCGGAGCGCCGTAGTGACGGTTATCTGGATGTGCTGTGCCAAGTGACGTTAGCCCACAACAGCCGCCGGATCGATATTGAGATGTGGCTGGATAACCAGGCCGACGACCACCGCGTACGGGTGTTGATCCCAACGCCGTTCGCCAGTGAAAGCGTGCTGGCGGATAACCAGTTTGGCTGCATTACTCGTCCGGTGGACGATCCGGCGATGGCCGTTTGGCAGCAAGAGGGCTGGAAAGAAGCGCCGATCCCAGTGTGGCAACTGATGAATTTTGCCGCCCTGCATGACGATCTGCATGGGTTGGCGTTGTTTACCGAGGGGCTGCGCGAGTTCGAGATTGTTGGTGAGCGCCGCGATACCTTTGCCCTGACGCTGTTCCGTTCGGTAGGCGTGCTGGGTAAAGAAGAATTGCTGTTGCGGCCGGGTCGCCCATCCGGTATCAAGCTGCCAACGCCAGATTCCCAGATGCGTGGCAAATTGCATTGCCGGTTCAGCCTGTTCGGTTTTGCAGGAGATCCACATCAGGCGGGCGTGATGCAGCAGGCGCGGGCGTACGTCACACCGGTGCGCTGTTACAACAAAATCCCGTTTGATGCGATGAAGCTCAATCTGGCAGCCTTCCGCACGCCGCTGCACTTTAGCCTGCTTTCGATGCCTGAGTCAGGCCCGGTGCTGAGCGTGTTGAAGAAGGCTGAGGATGCCGATGCTTTGATTATCCGCGTGTATAACCCCTCAGAGCAGGTGTCGATCGGTGGGGCACTAACGTTGGCGGCTCCAGCGCAGGAATGGCTGGAAACCGGGATGGATGAACAACCGTTGCCACAGCAAGGCATAGCAAAAGGGGATTTCACTACCTTGGCTCCTTGCCAGTCGAAAACCTTCCGTTTTATCCGATAAGTACAGGTCAGAGGCGTGGGTTGCCACGCCTCTGAACACAGCTATAAATCGAATTGGCGTGCCAGTTGGTCGATAGCGGCACGCTGGAACTGGTTGAAGGCCTCGCGGGGTTGCTGTTGCTGAATAAATTCCAGCATCGGGTCCTGCACCTCGGTGCGTATGCCGCTCAACTCTTCCATTACCGCCAGGCCGCAGAACGGCACATAGGCTTCGGCATAACCCCCTTCATGCACCATCACCAGCTTGCCACCACAGAGCCTGTCCGCAGCGCTTTGCACCTGGGCGGTCATCGCGCGGAAGCTGTCGCTGTGTAACTGCATCCGTGCCAGCGGATCGATGGCGTTAGCATCGTAACCACAGGCGATAATAATCATCTCTGGCTCGAACTGCTCCAGTGCCGGAATGACGATCTGTTGCATGGCGTATTGATAACCGTCGTCACCGGCCCCGGCCAGCAGCGGAATATTGATGTTGTAACCCGCCCCGGCCCTTTCACCGCGATCTTGTTCGCCAGCGTAGCCCGCCGGGAAACAGCCGTCTTGATGCAACGAGATGGTCAGCACGTCATCACGCTGCCAATAAATATGCTGGGTACCGTTGCCGTGATGCACATCCCAGTCGATCACCGCCACCTTGCCAAGCCCGAAGCGGTCTTTGGCCCGTTCGATGGCAATGGGAATATTAGCCAGGAAGCAGAACCCCATCGATTGATCCGGCAGGCAGTGATGGCCCGGCGGGCGTGACAGGGAATAGGCGTTGTCCAGTTCGCCCTTTAATACCGCCTCGACAGCAGCGCAGGCCAGCCCTGCGGAAAGTTTGGCAATCTCATAGCTGCCTGGCCCCAAAGGAGCCTCTTCCCCCAACATACCGCCGCCGTTATCACTCAATTGTTTGAAACGCTGCAGGTAATGTGCCGGATGGATACGCAGCAGATCTTCCTCATCGGCCAGCTCGGCGCTCAGCAGCTTGAGCTGGCGCGACAGGCCCGAGACGTCCATCAGGTTTTTCATCCGCCGCTTGGTTTCCGGTGACTCGGCATGCCCGGCTCCAGATGGCGGTTGCACCCAGCCGCCCACCGGCAGCGTGGTGGCATGTAAGCCGGTGCTATGCCAGAAACAGCGTTCATCGAAGAAAAAGCCGGTTGTTCTTTTCACCTTATGACTCCTGTTAAACGGCGCGGCGCGCGCGGTGAAGCCAGCGAGATCAGCAGCAGTGACAGCAGCGCACAGCTCAATGCGCCGATCAGCAATGCGTTGATCCCGCCGGAAGATTCGATCAGGTAACCCGCCAACGTAGGGCCAATGGCCATGCCGCCGCCAATAACCAGATTGATGCTGTTCATCAGCTTGCCGTTGTTATCCAGCACCGAAACGCGCGCCAGAATAAATGGCAGCACAAAGGTCCAGGTGAACTTGAACATCACAGCGGCGAGGGTGAAGCGAATGAGTAGCGGGTTGCGGCTCAGCAGCAGGACGCTGGCAATCAGCAGGCCGTAGCCGATCCACAACAACGGCTTGTGGCTGCGTCTTGCGCCAACCAGTGCCGCCCCGCCAGCCCCGATGATGCCAAACAGGGTGGCGGCGGCCAGCACCTGCCCGCTGTGCACCGGTGAAAGGCCCGCGGCTTCGGCGATAGTGCCGATAAAAGTCCAGACCGCACTCAGGCTGATGTAAAAGGCCAATACCGCCAGCACGGCAAACAGTTTGTAGATGGGGGGGCTTGGAGGCATCTGACTGGCCGCGCTGTAGCTATGGCAAAAACCGCTGGGGAACGCGCTCAGCAACGGCAGGCAACACAGCATGATCGCCGCCAGGATCAGGTAAACCGCCATCAGGCCGAAATGAGCAAACAGCGGGGGCAATGCCAGCAAGCCGAACACGCCTAGCAGCAGTTGGCCCAGTACCCAAAAGGCATAGACCCGGCTGGGGTTGGCGGTTCCCGCCGCGCAGGAGATGCAGAGGATCATCAGTGTGCCTCCGGCCAGTGAAGCGATAAATCGCAAGACCAATAGCAGGCTGAAATCAGTAGCCATGGCAGAGGTCAGATTGCCGATCAGGAAGACCACTGCCGCCAGCGTGGCGATCTTGCGCCAGTTGATCCGGCTGATCCACCACCAGGCTGGCAGCGTGGCGATGCTCATGGCTCCCAGTTCGGTGGAAAACAGATGGCCGATCTGGCCAGGCGTGAGGTGCCACTGGCTAGCTAACTGGGCAGCGACGGCGGGAGCGGTCATCAGGATCCCTGGCGCGATGGCGGCAAACACGATAATCGCCGTTAACAGCCTGGGTGGGCAGGGGAGCAAGGCCCCGGCAGAAGGCACAGAAACTGCATCACTGGACATCGTCGTTATCCTTGAGTTTCGTCAATCGTTACCCTCCACGCTTTTTAAGCATGGGGAGGCCGCGTCAGCATTGGCGGATGGTTGATTGTTGCTGCTTTAGTCAGGATCAGCCGTAGGCAATAAAACCGCTGGAGACCAGTTCGGTGCGGTTGACCACGGCGGTTTTGGCAAAGATGTTGCGCATATGGGTTTTCACCGTCGATAGAGAGATACCGAGCTTCAAGGCGATACGCTTATTACTGGCCCCTTCACGCACCATATTGACGATCTCCTGCTCTTTGGCGGTGAGCAACTGGGCTTCACTGTCTGGCAGCAGATCGCGGGTGGCCAACTCGATCAACGGCAGCACCGCACGTAAGCGGCTGCGCTCCAATTCGGTGAACGGCGTATCGCGGATCAGAGAAACCCCGGCAATAATCCGCTTACGCTGGCGGATAAAAATCTCCGTCATGTCACGCATGCGATTGGGCAGCATAAAGTCGTGATAATAGTGGCGGTTATTGGCGATCGCCGCTGGTGTCATGTTCACCATCTGGATGTCTTGTTGGTGGAAGTTGGCCGGTTTTAACGGGTCCAACTGTTGAAAATGATCCAGATATTGCTGATGGGTATCATCGCTAATGCCATGAAGAATGTAGTGATCTGGCCGCAGGTCCGGGTCCACCAGATAAAAAACCCCGGCTGAAACTGGGATCAGGTGCGCAATGGTATTCAGACAGCTCGAGATAAAAGCGTCGTTACGCATGAAGGATGATGTGGTTGTCAAAATGCATTTTCCTCCGTTGATCGCTCAGTCCCCTGAAGGACACCTGCAAAGGTATCTGGACAATATGTGAACGATACAAGCATAGTCGTAGCAAATATGCAACACAATGAAAACATATTAACAACGTGAGCCGGATTGCAATAAAATACATTAATAACAACATCCCCATGCTGATTGAGTGGGCATTTTTTCAGCGTGGGGTCGTAATTTCATTAATACATTAATGAATGATATTGGTGGTTGCTGCTGAATTTAAAGTGATTTCTCGTTTCTCCCTCTTCTGCTCCGCGCTACGTCCTTGACGTTTTATCTCTCCTTCGGGTTAGTTCTTAAGGACGATAGCCAAATTTTTCGATTACTTCCTTCACTGCAAAACTTGGCGTGACACACCTGATGAAGAGAGGATCGTGATTGGTTCATCTGCAAATTAATAAATTTGAGAACGGGCAACTATAGTTACCCGTAATTATTTCAAGGTTACCTATCAGAAAATGCATTGATCCCGGTAAGATTGGCCGTGAACTTCCACAGCTTTAATGCTTCTGCCGGGTCAACGGCATATTCGCAGACCCCAATGAAGGGCTCAGAATACTCAGATGCAAGTGCTGCTACATCACAATCCTCACAATAGAGCCCGCCAAGGCCGTTCAGTTTAGGGTTGGTAGCCGCCCAAACTTCGGTTGCAGCTCCCTGAGCCGTAGATTTGAAGGTCGGGTCGATTGGATTTCCCTCTTTGTCTATCCATCCTTCGCCAGCCATCTCTTCATTCGTCAGGTGGCGCTGCAACGGAGTGAAAATTTTTCCCGGATGCAATGAGAACGCACGAATATCGCGGTCTTTGCCGTAGTTGTCCAACTGAAGCGCAAACAAAACGTTTGCAGTTTTGGACTGGCCGTATGCAAGCCATTTGTCATATCCGGTGCTGAACTGGATATCATCCCACCGGATAGGCGAGTTATGGTGTCCTGCTGATGAGACGCAGACCACCCTTCCACCGGAACGAATGTTATTCCAGATTAAGTTTACCAGCACATAATGCCCTATGTGGTTGGTTGCAAACTGAGATTCCCAGCCCGATCCTACTCTACGCTCAGGGCATGCCATGATACCGGCATTGCACAGCACGTAATCGAACTGATAACGGTTGGCAGAAACAAGCGCGGCCACGCTGCTGATTGAAGCAATGTCAGAAAGATCCATCGGGAAGATAGTGATATTATCCAGCTCACTGAGGTTGCGGGCAGCTGATTCCACATCTCTTGCTCCTACAACAACATGTACTCCCGCAGTAGAGAGAGCTTTTGTTGCCTCAAGCCCCAGACCAGAGTGCCCGCCCGTTATAAAGGCAGTTTTTCCCGTCAGGTCCAGACCCCTGAGCACATCAGATGCTGTTGAAGACGCATTAAATCTTGACTTGACCGGTTTTTGAACTGTCATATTATCCTCCTGATTTTACTCTAATTCAGCCGTGGAGTGAGGGGTGTAAAACTCTTCCAGAGCAGAAATCTCATGTTCTTCCAGTGCGATTTCAACGCTCCTGATGTTATCGGTGAGTTGTTCAACCGAAGTCACCCCGATGATGGGAGATGTCACACCGGGACGGGACAGCAGCCATGCGAGCGCTATGTGCGCAGGTTTGCACCCTTTGTTTCTGGCAATCTCGTTGACCACGGTAATGACTTTTGCATCGCTAGCCTTGGCTGACTCATACAACCATGACTGTACCTTGTCCGACTGCGTTCGTATTGTTTCCACGTTTTTGGCAAGTCTGCCCCGCGCGAGCGGGCTCCAGGGCGTGACGCCAACCCCTTCAGAGAAGCAGTAAGGAAGCATTTCACGCTCCTCTTCTCTGTTAATGAGATTGTAATGGTTTTGCATGCTAATGAACGGCGTCCAGCCATTATTATGCGCAACGTTTTGCGCCTTAATAAATTGCCAGGTTCTCATCGAGGAAGCGCCTATATAGCGAACCTTACCAGAGCGGACCAAATCATTAAGTGCTGACATTGTCTCTTCTATTGGCGTATTCGGATCCCATCGATGAATAATATATAAGTCAATATAGTCTGTTTGCAATCGCTTTAAGCTTTTTTCAACCTGGGAAAATATTTCCTTACGTGACAACCCGCCTGACTGTGGTGAGTCAGTCATCTTTTCATAGACCTTGGTTGCGATCACGACATCATCACGCTTTGCATGCCTTTTCAGACATTCTCCCATGATCTCTTCACTCGATCCCAGTGAATAGATATTTGCGGTGTCGAAAAAATTAATGCCCAAACCTAACGATTTAACAATGATTTTTTCACTGCTCGTAAAGTCGAGAGTCCAAGGATGAGCCCCTCTGGATGATTCTCCAAATGACATGCATCCGAGCGTTATTCGCGAAACGATCAGGCCAGATTTACCAAGGTGAGAATAGATCAAGCGTAACCTCCTTAATTGTTTAACTCGGTAAGGCGTACCCAAGAAGTTTCCTGTTCATCCAGGGGGATATCGAGACTTGAAAGGTACATTGCGGTCATCCAGCAATGTCCGGCCAGATGTGTTGCATCTGCAATCTCACCTTGGGAATAGAATTCGTTAAGCTTGCGGAACGCAGCAGGCGAGGCTTTGCCATCGTCAATACATTCGGTGATGTAGTGAACCATTGCCTGACGGCGGGGGGGCATAGCGTAGTAATTGCCGTTTTCGATATCGCTGATCTCTTGTTTCGATAACCCAGCTTTAATCGCTAATGGATAGTGGATCAGGCGTTCGAATTCGCTGCCTACGAGTTTTGCCACGCGCATCACAATGATTTCACGCTCATAATCATTGAGATAGCCCTTAGTAATTGCGCCCCCTAAGGCCAGATGAGGGCCTGCTGAGCATTTTGTCAGAAGCAGGCTGCGGGTCAGGTTTGATGGGAATTTCTCATAAATACTGAGCTGCTCCGGAGTAAAATCCTTAACGTCTTTCAGTTGAACAAGTGGCTTACTCATAATTTATCCTCATGTAGGTTGTTGATTAATTTTATTGTTAAGAATGTCAAAGACTTCGTCAGAATAATTTCCGTTGATATCGATTAAGTCGCTGATAAATCCGTCTGGACGAATAACAATGCATACGGATTGGTTGGGCAAAAGATCCTTTAACAGCCCGAGGACTTTACCGCTCAAGTTAACAAGGCTAGCACCTTTCACGGCTCCTGAAGCTTTCTCGAAATAGGCTAACCAGTCCGAATAGATGTAGCTGTTACCCGGCCAGAAGAGAACAGTGTGTTTTGTCAAGCTGAGATGCGGAGACAAAAAACTACTGCGCCATTCGAGAGGAATACGTCTCCCTGATTCCAGTAAATTCTTTCCTTCAGGAAGTTCACCGTGCGGAATATCTATTTGAGCAATGCGGGGCGAAAGGAATTTATCCACCAGTCCGGTTCGAGATGCCATTCTGAATACTACATCTCTGGCAAAAATTGCCTGCCGGTTTTTGTACAGACTAACATTAGCTAGAAACGTTGAAAGTTTAGATGTGCGTTTAATACCATTGAGTCTCTCCTCTGAATAAGAGTTGAGAACCGATGGTCTGTACTCCCCCCGTATGACACCGGCCAGTTTCCATGCGAGATTCACCGCATCCTGGAACCCACTGTTCATTCCCTGCGCACCGGAAGGGCTCATTGCATGAGCCGCATCACCCACAAGAAAGACATTTTCATTTCTGTAGGACGATGCTGAACGTACATGGGTGTTAAAAATTCCGCAAAAGTTCATATGCCCCAGTGATTTTTTACCCGGAACACGGTCTCCTAAAATCGTTTCGAAAAACTCGCGGTTGATTTCACCCTCGTAGTCAGTACGCACACTTGCGCCGATACGGAAGAGCCCATCCCCTATCGGGGCCAGAACCATATTCCCTTTGCGGTGCAAGTAGTAGCCCACCTCACGACTGGTACACTCACCGACCAGCTCTGCATCGGTAATCGCAAGTCTGGTCGCCATCTGGAAGCCATCAAAAGTGAACCCCAAACACTCCCTGACTTTACTGGAATAGCCGTCAGCGCCAATGACCCACGCAAAGGATTCGTGAATCATTGTCCCATCCTGATTGCGCAGGATTACGTTAACCCGGTCATGTTCATTATGGCCGTCAATGAACTCGCAGCCATACTCAACCTGAATGTCTTCTTCATTAAGCCGGTCTTCCAAAACCTTTTCCGTTTTCCACTGCGGGATCGTAATACCATAGCGGTAGTTGGTGTACTTCAGACGATCAAAGCAAATATTGCCGATCATTTTCTTATTTGAGTAATAATTCATCTGATCAAAGTAATGACCGGATTGGATTATGCCCTCAGAGACACCAGTGCGAGATAACAGCTCCAGAACCCTAGGCCAAATGATCGTCGCTTTTGAATGCGGGGAGTAGCGATTATGCTTGGAAATAATTCTTGCTTTTATACCAAACAGAGATAACTCCAGTGCGGCTAGCATACCCACAGGGCCACCACCAACGATTAAGACGCTGTTTTCTTTTTCAGGAAATATCATGAACTTGACCCCGATTTTTAATGGCATGATAAAGATGCAGAATCACTACTGAAAAAATAAAGCACAAAGCTGATACCGCTATGAGCAGTAGTGATGTAGATGCAATAAAAATTTTATGCGCATCATCAATGAATTGAATATTACTAATGAATACGTCCGCAAACCTGCCACCTAGAGTGGGATTTAATAATGTAGTCACCGAAGAGGTCAGAGGAATAAATATAGCTTCCCCGCCAATCCTGAAGGTGTTAAATGTGCCAGCAGCCAACCCTGTCTGATGAGCAGAAATGGAGTTAACAGCCAGTCCGTCAATATAAGATAGCGATATACCAAAAGAAATCCCAAGTAGAAACATCGCTATCTCATGTAATAAAATGCTTTCACTGCCTGTGACTTTTAATAAAAAAAGAGGAGAAGCAATCAGAGGAAAAAGTGTGGCCTTCAGCAAAAATGCATCACTGAGTTTTTTTCTGAACCTCGCAATGATTGGCGGAAAAAAAAGTGATGGTAATGTCGCAATCGTCATAATTGAACCAATCTGTAAGGCTGAGAATCCCGTTACTTTACTTAGATAGAATGGAAAATAAAAAAATACGCTTATATATCCAAACCCAAGGAGTAAAGACGTGATGCTCATCGCTGAAAAGTCACGATTTCTGAAAATATGAATGTCAATCAACGGATATTCTGATTTTCTTTCAACACGATAAAGCAGAAACCCGATAAGAACTGATGCCAGCAGCAGACCCAGCGTCCGGGGATTGTTGAATGTCCAGACCGGCAGGAACGAGACCATCGTAACGGAAGAAAGCAGAAACACAGTTAGTAACGCCCCGCCGAGCCAGTCAAAAGGATAGCTGGCTCGATGCGTTTTTTCAGAAATTGAAGTCAGTGAAATTAATAGGATAACCAAAAAAATGGCCATGCCTACACTGAAGATTACCCACCCGTGTTCAATATAGTTTAGCCCCGAGGCGAGAAGCGGACCGCTAATCATCCCAATACCGAGAAATACACCGAAGACTGAGAATGCCCGCGCTCGCTTCGTTTCATCAACGTGCGATGCCAGAAGGGACGTTGCCGACGTGGTTACTGCCGCCGCAGCTATGCCGCTGACGGCGCGGAACGCCAGTAGAAGCATATAGTTATCAGCTAACCCGCCTAGCATGAACCCCATAGCGAAAAGTGCGAGGCCGAACAGTAACACATTCTTTTTACCAATATAGTCAGATAAAGAGCCGGTCACTGGCAGGAATGCGGCGTACATGACCATGAATATATTGATAAACCATTGAGCCTCCTGATAGCTCAACGAGTAATTGTTCATTATTGAAATATTCAGGATGCTCGAAGATGTAATAGTCAATGGAATAATGAACATAGACAGACATACTGTTAGCAAAACATGCATTTCCATTCTGTTGAACCGGGTTTCCGTCATACTGACCTCTTAATCTAATTACTGAATGTTTTCTAATCTGAAAACTTCTGTTCTTTCAATATGTGCTTTCGTCTGGTTGATGAATTCTATTGTGTACGTTTCTTCCATATGCGCATCAATTGCTACCTGATTGGTCCAGCGCTCAATCAAGACAAATTTATTTTCGAAAATGTAAAAATCACAGATGTCACAACCACTTTCTTTTACAGTTAGTTCTTTCAGAGTCGCGAGATTTAGACCAAATTCTTTGAAAAAACTCGCTTCAGGCTTAATGAAAACTACGATATTCAGGCTCATGTATTACCTCTCAAAAATGATGTGTTTAACTGTTCAACACATAATTGCTCATCTGCGCCAACAGCAAGCGTGTGAAAAGCACAGTTACCCAAGAATGATTGTTTTGATTTAACCTTTAGTACGTATCTCATGTAGAGTGAGATAACTCCGGCATGGGAAACGATCAGGACATTACCCGATACGCCCTTCGTCACAAACTCAAGCGCACGAGAAAATCGGTCTGTGCATGCATCCACGGATTCGCCTTCAGGGGGAATAAATTCCTTTTCCCCTAATCGGGCGACTAAATCGGACCATTTCGAACTATCTTTAAACTGCCCGTCCATGACGCCAAGGTTTCTCTCCCTGAAGTCCTTATTTACGTTCACTGCAGAGCCAGTCGCAGATGCAAGGATTTCAGCAGTTTGAAGCGCACGCAGATAAGATGAGCTGAAAATACAATCTATATTTATCTTTTTCAAGGAACTGGCTGTCAGCTTAACATTCTCAACCCCTATTGGGCATAACGGAATATCTGTCTGACCTAAGAGTCGACCTTCTACGTTAAATAACGTATCGCCATGCCTCATCAGATAAATCATACAGCATCCGCGTTATTTTCAAGGATGGTTTTCACTGAGTGCTCAATGGTCATTTCGGATGAAACAAGCCCGTCCGATATTTTAAGACCAAACTCTTTTTCAAGAGTGACTGAAATCTCCAGTAACACCAGAGAATCCAGCTCAAGATCGTCATATACCACACTACCTGTTACTTTTTCTGCGGTTACATAATATTTATCCACAAGAAGTTCTTTAATACGGTTGAAAATTTTCTCTTCCATTATTTCACCTCTATTTTTAGATTAAATCAGCATTTATTTTCTCATCGGGCCACCGGAGTAAAGCTGCTCCCCAAGTAATCCCTCCTCCAAACGCAGTCACCACGATCTTGTTTCCAGAATTTATCGTGCCTGCTTTAACATGCCTGGCTAGAGTAATGGGAATTGAAGCTGCCGAAGTATTTCCATATTCTTCAAGGCTCATCAGTGCCTGGTCTTCGTTCAAATCAAGAAACTGGGTGAGGGTGTCAATGATTCTTTTATTGGCCTGATGGGGAACAAGATAATCCACGTCTTCTTTAGTCAGACCACTTAAGTTCAATACTTCACTTACAGATTCTTTCATATGCGAAATAGCTTTCAGGAAAACTTCTTTACCTGCCATTTTGAAGAATATATTTTTACTGACACCATCCAGGCGGAGTGCGGATTCAGTGCCTCCATCGGGAATGGTGATCAGATGTTCATATTCACCATCACTGCCTGTGTAAGTTGAAAGGATATTGTCATCGTCGCTGTTGGTTAAAATCATTGCACCAGCAGCATCACCAAATAATGGATATGTCGTTCTGTCCTGCTTATCCAGTATGGAAGTAAAAACATCTGCTCCAAGTAGCATTAGCCTTCTGGATTTTCCTGACCGGATCAAAGCATCGGCCAACTCTAAGGCGTAGACAAAACCTGTGCATACCGCATTAATATCGAACGCTCGGATTTTCCCAAGTCCCAACATCGTTGCAACTTTTGGTGCGGTGGCGGGACACCTTCTGTCAGGCGTAGACGTGGCAACAATCAGCGTGTCGATATCACTATCATCGGCTTGGGTGACGCTCTTTAATGCCGCAATGCCGGCTTTGTACGAGAGATAGCTGGTTGTTTCATTCAAGGATGAATGGTGCCTTCTTTTTATTCCTGTTCTCGTAGTGATCCATTCATCGCTCGTATCGAGTACCTTTGATAATTCTTCGTTTGTCACTAATTTCAGAGGAATAGATGCACCAAGTCCGATTATTTTTACGCCCATAAAGACCTCAACGATTCAATTGATGAGTAATAGAACATCTGAGCTGAATATTATTTAATTTAGCAACGATGTCTGCGCATCGCCATTCAGTATCGTCTTTTTTTATCAGGGATATATTTTCCAGAGCTACCTCCAGGTTGTTATTTAGATGTGTTTTTTCCTTTTGGGATAATTTCAAATCAATATTTCTCATCCAAAGATTATTGGATTCTTCACGGGTTACATCATCAAGCTCATATAGAAGTATTTGACCTAACTGGAGGCCAGAAACAAAAGCGTCGATGTAATCAATGTGCTCACATCTTTCGCCATTTACGGTTTTAATTACTATCGCTTCGCTTTCTAATATATTCTTTAGCTTGATGTTTTCAATGGACTGTTTTGAATTTTTGAACCCTTCCATGCTGAAATTAGAGGATAATTGCAGATCGTTACTTTCTCTATTGGTTACTTCTAGAACTACATTCATGTTCCCAACCTTTCCGACAAACATTACTGTAAGCTCACTTTCAGACATGACGTCGAAAATAACACAAACGCTATTGAGATCTTCTAGCGGTTTTCTGGAGGCCCGTATCGTCATCTGAGAAATTTCAAATTTTTCTTTATTTCTCGATGCCAATATCTCACCGCAGGACCTTGCCGACATAAGCATAACGTCAATGCTGCTCAGATGCGGAGGAAGTCTATTTTTCTTTTTTACAGACCAGTCCTCCGGATAAGTTAGTCTCAGGTTTGCAGAATAACTGTTATTTAGGACTGCTTCATCCGCTAATTCATAGCTTACTTTTTTATATCCCGAACTGAAAAAACGAGAATCAGATGACCCCAGATATGCGTCAGCATCTGTGAATACTGTCATGATTAAGTGTCCTTTTATATCAATTGCGAAATTAAATGAGCCACTTCTTTTGATTTATTTCTGAAGTAAAAGTGATCACCTTTAAAGGTCGTCGATTTAAACTCATTAAGCGTATAATTTTTCCAGCTCAGCATTTCATTTTCAGATGCAAGTGAGTCATCTGTTGCAGCAAGCGCATGAATAGCGCAGTGTATTTTGGGGTAGTTTTGTCTTTTGTAGTTAGCCAGCAGTCGGAGATCGTTTGCTAGCCTGGATTTCGCTTCTTTGAGTCGTGTCGGATTTCCAGCAATAATCTGCGGTATGCCCCCCAGATCCACTATCTTCCTGAACCCATCATCAGAGTGCTCACTGAAAACCCTAGAGTTAACAAAAAGCTTCGGGGGCTTGCAGGCTGATACAACTAGCTTTCTGATGTTGAGTTGGTTGCTGAGTATCACAGTCAACTCATAAGCGACTATGGCTCCCATACTGTGTCCAAAAAAAGTAATAGGTGCGTCAATGTGGCTAAGCTGTGATTTCAGTTCTTCCAGCATGCGGTTAAAGCATGAGGCTGATTTCGCTGAATCGCTTTCGCTCTCTCTGCCAGAGTACGTCAATGAAAGCACTTTTGCCCCACATGACAAATGTTTCTTAAGTATATCGAATGATGATTTCCCACCACCGGCATACGGAAAGCAAATAATCACATTTTTGTTACTCATGAATACTCCTATTATTTCATGTAAATAGATAGGAAACAGATGTGAGTACTATATTATCAATCAGGATTCGACAAATCATTTCGCTTGTTGAGTTCCGCGTCTATATAAATACCCTAAATAAAACAATTGACCCACTAATTCTTTACATGAACACTGAAAAACAGGATGAAAACATGAGATTTCTAAGCAATAACTTAGAAATAACACTTAATTACCTTGGTGAATTATTTATTTAATATTAATTTATTGGAGCGACAATCACTATTATAAATAGACCGATTTTGGTTTCACACACTTTTTGAAAGCCTGGCTAACTGGTATTTCAGTTGGTATTCCTCACGGTGGCAGATTGTTCAGTGATTCATGCGGTCGCTCACAGTTATATTCGGACAACTACTGTTCCGCAGATCCCGATGAATACTGTGCCGCGCGGCAGCGTACACTTTCATATGCTGATTCAAGCCGATCGGTACAGGTTGTAATCTGGCCTGCAACTACTGTTATTACCTTCAACGGGATCAAGCGACGACCATTTTGTCGCGTTGGGCGTATGTTATCTACAGTTTCAGCCTCTGATGATGGGAGGCGATGCTCCTGCGGCAGGTTATGGCTTGAGTGCCGCCAACTGGAGGCGTTTTATGGTAGCGATCTATCGCTGTTGGCGCAGCCAGGGCCATCTTGGCCAGGCTTTTTTCATGAATATTGAGCATGTCTACGCCCAGTATTTCACCCACGTTAATCCCAACTGTGTTCACTCCGCCTGCTGCGGCGGCAATCTGGTGATGGAGCCGGACGGCAGTCTATATGCCTGCTATGACATGATCGATGCCAAGCATCGTTTGGGCCGCTTTGATAACGGCATTGAGTTTGCCGGCTACGTCGATGCCGCCATCGGGATGGATTTGGTAAAACCAAGAGCCTGCGGCGCGAATGCCAGAGTTGTAGTGTGAAAAGCATGTGCCAGGGCTGCTGTCCGGCACATATCGGAAAAGACCGCTACAACCGGCTATGTGCCGGATACTTCGCTTTTTTTCTGAGGTGTTGGCACCGTTGCGTAGTTTTGCCAGAACTTCGCAAGGGGCGATGATGTGGCGTTCCAGCGTGATTTCTGCCGCAAGTTAATCAACCTCGTCCTTAAGGACGATAGCCAGCCTTTTGCTTTCCTTCCTATAGTGAGATTACCGCCCTTGGCGGCTACAACACCGGGTAAAAACCACTATAAGAGGAAATAACCATGAACCTGTCGTCGCGGCTCAGTGCCCAGCTAGAACGGGGCAAGGTCGGGTTCCCCACCACGTTAGCCAGTTCGGTTGGGGTGATCATGGCCAGCCCGGTGATCCTCACCGTTACCAGCGGTTTTGGTATCGGCGGTGACACCTTCGCGCTGGCGATGCTGATCGCCTTTATCATGATGCAAGCCCAGCTCACCACCTTCTCCGAAGCGGCGGCGATCCTGCCCACCACCGGCTCGGTGTATGACTATATCTCCTGTGGCATGGGGCGTTTTTTTGCCATTACCGGCACCCTGTCTGCCTACCTGATCGTGCATATCTTTGCTGGCACCGCCGAAACCATTCTTTCCGGCATCATGGCGCTGGTGAACTTTGAACATCTCAACACCCTGATGGAGAGCAACAACAGCTCGTGGATGATCGGCGTGGGCTTGGTGATCATTTTCGGCATTCTGAATGCGTTTGGCATCGAAGCCTTCGGTAAGGCTGAGGTCGTGCTGACGTTCTGCATGTGGAGCACCTTGATGATCTTTTCGATCGCCGGGTTGCTGTTACCGCATGCTGTACCGCTAGAAGGCTGGTTTGGCACCACGCTGGATGTCGGCGATCCCCTTGCGGTGTTCAGCCTGGTGGGTATGGCGATGTTTATGTTCGTCGGCTGCGAGTTGGTGACGCCGATGGCCCCGGAGATTAAGCGTTCTCATCGTGTGATACCGCGCGCTATGTCCCTGGGATTATGCGGTGTGGCGCTGTGCATGGCGTTATACGGTGCGGCATTGAGTCACCAGGTGGAAAACGTGGTGGTGGACGCGGCCAATAACGTGCATCTGCTGGATACGCCGATGGCAATCCCGGCATTTGCTGGCCAGATCATGGGTAACTTCGGTAAATACTGGCTAGGCGTCGGGCTGCTGTTAGCCGGGGCGGCTACCATTAACACCCTGATGGCGGCGGTACCACGTATTATTTACGGCATGGTGCTGGATGGTGCTATGCCACGCATCTTCGCTTATCTGCATCCTCGCTTTAAAACACCGGTAGTCGCGATTGCCGCTGCGGTGCTGATCCCCTGCGTTCATGCTTTCGCCATTCAGGGCAATCTGGACCGCATCATGCCGATGGTGTTGGCCGCCGTCTGTGCCTGGGGTGTGGCTTATCTGCTAGTCACCTGTTCTGTGGTGATCCTGCGTATCCGCCGCCCGGATCTGCCACGCGCCTATAAATCGCCTTGGTTCCCGCTGCCGCAGATTTTCTCCAGTATCGGTATCGTGCTGGCGATTTTCTACATCACACCACCAGGCATGAACCCACGCGATGTCTACATCCCGTTTGGCATCATGATCGGCCTGACCTCCGCCTATGCGTTGTTCTGGACCCTGTGCGTGCAGAAGGTCAATCCGTTTAAACCGGTACCGGTAGAAGAGGTGCTGGAGAGCGCCTTCAACAAGGCAGAAGCTGCGGAGGTGGAATTTGATCGGCTTACTTCCCTCACTTAATCGTTATTGGCGGCGTGACCCTCCCGGTTATCAAGTGGGGACCACGCTCAACCGGTTGACGGCGAACTTGCAGCCTTACGCCTGTGAACACGTTGCCGTTAATCAGTTACGGCTCACGTTGCCGCAAGGGCCAGTGATAGAGGTGGCCGAACAGGTGCAGTCGCTGTTTTTGGCGCACATCGTCACCCATCGTTTTCGTTTGCAGGGCAACGCACGTTTTACCGAGCCGCTGGAGCTCAACATCATCACCGGTGGTTGGCTGCGCCGTAAGGGCGTGATTTATCGCACCAAGGCCAAACATGAGGGCGCTCGGCAGTTGATCGCCACGTTGCAGCAATACCCGCAAATCGGCGATACGTTGGCCAAGCTCGATTTCCGCCACGCCACGCTCACGATAACAGAAGGCCGCTGGCAGTTGGATATTGAGCATTTTGCCGCTTCCGAAGTGGTCAGCCGCTTGCCTGCCAGCCGCCGCTATCTGCGGTTGGAAGCCGAGCAGCGGCGTTTGCTGCTGAGCAGTTTCCTGATGGTCAGCCAGTTGATGGAGAAATGTGATGAGTAGAGTGGTGGTGATCACCGGCGGCGGCACCGGCATTGGCGCTGCTTGCGCGCGTTTGCTGACGCAGGAGGGCGACCGGGTATTTATTGTTGGCCGTCGCCGCGAACCCTTGAACGCCTTGGCTTCAGAGATTGGGGCACATGCCGTAGTTGGGGACGCCGCCAGCGGAGCCAGTTGGCAAACCGACATTCTGCCAGCGATTTTACAGCAGGCCGGACGTATCGACTGCCTGATCGCTAGCGCTGGTGGAATGGGATTGGGCCGTATCACCGAAGTCACCGATGCCCAGTGGCAGCAGGCGCTGGACAGTAACCTCAATAGCGCGTTTGCCAGCGCCCGGGCCTGTTTGCCGGAACTGGTGAAAAGCGGTGGCAATCTGCTGTTTGTCGCATCGATTGCCTCGTTGGCCGCTGGGCCTGAGGTGTGTGGTTATGTCACCGCCAAACATGCGCTGATCGGTCTGATGCGTTCCATCGCCCGCGACTATGGCCCACAGGGCGTACGTGCCAACGCTGTTTGTCCCGGCTGGGTGACTACGCCAATGGCCGATGAAGAAATGCAGCCGTTGATGGCGGCGCATAACTTAACGCTCGAGCAGGCCTATCAACATGTCTGTCGCGATGTGCCACTGCGCCGCCCAGCCAGTGCGCAGGAGATCGCCCAGGTGTGTCGTTTCCTCTGCTCAACGCAGGCGTCAATTATTACCGGCGCGACGCTGGTGGCCGATGGCGGCTCCACCATTGTCGATGTGCCGACTTTAGCTTTCACTTCCCTGTAAGGAGATTGTCATGAGTTCAGAAGCGGTATTTATTCAGGTTGGCGCACTGGCGGAAGGTTTCGCTCCTCACAGCCATACGCTGGAGCAGCAGGATTTGGCCGGTACTACGCTGGCGTTCCATTTTGCAGAAGGGGAAACGGTGCAGTGCCACTTTAACGACGATCAAACCCTGCAGTGGGGAGATCAACGAGTTGATTACCGGGCCACCAGCATCCGCCCGGGGATCCTGTTTATCGATTTCCTCGATCCGCAGCGGGCCAACGGCAGCATTACGCTGGTGTGCGAGCGTCAGCAAGGCAACTTTACCGCCGTTTATGGTCAGTTGCCGGATGAGTCACAGACGCGGCTGGACGCCTTTAGCCGGGTGGAGCAGGGTTTGCCGCTCACGGCGGTGAATGCCGAATTCCGCTTTGGCCGCCTGGATAACAGCGATGCACCGTTGCCGCAGTTTACCGACGAACTGATTGGGATGCGTAATATGTATACCTACAGCCCGACGGAGCGCTATGAGCATATTTATCTGAACAATAATTTCTACGCCTGGCAGTGTTTGGACGGGGTCGAGAAAGGGCTGGCGGATGTTGATTGCTGCCATTATGTCAAAGTGGCGGAGAAGCTGTACCTGTTCGTCTGGCGCGAAAAGATCATTCCGACGTTAGGTGTAGTGATGATCGATCTGCAAGAGATGCGCACCGATGGCAAGATCCTCGGCTATCAGGGCAGTGATTTCAGCAGCCTGAGCAATTTTGCCGTGGGCGCTCACGCGCAGATCCTTAACACCACGCATTATCCTAAGGCCTGAGCCGATGATGGCGATTTATGCCAGTGATGCGTTTGCCGGGCAGGTGGTGCTGGTGACCGGCGGTGCGCAGGGCATTGGGCTGGCGATCGTCAGCGCCTTTGCTCGTTTAGGGGCCAAGGTGGTGATGGCCGATCTACAACTGCAAAAGGCGCAGGAGGCGGCTGAAAGCCTGTGCCAGCAGGGTTGGCAAGTGCAGGCCGCAGTCTGTGATATGGCCGATGCAGGGCAGATCGCCGAGCTGGTAGAACAGACTACGCAGCAACATCAACGGCTGGACGTGGTGATCCACAACGCCGCTTATTTTCCGCTGAGGCCGTTTAACCAGATTGATGCCGAGCTGCTGCAACGCACCTTGAGCGTCAATTTGATGGCCCCTTTCTTTTTGGCGCAGGCGGCGTTGCCGTGGATGAAGCGCCAGGGGGGCGGACGTATTCTGGTGACCTCGTCGGTCACAGGGCCAAGGGTTGCCTACCCAGGGTTGGCGCACTATGCGGCTTCCAAGGCGGGGGTTAACGGCTTTATTCGTGCCGCCGCATTGGAACTGGCCTGTGACGGGATCACGGTGAACGGCGTGGAGCCGGGGATGATCCGTACGCCAGCGATGGTTAATCTGGGTGGGGAATCGCTGAATCAGGCGATAGCCGCTGCGGTGCCGCTGGGCAGGTTGGGGGAGCCGGAGGATATCGCTGCCGCAATGGTCTTTTTGGCCTCACCGGCTGCGAGTTATATCACCGGCCAGACGCTGGTGGTGGATGGAGGTGCGCTATTGCCGGAAGCCCAACCTGTCATTAACTGAGGAACCCTCGAGGTGCAGATGGGGGCTGCGAGCAGCGCCCCTATTTATGAGCAACCACGTTGTTAGCCTGTTGATCCCCTAAGCGGATGAGCTCATCGAGCAACGTCATCAACTGGTCCATCTTCTGCTTCGAGAATGCCGCTTCAATCTCCCCATAACCCTGTTCCACCTGGTGGCGTGCCAGTTCATACAACTCCTGGCCCTGCTGCGTCAGGGACACGTACAGCTTACGCTGATCGTTAACCGGCTTGAGGCGAAAGATCAGCTTATCCCGCTCCATGCGCGACAGGATGCCGGTCAGGCTGGGGCGCAGGATGCAGGTCTCTGCGGCCAACTCGTGAAACTCAATGGAACGGCTATCGGCCAATACGCGAATGATGCGCCATTGCTGTTCCGTCAGGTTGTGGCTTTTCAGGATCGGGCGGAAGAACCCCATGGCGGTTTCACGCGCCTGCAACAGGGCGATGGTTAACGATTCATGCATGTCGATGGCCTTGGCTTAATTTTATTAACAACTTAATAGTAGCCAATTTTTGACCGGCGGAGAACGGCAAAACGCGATCCGTCACGTAAAAATCCTGCAAAAAAGGTTAATTTGCTGATTAATAACGCTAATGTACATAATTTGTGAATATTTCGTTATCACGATCACAAATTAAATTAACAACGTTGCGTAAATGCTGAACAGCGTATAAAAGTATTCATTAACATATTAATGATTGGCGATCCGTAGAAGGAGTCTGCATGAAAGGCACCGTATTTTCCGTAGCACTTAACCACCGCAGCCAGCTTGATGCCTGGGATCAGGCGTTTCGCGCCGCCCCTTATCAAACGCCGCCCAAGACGCCGGTGTGGTTCATCAAACCGCGCAATACCTATCTTGCCAACGGTGGCAGCATTCCGTTCCCGGCCGGTGAAACCGTGCAAAGTGGCGCAACGCTGGCAGTAGTGATTGGTAGCATCGCCCGCAAGGTGGCAGCGGATAAGGTGGCTGATTATGTGGCCGGTTACGCCTTGGCAAATGACGTTAGCCTGCCGGAAACCAGCTTCTATCGTCCGGCGATCAAAGCCAAATGCCGCGACGGTTTCTGCCCGCTGGGAGAGGTTGCTCCACTGGCTAGCACCAGCAACCTGGAAATCATCACCGAAATCAATGGCGTGGAACAGGAACGTTGGTCAACGGCCGATCTGGTGCGTTCGGTGCCGGAACTGATCGCCGCCATCAGCGACTTTATTACCCTGCAACCGGGGGATGCGGTGCTGATTGGCACGCCACACCAGCGGGTTGAGATCAAGCCGGGTGACCAAGTGACGGTGCGGGCCTCTGGTTTGCCAACCCTTACCAACCACGTGACGCAGGCAGGAGAATAACCATGAGACACGCTCGTATCCGCCATCATGGCCAGATTGTTAACGTCACCGTAGACGACCAGTTAAGCGTTACCCTGCCCGATGGCAGCAAACTCGATGAGTTCGATGTGGAATGGCTGCCACCGGCGCAGGGCACGATATTTGCCCTCGGCCTGAACTATGCCGATCACGCCAGCGAGCTGGAGTTTAAAGCACCGGAAGAGCCTTTGGTGTTCCTCAAGGGGCCAAACAGCCTGACCGGCCACCGTCAGGTTTCCGTGCGACCGGCGCAGGTGGAATACATGCACTACGAAGCCGAGCTGGTGGCGGTGATCGGTAAAACCGCGCGTAACGTCAGCCGCGAGCAGGCGATGGATTACGTGGCCGGTTACACCTTGTGCAACGACTACGCCATCCGCGACTACCTGGAAAACTACTACCGCCCCAACTTGCGGGTGAAAAGCCGCGACACCTTGACGCCTATCGGCCCCTACATTGTCGATCGTGACGATGTCGCGGATCCGCATAACCTGACGCTCAGTACCTACGTTAACGGTGAACTGCGCCAGCGCGGCACTACTGCCGACATGATTTTCGACATCCCGTACCTGATCGAATACCTGAGTGAATTTATGACGTTGCAGCCTGGCGACATGATCGCCACCGGCACGCCGAAAGGGCTGGCCGACGTGCAGCCTGGGGATGAAATTGTGGTGGAGATCGAAGGCATTGGCCGTTTGGTTAACCACATCATCAGTGAAAAAGATTATGAGGAGAGCAAGGGATGAAAACCATCAACCATTGGATCAACGGCAAGAACGTCGCCAGCAAAGAGTATTTCACCACTACTAACCCGGCTAACGGCGAGGTGCTGGCGGAAGTGGCGTCCGGTGGCCAGCTCGAAATCGATCAGGCGGTAGCGGCAGCCAAAGAAGCCTTCCCGAAATGGGCCAATACGCCGATGAAGGAGCGGGCGCGCCTGATGCGTCGCCTGGGTGAGCTGATCGACCAGAACGTGCCGCAGATTGCTGAGATGGAAACCGCCGACACCGGGTTACCGATCCATCAGACCAAAAACGTGCTGATCCCACGCGCCTCGCACAACTTTGAGTTCTTTGCCGAGATCTGCCAGCAGATGAATGGCCGCACCTACCCGGTAGACGACAAGATGCTCAACTACACGCTGATCCAGCCGGTGGGTGTCTGTGCGCTGGTGTCGCCGTGGAACGTGCCGTTTATGACCGCCACCTGGAAAACCGCGCCTTGCCTGGCACTGGGTAACACTGCGGTGCTGAAAATGTCCGAGCTTTCGCCACTGACGGCGGATCGCCTGGGTGAACTGGCGCTGGAAGCCGGTATTCCTGCCGGGGTGCTGAACGTAGTGCAAGGTTATGGCGCGACGGCGGGTGATGCTCTGGTACGTCATAAAGACGTGCGTGCGGTGTCCTTCACCGGCGGTACTTCAACTGGCCGCCGCATTATTGAAAGCGCCGGGCTGAAGAAATTCTCGATGGAACTGGGCGGCAAATCACCGGTGCTGATCTTTGAGGATGCTGATATCGAGCGGGCGCTGGATGCGGCGCTGTTCACCATCTTCTCGATCAACGGTGAACGTTGCACTGCGGGTTCACGCATCTTCATTCAAGAAAGCATTTATCCGGAATTCGTTAAACGCTTTGCCGAGCGTGCCAACCGTCTGCGCGTAGGCGATCCGATGGATCCCAATACCCAGGTCGGCGCTTTAATCAGCCCGCAGCACTGGGAAAAAGTCTCTGGCTATATCCGCCTGGGTATCGAAGAGGGGGCAACCCTGCTGGCTGGCGGCCCGGATAAACCGGCCGGTTTGACCCACGGCAACTTCCTGCGCCCAACGGTGCTGGCCGATGTTAACAACAATATGCGTGTCGCGCAGGAAGAGATCTTCGGGCCGGTGGCCTGCCTCCTGCCGTTCAAATCAGAAGAAGACGGCCTGCGCATGGCCAACGATGTGGAGTACGGCCTGGCGTCGTACATCTGGACGCAGGATGTCAGCAAAGTACTGCGTCTGGCCCGCAATATTGAAGCGGGTATGGTTTTCGTCAACACCCAGAACGTACGCGATCTGCGCCAGCCGTTTGGCGGGGTGAAATCCTCTGGCACCGGCCGTGAAGGCGGTGAGTACAGCTTCGAAGTGTTTGCCGAGATGAAAAACGTTTGTATCTCCATGGGGGATCATCCGATCCCACGTTGGGGAGTGTGAGATAGCTCCGTGCCCTTTAAAACAACAACCAAGGACTAGACCCGATAGACATCAGCCTGCGGCCAGCTGTGCCGCAGGCTGAAAGATAAAGGGAATAGGAGGACATATGGGTAAATTAGCATTAGCCGCAAAGATTACACACGTTCCTTCGATGTACCTGTCTGAATTACCCGGTGAACATCACGGCTGCCGTCAGGCCGCCATTGATGGTCACAAAGAAATCAGTGCCCGCTGTCGCGAAATGGGCGTCGACACCATTATCGTGTTTGATACCCACTGGCTGGTGAACAGCGCCTACCACATCAACTGCAACTCGCATTTCAAAGGGCTTTATACCAGCAACGAGCTACCGCACTTCATTCGTGACATGACTTATGAATATGACGGTAACCCGGAGTTGGGCCAGATGATTGCCGAGGAAGCTCGCAAGCTTGGCGTACGTGCCAAGGCTCACGAGATCCCAAGCCTGGAGCTGGAATACGGCACGCTGGTGCCAATGCGCTACATGAACAGCGACCGCCACTTCAAGGTGATCTCCATTTCTGCCTTCTGCACCGTGCATGATTTTGCCGATAGCCGCCGCCTGGGTGAAGCGATCAAAACCGCGATTGAGAAATACGACGGCACCGTGGCGGTATTGGCCAGCGGCTCGCTGTCACACCGCTTTATCGACGATCAACGTGCCGAGCAGGGCATGAACAGCTACACCCGCCAGTTCGACCAGCAGATGGACGAAAGGGTAGTGAAACTGTGGGAAGAAGGGCGCTTCCGCGAGTTCTGCGAAATGCTGCCGGAGTACGCTGACTACTGCTATGGCGAAGGCAATATGCACGACACCGTGATGTTGCTGGGCCTGTTGGGCTGGGACAAGTATCAGGGCAAGGTGGAGTTCGTTACCCCGCTGTTTGCCAGTTCCGGGACCGGCCAGGTCAACGGCATATTCCCGCTTCCTGCTCAAGCCTGAGGATACCCAATGCCCCATTTTTACGCTGAATGTACCGACAACATCCGCCGGGAGGCGGATTTACCCGGGTTGTTCGACAAGGTTAATCACGCGCTGGCGGAAACCGGCATCTTCCCGCTGGCGGGCATCCGTAGTCGCGCTATCTGGTTGGATACCTGGCAAATGGCCGACGGCAAGCAGAACTATGCCTTTGTGCATATGACGCTGAAGATTGGCCACGGCCGCAGCCTGGAAAGCCGCCAACAGGTGGGCGAAATGTTATTCATCCTGATTAAGGATCACTTTGCCGCGCTGATGGCCAAGCGCTATCTGGCCCTCTCTTTCACCATGGAAGAGCTGGATCCGGTGCTCAACTATAAGCAGAACAATGTCCATGCGCTGTTTAGCAAGGACTGAACAAGGAGTGGTAAATGCTGGATAAAGACGTACTGAGCCGAGCCGTGCAGCGCCTGCATCAGGCCGAGCAGAGCCGGGAACAGATCCGCGCGCTATCGCTGGATCATCCGGAGATCACTATTGAAGATGCCTATGCTATCCAGCGCCAGTGGGTTGAGCTGAAGATCGCCGAAGGGCGCACGCTGAAGGGGCATAAGATCGGGCTGACCTCGCGCGCCATGCAGGTCAGCTCGCAGATCACCGAGCCGGACTACGGTGCGCTGCTGGATGACATGTTCTTTAACGATGGCAGCGACATTCCGATCGATCGCTTTATCGTGCCGCGCGTCGAAGTGGAGCTGGCGTTTGTGCTGGCGAAACCGCTGCGTGGGCCGAACTGCACCCTGTTTGATGTCTATAACGCTACCGACTATGTGATCCCGGCGCTGGAGATCATCGACGCTCGCAGCCATAACGTCGATCCGCAAACCCAGCGGCCACGTAAGGTGTTCGACACGATTTCCGATAACGCGGCCAACGCCGGTGTGGTGATGGGCGGCAGACCGATCAAGCCGGACGCGCTGGATCTGCGCTGGATCAGTGCCTTGCTGTATCGCAATGGCGTGATTGAAGAGTCTGGCGTGGCGGCGGCGGTGCTCAATCACCCGGCCAACGGCGTGGCCTGGTTGGCTAACAAGCTTTCCCCGTATGACGTGGAGCTGGAGGCTGGGCAGATCATTCTTGGCGGTTCCTTTACCCGCCCGGTGGCAGCACGGCGCGGAGATACCTTCCATGCCGATTATGGCCCGATGGGCTGCATCAGTTGCCGGTTTGTCTAAGGAGAAACACCATGCTAACTAATCATTTCAAACAGGCCCTGCAGGAAAAACGCCCGCAGATCGGTCTGTGGCTGGGTCTGTGCAGCAGTTACAGCGCGGAACTGCTGGCCGGGGCCGGGTTCGACTGGCTGCTGATCGACGGCGAACACGCGCCCAACAATGTGCAAACGGTATTGGGGCAGTTGCAGGCAGTCGCACCTTATGCCAGCCATCCGGTGGTGCGCCCGGCCTGGAACGATCCGGTGCTGATCAAACAGCTGCTGGACGTCGGTGCGCAAACCCTGTTGATCCCGATGATCCAAAACGCCGAGCAGGCGCAGGAAGCGGTGCGGGCTACCCGTTATCCACCAAACGGTATTCGCGGGGTTGGCAGCGCGCTCGCCCGTGCCTCGCGCTGGAACCGGGTGCCGAATTACCTGCAGCTTGCCGACAGCCAGATGTGCGTGCTGGTGCAGATAGAAACCCGCGAGGCGGTGAAAAATCTGGACGCCATTCTGGAAGTGGAAGGTGTGGACGGCGTCTTTATCGGCCCGGCGGATCTGAGCGCCGACATGGGCTTTGCCGGTAATCCACAGCATCCCGAAGTGCAGCGCACTATCGACGATGCCATTGCCCGCATCCGTGCCGCAGGCAAGGCACCGGGCATCCTGATGGCACAGCAGGAACTGGCACAGCACTATCTGGCATCTGGTGCGTTGTTTGTTGCCGTTGGCGTGGATACCACCCTGCTGGTGCGGGCGGCAGACTCCCTGCTCAGCAGTTTCAAACAGGATAAACCGGCGGAGCAATCATCCCAGGGCGTTTACTAATCGGAGTCATCATGAGCAACGTCGATTCGCTCAAGCCGCTGAACCCGGCAGAGCAACATAAAGCGTTAACCGCCACCGAGCAGTCGGTGATTAAAAAGTTATTTCGGCGCCTGATTATTTTCTTATTTGTGTTGTTTGTTTTCTCGTTCCTTGACCGCATCAACATCGGGTTTGCCGGTTTGACCATGAAGCAGGACCTTGGTCTTAGCTCCACCATGTTCGGCCTGGCCGCAACGCTGTTTTACGTCACCTATGTGATCTTCGGTATCCCCAGCAACATGATGCTGAGCAGGGTGGGAGCACGGCGTTGGATCGCTACCATTATGGTGCTATGGGGCATTGCCTCTACCTGCACCATGTTCGCCACTGGGCCAACCAGCCTGTACGTGCTGCGAATGATCGTCGGTATTACCGAGGCGGGCTTCCTGCCAGGGATCCTGGTGTATCTCACCTACTGGTTCCCGGCGTTCTACCGCGCCCGGGCCAACGCTTTGTTTATGATCGCCATGCCCGTCACGATGGCGGTGGGTTCGTTGGTGTCCGGCTATATTCTGGCGCTGGACGGCATGATGAACCTGAAAGGCTGGCAATGGCTGTTCATGCTGGAAGGGATCCCTTCGGTGATCCTAGGCGTGGTGGTGTGGTTCTATCTGGACGACACGCCAGCCAAGGCCAAGTGGCTGACCAGAGAAGAGAAGGCCAGCCTGAAGGCGATGATGGAAGCCGATAAGCTGCAACTGGTGCAGCCGGAAGGGCCAAGCAGCCACCGGGCGTTGCAACAGCGCAGCCTGTGGCGTGAAGTGCTGACGCCGGTGGTGCTGATGTATACGCTGGCCTATTTCTGCCTCACCAATACCCTGAGCGCCATCAATATCTGGACGCCGCAAATCTTGCAGAGCTTCAACCAGAGCAGCAGTAACATCATGATCGGTTTTCTGGCGGCGATCCCACAAATCTGTACCATCGCCGGTATGATCTGGTGGAGTAAACGTTCGGATCGCCTGCAGGAGCGTAAGTTCCATACCGCGCTGCCTTATCTGTTTGCCGCGGCGGGTTGGTTGTTGGCTTCGGCGACCAACCACAGCATGGTTCAACTGTTGGGGATCGTGATGGCGTCGGTCGGCTCGTTTACCGCGATGGCGATCTTCTGGACCACGCCGGATCAGTCAATCAGCTTCGAAGCTCGAGCGGTGGGGATCGCGGTGATCAATGCCACCGGTAACATCGGCTCGGCGGTCAGTCCGTTGCTGATCGGCTGGTTCAAGGACGTGACCGGCAGCTTTAACTCCGGGCTCTATTTTGTCTCGGCGTTGTTGATTATCGGGGCCGTGCTGGTATGGCGTATCCCGATGAAGGACTCGCGGCCACGGGCCACACCTTAAACAATCTTGGCGATGGGTTCCGCATGCGGCTAAACGGGCGCAGCATGCGGCGCCCCTACAATTAGGTGTAGGGGATCGGAATTTATTTTCACCGGAGGACAACGTGCAGAAAAGTACCGGCTTTATCGCCAATATCGATATTGGCAAAGAGTATGACGCGCGTTACGCCGCTGATGAGGTGCACTACGAAACCTTTGCCGGGCTGGCAGCGTTTTTTGGCCGGGATATGCAGGTGCACTGGCACGACCGTTTCTTCCAACTGCATTATCTGGCCACCGGCAGGATAGAGCTGCAGCTGGACGATCAGCACTATTCGGTGCAGGCCCCGCTGTTTATCCTCACGCCCCCTTCGGTGCCACACGCCTTTTTCACTGAACCAGACAGCGACGGCCACGTGTTAACGGTGCGCCAGGAACTGATCTGGCCGTTACTGGAACGCCTGTATCCGGGCAGCAATCTGGCGCTGGATATGCCGGGGATTTGCCTTTCGCTGGCCGCAGTGCCGCAGGAGTTGGCGGCGCTTGGGCATTATTGGGAACTGATCGCCCGCGAATTTAGCCAAAAGATGGCCGGGCGGGAGCAGACGTTGGCATTGCTGGCCCAGGCGGTATTCACGCTGATGCTGCGCAATACCTCATTGGATGACAAGGCCGCCAGCGGCGTGCGTGGCGAACTGAAGCTGTTCCAGCGTTTTAACAAGATGGTGGACGAGCGTTTTCGCGATCACCTGTCGGTGCCGGAATATGCCCAGTCGCTGGGGGTGACGGAATCACGCCTCAACGACTTGTGCCGCCGTTTTGCCAATCGGCCACCTAAGCGGCTGATCTTCGATCGCCTGCTGCGTGAAGCCAAACGGCTGCTGCTGTTCAGCGCCTGCACGGTGCATGAAACGGCTTACAGCCTGGGGTTCAAAGATCCCGCCTACTTCGCACGCTTCTTCAATCGGCTGGAAGGCTGTTCGCCTTCCGCCTATCGCGCAACGCAACACGTTCTATCGTAACCAGGAGCGGGTCAGCCTTTGTTGGCCACCAAATCCGCGACCAGCCGGTTGACCGGATCGCTCATATTGGTGAACTTGGTCAACTCCGAGCGGGTAACGACCACAAACACGCCGATATTTTGCTGCGGCACCATCGCCATATAGGTGATGAAGCCGCCGCCACCGCCGGTTTTCTGGATGATCCCTGGTAGGCCATCTTTCGGTGCCATATAGACCCAGCCCAGCCCTAAAGCAGAGGCTTCACCCGGTACATCCATGCCTTTCAGTGACGTTAGATCTTTGCGCTGGAAATACATGGTTTGTTCAGTTAAGGCCGTTGGCTTGCGCGAACCGCTTACGTTGGAGGAGAGGAACTGCTGCATCCAGCGCTGCATATCGCGCGGCGTCGAGTAAACACCACCGCTGCCACTGGCGGCTGTAGTATCGCGACAGGCGCTTGGCCCAGAGGCTGCCACCATCAGGCGTGAGCACTGCTCTGCGCTTGGCGTCAGTGTGGTATCAACCATCCCCAGTGGACCAGTGACTTTCTCGCGCAACAAGGCGTTATAAGGCTTGCCAGCGGCGCGTGACAGCGCATCGGCCAAGAGATCGTAGGCCAGGTTGGAGTAGGCCGCTCGCACGCCCGGTGGCACGGTAATGGTGGCATGAGACAACCACTGCCAGCGCTGTGCCTTGGTGGGCCAGGTAAACACCGGCGTTTTTGGCGGTTTCTTGCCGGGTTGCTCACGCGGCAGGGCGCTGGTGTGCGTTGCCAGGTTCAGCAAGGTAATCGGCTGGCGTGAATTGTAGGCAGGGACGACGGCCCCTTTGGGTGCATATTTGCGCAGCGGATCGGTGAGTTTGACCTTACCTTCCGCCGCCATTTTGACCATCACTTCGCTGGTCATCAGCTTGGTGATGGAGGCGATGCGGATCAGGGAATCTGGCCGTGGACGCAGATCGTTGCCCGGTTTGGTATCGCCAAAACTGCGGTTAACCACCTGATTATTATCGATAACTACTAGCGCCATGCCGGTTGCGCCGCTGTTGTAGAAGATATGTTCAGCATACTGATCGACAATCTGTGAGGTGAGCTGCGCGTCGGTCGCCTGGCTGGCCAAGGGCGTGGCACACAGGCCAAGCGCCAGCAATAACGTGGAGAGTGAGGTCTTCAACGGTCGTGTTCCATATAAAAATGTGGCAGGGAAGGCGTAAGTTGTCCGCTAGTGTAATGCGCTACGGAGCGATTGGCATGTGGTAAAAGTGGCGACAGGTAAAAGTTTTTCACCTTTCCCCTTCCGGCGAAGGAGAAAGGATCAGGCGACTGGCTGCGGGTGGGGGGCTAGCTGAATATTATTGCGGCCACTGTTTTTGGCCCGGTACAGCGCGGCATCGGCGGCACAGATCGCAGAGTCGATATCCAGCTTATCCAGCGCAGAAATCCCGGCGCTTAACGTTACCTTGGTCGTCTCCTGCGCTTGGAAACGATGGGTGATGGTCAATTCCTGCACACATTGGCGCACCTTTTCTGCCAGATAGGCCGCATAGTCTTCACCGACGTTGGTCAGCAGTACCAAAAACTCTTCTCCGCCGTAACGTACCACGATATCCCTTGAGCGCACCGCATCGCGGATGGCCGTTGCCACTTGGACCAGTGCTTGATCGCCCAGGGTATGGCCGTAGCGATCGTTGTAGACCTTGAAGTGGTCGATATCGAGTAGCAGCACAAAGTGGTTGCCCGAGGTTGGCGAGAGCAACTGATCCAGTTTGCTCTCCAGCCCACGGCGGTTATACAGGCCGGTTAGCGGATCGATCATGCTCAGATCGCTGAACTTATCTCGTTCGTGATACAGGTTGGCCACCAGATGTTGGGTAAACATTTCGCTGCGCTTCAACAGCAAATGATGCACCGAGAAGGCGACGATCGGCAGCAGAGTGGTGAACAGAATACGCATGGTGTTATGCATGCCGTCCAGCCACAGGATTATCAGCGCCGAGGGAACGGCGTGCAGGCAGAAGGCCAGCAGGTTATCTGTCAGCGAGATCGCGCTGATAAAGAAAATACTGAATAGGCTGATCAGCAAGAAGCTGTGGTTGTCACTGGCGGTAAGCTGGCTCTTACAATAGATGTGCGCCGCCCATAGCAGCCCAAGGATAATGGCGAGCAGGTTGAGCCTTTGGACGTAGTGGCGGGGCGAATACAGCGTAAATAGCATGGCCGTCAGGCAAATCGCCGGAATGCAGATTAGCGGCAGCGTTAAGGCCGGGGTCTCTTTAAAGGGCACGAATAAAGTAAAAATGGCAGAGGCTGCATTCATCAACAAGAAAAGAAACAGGGATAAGCGCTGTTTGCTGGTTTGCAGTTGCTGATAAGAACGCGAGTTCATACGGGGATCACTCTTTACCAATGGGGCCGGTCGAAGGAAAAATGTTAGACAATGCCTGCTGAATAATTCCAATTTGTTATTATTAACAGACTATAAATGTTAAGAATTTTCTTATATGAAACTAACATTTTTCGCGCAGGCTGTCATCCGCGTTCAGCTGGATCTTGAAAAGAGTGCGGGTCCAAAAAAAGTGTTATATGATATTGGTTATCATTATCACTTGAAAGGTAGGGTTATCATGTTAGCTGCCATGGTTACCGCTTGTGGATTGTGGGGCATCAGTTGGTGCCTGGGGAATCGGCTTGCCAGCGCCTGGGGCGTGTTACTGCCCTGTGCCCTGATGCCATTTCTGGCGCTGATTGATCTGGATATGATGCAACTGCGCACTCTGATCGTGGTTGCCATGCTGGCCACGCTGGTGATGCTGTTTAACAGCCGCTGGCGTCATTACCTGCTGCTCCCTTCCTGCATGGCTTTAGCCGGTGGGCTGGCCGCAATCAGCCTGCATTTCAGCTTTGACTGAAACGACAAAACCACGCTTGAGCGTGTTGGTTTTTTTTGAGTGAGTTTTAATGCAGGAACAGCTAGAAGAGAACCCATCAAGTGGTGCGAAGAGAGGGACTTGAACCCTCACGTCCGTAAGAACACTAACACCTGAAGCTAGCGCGTCTACCAATTCCGCCACCTTCGCACAGTCTGATGTGTTGCTTTGATGTCGATTTATATCACCAGCTTGGTGCGAAGAGAGGGACTTGAACCCTCACGTCCGTAAGAACACTAACACCTGAAGCTAGCGCGTCTACCAATTCCGCCACCTTCGCATTCGATGCTGTGCAATATAAATCATGTGGTTATTTGGTGCGAAGAGAGGGACTTGAACCCTCACGTCCGTAAGGACACTAACACCTGAAGCTAGCGCGTCTACCAATTCCGCCACCTTCGCATACCAGATACGCTACCGGAGTAACGCTACCACGGAGGCGAATTCTAGAGATTTTGGCGGGTACGTCAATAGTTATTTCCTGGATTAGCGGCGTTTGCTGTAAAAAACGGCATATCAGTGGTTTTTATGGCCTTCGAACAACGTAATCAGCCAATCAATCAATACCCTGACACGCGGCGCGAGGAAACGGCCAGGCGGATACATGATGTAGATCGGCATCGGCGGTGGTGGCGTATCGGCCAGCACTTCCACCAGTTCACCACTTTGCAACCAGGGGGAGATGATATAACGCGCCGCCTGGATCAGCCCCAACCCGGAACGACAGGCACTGGTATAGGCATCGGCCCCGCTAACGCTCAATCGGCTTGGCAATTCGCGCAGCTCAAGGCGGCCATCACGGCAAAATTCCAGCGGGTAGTTGCGGTTATTCACCAAAGAGAAATAGCCCACCGCCCGATGATGTTGCAGCTCGTCGATCGATTGTGGGGTACCAAACGCTTTTAGATAATCGGGGGAGGCGCAGGTGAGCTGTGGCAGTTGGGCAATCCGCCGGGCAACCAGCGTATCGTCTTCGGTCTCCCAAGCCCGCAGCACGCAATCTACCCCTTCGCGCAGCAGATCGACGTGGGTGTCGTTGGCCCCCAGAGCAATTTCTATCTCTGGATAGCGTTGATAGAACTCATCCAGCGCCGGGATGACGATTTCCCGCGCCAGCGAATGGGGCATATCGATCCGTACCTTGCCGGTGGGTTGCAGCTTATGGTGGCTGAACAGGGTATCTGCTTCTTCCAGGGCGTCCAGTAGGTGCAGACAACGATGGTAGTACAGCGTCCCCTCGGCGGTGACCTGTACCTGGCGCGTTGTACGCACCAATAATCTGACGCCAAGCCGCTGTTCCAGGCGTTTGAGTACGTTGCTTACCGTGGCTCGCGGCAGCTGCAACCGTTCGGCCGCGCGGCTGAAGCTGCCTAGTTCCACGATCCGGGTAAAGATGCGCATAGCCTGAACCTGATCCATTTTGCCGCCCGCATTGTTGGTGATTTATGAACAGTGATGTGCAATCTGCATTATTTATCTTTGTGGCATAAACAACCAGACTTTGCTCCGACATCCATGTTCAACAAGGACCACACAATGCAACAGCGCAAATTAGGTACTAATGGCCCCCTCGTCTCAGCCCTGGGTTTAGGTTGCATGGGGATGAGCGATTTCTACTCCACCGGTTATGACGAGCAGGAAGCGATCGCCACGCTGCATCGGGCCCTGGAACTGGGGGTGACTCTGCTGGACACCGCAGATATGTACGGCCCGCACACCAATGAACAACTGATAGGCAAGGCGATCAAAGGCAAACGCGACCAGGTATTTCTGGCCACCAAGTTCGGTATTGTGCGCGATCCGGCCGATCCCACTGCGCGGGGCGTGAGCAGCAAACCGGACTATATCCGCCGCTCGGTAGAAGGCAGTTTGCAGCGGCTGGGGGTAGAAACCATCGATCTTTACTACCAGCATCGGGTCGACCCGACGGTACCGATCGAAGAGGTGGTTGGCACCCTGGCGGATCTGATCAAAGAAGGTAAGATCCGTCATATTGGGCTGAGTGAAGCCTCGGTTGCCACGTTGGAACGCGCTCACCAGGTGCATCCGATCACCGCGTTGCAGACTGAATATTCCTTGTGGAGCAGGGATGCCGAGCAGGGGCAACTGGCCGCTTGCCAACGTTTGGGCATTGGCTTTGTCGCCTATAGCCCGCTTGGGCGTGGTTTCCTGACCGGGGCGATCCAGAGTATCGAGGACTTGGCAGCAGACGATTTCCGCCGCGACAATCCACGTTTTCAGGGGGAAAACTTTGCTCGCAATCTGGAGCTGGTCACCAAGGTCAGTGAACTGGCCAGGCAGAAAGGCGTGACCCCGTCGCAACTGGCGTTGGCCTGGGTGATGGCGCAGGGGGAAAACATTGTCCCAATCCCTGGCACCAAACGTCGGCGCTATCTGGAAGAAAACGTAGCGGCAGCGGAGATCACGCTAAGCGAGCAGGAACTGGCGGCGATCGAGGCGGTATTCCCACAGACAGGCGTGGCAGGTGCACGCTATACAACGGTGGGTATGGAGTTGATTAACGGCTGATGGCATACCTTTGGGAGAAATGTTTGTCAGTCAAGGCGAGCAATATCCCCTCACCCCAACCCTCTCCCGATGAACAAATCGGAGGTGTCAGGAACACTTGTGCGAGGGAGAGGGGGCGGGTACGGAGCTGTGTTCAGGTACAGACGTTATTCAGTAGCATTGCTGTATAGGTAGGGTGCTGTAGTCAAATGGTGGCACGATCGATCCCCTCTCCCTGTGGGAGAGGGTTAGGGTGAGGGGCTTGTTACCTTTTCTTCTTTGCTTCGCGTGGCTGGCGGGCCACGGTGGCTTTGTACACTTTGAAGCGGCCATTCTGCGCCAACACTTCATGGCTACCGAAGGTGGCATCCAGAATATCCGGGTAAGGCAGGAAGGCGTTGGCGACGATGCGCAGTTGGCCCCCGATTGGCAGATGTTTTAACGCCCCGCGGATCAGCGTTTCTGCGGCGGTCAGGCTGGTGGCCAGGCCGTCATGGAACGGTGGGTTGGAGATGATCAGGTCAAAGCGGCCGGTAATGTCGGAGTAGACGTTACTGACGATCACTTCCCCTTCGATACCGTTGGCAGCCAGTGTTGCTCGGCTGGATTCTACGGCAGCGGCGTTGACGTCGCTGAGGGTCAGCTTCATTTTCGGCGACAGTTTAGACAGCACCGAAGCCATTACGCCAGCGCCACAACCCACGTCCAGCACTTTGCCTTTCATGTGTTTTTCCAGCGTGGAGAGCAGCAGTGAACTGCCAACGTCCAGGCCGTCACGGCTGAACACGCCTGGCAGCGTCTTCACTTCCAGATCGTGCAGTTGATAGCTTTCCCACCAGTCAGCCAGATCAAACTGGGTCTGCACATCAATGCGGCCATGATACAACCCACAGCGGCGAGCGCTGTCGATTTTGGCAAGCGTGGCGTGGCCTTCCAGGGTTTGTTCCGCGCTGCGCACGCCGCTGCGGTTTTCACCGACCACAAAAATTTCTGCGCCAACCGGCAGCAGGGCCAGGATATTGCACAGTTGGAACTGTGCTTCCTGCTTGCTCTTTGGCCAGTAATACACCAGCGTATCGCACTCGGCGACGAAGGCAGGATCGACCGTCAGGCCGAACTGTGCATGCTCTCCCATCGTCCGGTTCAGTAACTGCCAGTGATGGTATTGCTGGGTGTGGACACGCACATCCGCGGCCTCGAATTGGGCCGGCAGGGTATCCTGCAGATCGCCAGCAAACAGCACGCGGCGTTCCATAAATTCATCACTGTGGCGCAGCATGACTTCACTGGCGGGGGTTAATGCAGACATCAGTTTTCGGCTCCTCAAGATTTAGCTGGGGATTATAGAGGTTTGTGGCCAGATGTTCGACGGGTTTTATCCCCTTCATCTTTCAAGCTGCAGCGTTGTTACCTGCGCGCCCTTACCCCAGTCACTTAGTTAATCTAAGCTCCTGGGGATAAGGGCGCTTGTCGACGGGCTGTGCTGTACAGGGATGTACAAATGCCGAGAGTGCATGGATGCACTTAGAGCGGCCAGCTTGAAATCTATTGGGGATAGGCCGCGGTGATAATTTGAATAGTTAACGGTTAATAGCGCAGGCTGCGCGGGTTTGTTAGCATAGCGCGGCATAGGGCAGGTAGGGTGCGTCACACACGGGGATCGGCATGGCATCAAAACGCGACTGGTTGTTACAACAGCTGGGGATTACGCAGTGGACATTACGCCGCCCTGGAGTGTTGCAGGGGGAGGTGGCGGTAAGCGTGCCCCCAAATGTGCGCCTGTTGGTGGTGGCGCAGGCATTGCCAGACCAGAACGACCCGCTGTTTTGTGACGTTCTGCGCAGCCTGGGGCTGACAGCGGCACAAACCTATGGCCTGACACCGGATCAGGTAGCGATGCTGCCACAAGATACCGAGTGCAACAGTTGGCGGTTGGGCGTCACGGAACCGTTAGCGGTGGCCGGCGCGCAGCTACATAGCCCGGCGCTGGCCGAGCTTTCTCAAGATGCGAGTGCGAAACGCGCACTCTGGCAGCAGATTTGTCATCATGAACAGCATTTCTACCCTGACAGCGGCCGATCTGGCCACAGCCTTCAAGATTGAACAAGCCAGCCATGCGTTTCCCTGGACCGAGGCGACACTAGCCAGCAATCAGGGCGAACGTTACCTTAACCTGAAACTGGAAGCTGAAGGGCAAATGGCGGGTTTTGCCATTACCCAAATCGTGCTGGACGAAGCCACGCTGTTTAATATTGCCATCCATCCAAGCTGGCAGCGCCGAGGCTTTGGCCGCACTTTGCTGACTGCCGTGATCGAGCAATTAGAAGCACGTGGTGTGGTCACTCTGTGGCTGGAGGTTCGAGCCTCCAACAGCGGTGCGATAGCACTCTACGAAGACCTTGGCTTCAATGAAGTCACGGTGCGTCGCAATTATTACCCCGCAGCCAGTGGCCGCGAAGACGCGATCGTTATGGCGCTGCCGCTGGGGTAGCGACTTATAGTTCCCTTGTGCAGCCGATTTGGCCTGCCATTATCTTATGCCGAAGAAACCATTGATTGTCACCGGTTGGTAAATCAGCGAAAATACTCGGCTACTATCTTTTTATTACCGCTTTGCCTGGCGCCGCGATTGGCGCGTTGTGATGATGAGCAGGGCGGACTAACCATAGAAACGTGAAAAACATGTCTCCTAGTGAATTCGCCCGCGAAGTTGCGAAAAGAAGAACTTTCGCCATTATCTCGCACCCCGATGCGGGTAAAACCACCATCACCGAAAAGGTGCTGTTATTCGGACACGCTATCCAGACCGCCGGTACGGTAAAGGGCCGTGGCTCGAGCCAGCACGCCAAATCCGACTGGATGGAGATGGAAAAACAACGTGGTATCTCGATCACCACCTCTGTGATGCAGTTCCCGTACCGTGACTGCCTGGTTAACCTGCTCGATACCCCGGGGCACGAAGACTTCTCCGAAGATACCTACCGTACCCTGACGGCGGTGGACTGCTGCCTAATGGTAATCGACGCCGCAAAAGGCGTTGAAGATCGTACCCGCAAGCTGATGGAAGTTACCCGCCTGCGTGATACGCCGATCCTGACCTTCATGAACAAACTTGACCGTGACATCCGCGATCCGATGGAAGTGATGGATGAAGTTGAGCGCGAACTGAAAATCGCCTGCTCGCCGATCACCTGGCCGATCGGCTGTGGCAAGCTGTTCAAAGGGGTTTACCATCTCTATAAAGATGAAACCTATCTGTACCAGACCGGTAAAGGCCACACCATTCAGGAAGTGCGCATCGTTAAAGGGTTGAACAACCCGGAGCTCGATGCTGCCGTAGGCGAAGATCTGGCCGCCCAGTTACGTGATGAGCTGGAACTGGTGCAAGGAGCTTCCCATGAGTTTGAGCAGGAAGCCTTCCTGGCAGGCGAGCTGACTCCGGTGTTCTTCGGTACCGCTTTGGGTAACTTCGGTGTCGATCATATGCTTGATGGGCTGGTGGCCTGGGCGCCTGCGCCAATGCCGCGTAAAACCGATACCCGTGAAGTGGTCGCCGCCGAAGAGAAATTCACCGGCTTCGTGTTCAAGATCCAGGCGAACATGGATCCTAAACACCGCGACCGTGTGGCGTTTATGCGCGTGGTGTCTGGCCGCTATGAGAAAGGCATGAAACTGCGCCAGGTTCGTACCGGCAAAGACGTGGTGATCTCCGATGCGCTGACCTTTATGGCCGGTGACCGCTCGCACGTTGAAGAAGCCTACCCGGGCGACATCATTGGCTTGCATAACCACGGTACCATTCAGATCGGCGATACCTTCACCCAGGGTGAGGATATGAAGTTCACCGGTATTCCGAACTTTGCGCCAGAACTGTTCCGCCGTATTCGCCTGCGCGATCCGCTCAAGCAGAAACAGCTGCTGAAGGGGCTGGTCCAGCTGTCGGAAGAGGGGGCGGTGCAGGTGTTCCGCCCAATCGCCAACAACGATCTGATCGTCGGTGCGGTGGGCGTGCTGCAGTTTGACGTAGTGGTTGCCCGTCTGAAGAGCGAATACAACGTGGAAGCGCTGTATGAATCGGTGAACGTCTCCACTGCCCGTTGGGTAGAGTGCGACGACGTGAAGAAATTCGAAGAGTTCAAGCGTAAGAGCGAGCTGAACCTGGCGCTGGACGGCGGCAACAACCTGTCGTATATCGCACCAACCATGGTTAACCTCAATCTGACGCAAGAACGCTACCCAGAAGTGGTGTTCCGCAAAACTCGCGAGCATTAATCTCGTCAACAGGGCGCTTCTAAGCGCCCTCAGATTGATGACAAAGTCCTGGCCGTGAGGCCAGGACTTTGATCTAATAAGGTCAGTGCAAAAACGGACTGACTGCCATGCTCAAAGAACCTTCTCCCCATCAGTACCAGTTTGAAACCATTACCCTTGATGAACTGGTTCCCGAAGACCATCTGGTCCGTAAAATCGATGCCGCCATTGATTTTG
>NZ_JBLJAK010000139.1:0-635 GCF_047530105.1 Serratia sp. T13T92 | reverse complement strand
ATTGGTCTTCATTGGCCATTGTCAAAAATTCACTTGGCCAGCCAACCCCATGCTCTTACCTGACTTTTCAGTACCAAATCTCATCCAAGGCAATCATACAACCGACAAAGCTTGTTCTTCATTTGCAGTTGGCCAGCAAGGATCGAACAAAATCGAGAACTGAGTCTACCAGTTTCCGGCCTAGTAAATTATCCCAAAAAGTTGACGATCCTTCTCGCACCCATTCCTGGATTTTCGACCTCGCGAAATCATTGTAACAATATCTGGTTGTTCGAATGCCCAACTGTCTCGACCTTTTCCAAGCCTGACCAACATCCCATCATCACGAGCCGTAAAGATAAGCTTTCTATCAAGAAACCTAGCCCAACCACCAAACATAGCTTTTCGGTCAAGCCAGATAGAGCTTCAAGATCTTCCCGTAAGATTTCTTCCAGTCCATGATCGCGTGCCATGAAATTTCCTTGTTCTTTGTATCATCACCGAACTATCAATATGATGATCGGGCAGGATTTCATTTTCGCAATCTTCACGTTAACACTATGGCCAAACAGATACCTAAAACCAACCTGTTGATCATTTTTTACCTCATCAACAGGTCAAAACCCCCTGCTTTATTGATCGTGCTACGTGAAATC
>NZ_JBLJAK010000138.1:0-647 GCF_047530105.1 Serratia sp. T13T92 | reverse complement strand
CGTGCTCATTTTATGCAGGTATTAGTGCGGGGGCGGTCAGCCTGCCCCGACGTTGATGTGAGGCTGGGTCTTAAAGACGGTTGAGGCAGCAACGCTGCCGTGCTCGCCCCGAAGGGGCGCTACGTTCAATAAACCGGGTTTTCCCCATCACGGTCTGACCAGTCCTGCCATCACTTCATGCTTGCCTGAACAATCGGTGGTGTTGTTTCCGTCTTACTGACTCAGATACTTAAACGTTCATCACTGGTGCATAGTACTCCTGATCTTTTGCCAATAGTGCCCACACAATCCGCGCATTCTTATTAGCCAATGCTACCGAGGCAATGTTGTTATTCCGACGTGCCAGTAGTCGACTGGCCCATCCCGATACAGCATCCTGTTTACGTTTGACCGACTGCAACACAGCCCTAGCACCGTGAATGAGTAAGGTTCGTAAATAAATATCGCCTCGTTTGCTTATCCCGAGCAAGACTTGTTTGCCACCACTTGAATGCTGGCGTGGAACCAGTCCTAACCAGGCGGCTCTGTCGCGTTAAGGCGGCGTCAGGTAATATGCTGTTTTTTTTGTAATGTTGCCTATTAATGTCTCTGATCAGAAATGCCTTTAAACGCTTGCATTATCCCATCGATATCATCGCGCAATGTGT
>NZ_JBLJAK010000137.1:0-663 GCF_047530105.1 Serratia sp. T13T92 | reverse complement strand
TACGCGTCAGGCAAGGAACAACGGAAATTGCCGCCATTCTGTCTTGCCTGAAACAGCGGTAAGGCGATCCCACGGATGGGGTTCGCCCCATCCGTAACTTGCTGGGAGGCGATCCGCGAGCACCCTTCTTTGACCTTTCAACATCCTGTCAAATCATCCCACACGCTTTTCCTTATCAATTCCCCGGATGCCAGCATTCGGTATTGCAGTACGTGCACAGAAAAATTGCGAATCGCTTCGCTATCTGAACAATCGCGCGCATTCAACAGCATGGGTATTAAGTAGACTGCAGGTGGGTGCTCTGGATCTTTCCGTCTGGAGCATTTGGTAAAGGATGGAAAGAGAAAAGCCCCGGACCGATTTACATCAATCCGAGGCCGATCTCACTCCTAAGCAAGGTGAGGTTAGCCTCTTAAAATCCCAAAATCAAGGGACAAGGAGGTTAAGAATGCCGCAAAAACTGCTGGTTTTATGTCTGATCGTTATCTGTGTGACGCTGATCGCATTCACCTGGATAACACGTGATTCGCTGTGTGAATTACGCGTCAGGCAAGGAACAACGGAAATTGCCGCCATTCTGTCTTGCCTGAAACAGCGGTAAGGCGATCCCACGGATGGGGTTCGCCCCATCCGTAACTTGCTGGGAGGCGATCCGCGAGCACC
>NZ_JBLJAK010000136.1:0-665 GCF_047530105.1 Serratia sp. T13T92 | reverse complement strand
TGCATGCGTTGCTGACGGCGCTGAAATCGCCGGACGACGCCATCGACTGGGACACGCTGCTGCCCTGGAAAATCACCCTACCTTAAACCCCACGACCGAACACTGTGGGGATTTAACGACGCTTACCTTGTTTCCGTCCCTGCTGGAACAGGGCGGTCATGTGTCACAGCAACGTGCTCCCCGCCTTCCGGAAATGGAAAAGTGAGGACACCAGAAAGAAGCCGAAGGAGGCCACGATGACCACGACCGCAGCGACCATTTCCCAGACTGAGCAGGTAACACGTATTGAAATCACCCACCCACGCCAGCGCCAGGTGTTCGTACCTCGTCTGTTCGCGACGCCGTTTGGCGAGCAGATGGTGCAGTCATTTCTGGACAGACACAGCAACTATGAGGGCGGCATGTGGCAGTTCTGGGAGGTGCCGCGCGGGATTAGCGGCCATGTCGGCCCATATACAGACATCATCACAACCCGCCCGACCGGGTACATGACGCCACCAGAGGGAACCTACCAGCTGAGCATTCCAGGCAATTATTTTGTAAGCGTCGCTGGAACCCCACCTGTTATTGCGTTCGCGATGTTGCCATGATCTTGTTCCCGATCATCAACACGGAGCAAACCCATGAGGAACATCCGCACGCCCGAAGAATGGCACGCCCTTTTT
>NZ_JBLJAK010000135.1:0-673 GCF_047530105.1 Serratia sp. T13T92 | reverse complement strand
GGGTAATAACTGTTTGAGCAGAGATTCTTTATGTTCTGCAGAGTAGGTTTGCATCGGGTTAGTTTCCTCGCCCCTGAGGTTCAATGGATTGAATCAGTTCAGGCGACAACTACCCTGACATGGGGGGCGGCCGCCAGTAGCTCACGAAGACGGGTATTCAGCGCCCTGAGCGTGTAGAAGGTTTCATTGCGGATGCGGGCAAGCAGCCATCTTTCGACGATGAGAACGCCGTTTTCTGCTTTCGATTTATCTTTCGGCTTATAGGGGCGAGCCGGGATGATAACGGTGCCGTAGTGCGCCGCCAACGCCTGGTAACTGTCATTGATGACGGGTTCATAGCGATCGGCCTTTTTCACCGCGCTTTTGAGGTTATCGGGGACCAGCAGCTTCGGTACACCGCCCAGGAAGGTCAGACAGCGGCTGTTGGCGTTCACCAGGACATCATATCCTGACCTTCACAGGCCTCCACGTAGGTGTAGTTAGACGCCCCCATCACGGCCACGAAGATGGCCACACGGCGAACCTCGCCGGTATCCGGGTTGATGACGGTAAGCGTCGCTGGAACCCCACCTGTTATTGCGTTCGCGATGTTGCCATGATCTTGTTCCCGATCATCAACACGGAGCAAACCCATGAGGAACATCCGCACGCCCGAAGAATGGCACGCCCTTTT
>NZ_JBLJAK010000134.1:0-700 GCF_047530105.1 Serratia sp. T13T92 | reverse complement strand
GCAGCGTGAAGGTGGCACCGTCGGTGCCGGCGGTGTTCCCTAAAAGCTACGCCACGCCGTCGCTGGTCGCGCAAATCATCATCAACAAATTCCAGTTCGCGCTGCCGCTGTACCGGCAGGAAGTGCTGTTCGCCGGCCTCGACATCCCGCTGAGTCGACAGACACAGAGCCAGTGGTTACTGAAGGTCGCGGAACGTCTGAAGCCGCTGAGGGCGTTGATGCATGCGGCGTTGCTGGCGCAGGAGGTCATCTTCGCCGATGAGAGCACGCTTAACGTGCTGAGCCAGGAAAACGGTCAGAGCTATATGTGGCTGTATGGCACGGGACGTGATGTCCGCACAGCGGGAGACAGCACGCCGCACCTGGTGTTATATGATTACCATGACTCCCGCAGTGGCCGCTGCGCGGCGCAGTTCCTGGCGGGCTACCACGGTTACCTTCAGGTTGACGGCTATGCGGGCTACCACAGTACACAAGCGAAGCTGGTCGGGTGCATGGCACATGCCCGCCGCAAGTTCGAGGAGGCTCAGCGTGCCCAGCCGAATGCGAAGGTGGGCAAAGCGGTATGGGCGCTGTCGCATATCCAGAAGCTGTACCGGATAGAGAAAGCCCTGCAGGGCAAACCGCCGGACGAGGTGTACCGGCGACGGCAGGCCGAATCGACACCGTTGATGGAGGAGTTCGCACGATGGCTGTCGAA
>NZ_JBLJAK010000133.1:0-704 GCF_047530105.1 Serratia sp. T13T92 | reverse complement strand
CTGCCTAGGCATCCACCGTGTACGCTTAGTCACTTAACCTCACAACCCGAAGGTGTTTCTGTAAACAGAGACACTGTCGTGCTGTTTATTTGAGAGACTCTATGACAGGTTAATCCTTACCCCAATAGTTCTACGGAGGGATAAGTTTCAGCTGTCATGTTTCAATTTTCAGCTTGTTCCAGATTGTTAAAGAGCAAAATACTTCGCAGCATACTGTTGCCAGTACACTCTGAAGTATTATCAAGGACTATATGGATATGGTGGAGCTAAGCGGGATCGAACCGCTGACCTCCTGCGTGCAAGGCAGGCGCTCTCCCAGCTGAGCTATAGCCCCATACAGTCACTTGCAGAAACCTTTATTTACCACTCGCTCAGGCAAGGCATGCTCACTGGACGTTTACGGTGTAAACGTATCGCGTGCAACGCAGCACAAGTGCGAATTTGGTAGGCCTGAGTGGACTTGAACCACCGACCTCACCCTTATCAGGGGTGCGCTCTAACCACCTGAGCTACAAGCCTATAAAGGTATTTCTGCTCGTTACTTTTTCATCAGACAATCTGTGTGGACACTGCACTCAACTGCATATCTTTAGGTAAGGAGGTGATCCAACCGCAGGTTCCCCTACGGTTACCTTGTTACGACTTCACCCCAGTCATGAATCACAAAGTGGTAAGCGCCCTCCCGAAGGTTAAGCTACCTACTT
>NZ_JBLJAK010000132.1:0-736 GCF_047530105.1 Serratia sp. T13T92 | reverse complement strand
AAAAAGGGCGTGCCATTCTTCGGGCGTGCGGATGTTCCTCATGGGTTTGCTCCGTGTTGATGATCGGGAACAAGATCATGGCAACATCGCGAACGCAATAACAGGTGGGGTTCCAGCGACGCTTACCCACAAATACAACTGCGGGAGCATTTTCGGCAAATGGTTTGACCTGACGGAGTTTGACGGCCAGGAAGACTTTTACGCGGCCTGTCAGGCGCTGCATGCCGATGAATGGGATACCGAGTTTATGTTTCAGGACTGGGAGGGTATACCGACATCCTTCGGGCGACTTCCCTTCGGGAACCGGGCTGTCGTGAACGGAGCCGGTAAACCGTCTCCGCCCTGGCGGGCCTCCATCCCATTGTCGCTAGGTCAACATCACGCTTGCGGCATCCGTACGGATGCGCCGCTTTCACCAGCCCGGCGATGCCGCCGGGCCTCTTTGGGGCAACGCCGTTTCGCGCCCGCGCGTTTCGGCGTTGCGGCGGGTTCCTGCTCGTGTCGTTACCTGGATATCTTCACCCATTTGCGTTCTTTCGCCGGGGCTGAGACAAGCACAACCCGTCTTGCTGTCTAGGGGCCGGCCATGCCTTTCGCAATAAATTTTTCCCGGCCATTTCATTAGACCGAAAAAAATTTCCCGCTCCCCCCCAGACATCTTCACCGGGCCGTGCTCGTTTACGCCCTCGCGGCGAACGACTCTCAAACGGGTGAAGGTAATACCCAGCGGGAAAGT
>NZ_JBLJAK010000131.1:0-783 GCF_047530105.1 Serratia sp. T13T92 | reverse complement strand
AGCACTTCCTGCCGGTACAGCGGCAGCGCGAACTGGAATTTGTTGATGATGATTTGCGCGACCAGCGACGGCGTGGCGTAGCTTTTAGGGAACACCGCCGGCACCGACGGTGCCACCTTCACGCTGCTGCCCTGGAAAATCACCCTACCTTAAACCCCACGACCGAACACTGTGGGGATTTAACGACGCTTACAGAAAAGCCAGGAGTTCCATGGAAACCTGTTTCAAGATCCTTCAGCTCAAGTTCGACCAGAAGCTGACCAACCGTTGTATCGGGCTGACGATGAAAATCAGTGCCTCGACGGTTTTTGAGGTTCTCGCCCGCTTTAAAGCCACGTCTCTGCCATGGCCTCTTCCTGAAGCGATATCCCACGATGGCCTTGAAAAACTCATCTTCCCGGCCAAAGGCATACCTGCATCAGAGCGGGTCATGCCGGATTTGCTTCACTTCGATACCGAGATGAGAAAATCCGGCGTGACGCGGCAACTGCTATGGATGGAGTACAAGGCTCAGGCCGGGGAACTGGCGATGGGGTACTCCCACTTCTGCCGCTGTTATCGGGAGTGGAAAAAGACACGCCGCCTCTCAATGCGCCAGGAGCACCGTGCCGGTGAAAAGCTCTTTATCGACTTCTGCGGCCCGACGGTTCCCGTCATCAGTAAGCGTCGTTAAATCCCCACAGTGTTCGGTCGTGGGGTTTAAGGTAGGGTGATTTTCCAGGGCAGCAGCGTGTCCCAGTCGATGGCGTCGTCCGGCGATTTCAGCGCCGTCAGCAACGCATG
>NZ_JBLJAK010000130.1:0-859 GCF_047530105.1 Serratia sp. T13T92 | reverse complement strand
CTGATGGTGCAGCATCGCGATGAGTTATACGTAAAAACGCCGGTTTTGCTGTGTTTTTAATCTAAAAACCATTTTTCAGGCGCACTTATCCAGAGCCGGGGTCTGAAGCCATCGTTTTTTTGCCATCCGATGTAACCTGTCTGACAGTAATTCCGTCGCATGCCTGCCCGCCTCCGCACCGGAAAATCGCAGCCGATCGCCGCACAGGATGCATTGGTACGGGTCTGTGCCCAGGAAGCCTTTCATCAACACCGCGAACCCGGGGCGTCTGGGCTTATCTCGTACCGTCATTCCCAGCGCGTTATACACTTTCGGCAGCAGTGAGCCTCGTTTGCGATTGGCCAAAAAGCCTTAGTACCGCACCATTTTAAAATGCCGCGCCGGAATATGGCTGATATAGCGTTGTAGCATCTCTTCCTGGGTCAGCTTCTGGCGTTTGTGTTGCTGCGTGCTGTGGTCGTAGTAGTGATGAACGATCGAGCCACCGCGGTAATGTCGGAGCTGGGAAGCCGCCACCGGCGGGCGCTTCAGATAACGGCCGAGGTATTTCACGCTGCGCCACGCGCCACGGGTCTTTTTGGCGAAGTGGATTTTCCAGGCGCGGCGATACTGGGCATGCAGGTAGCGGCGCCACCGGTCCTCATTAAGGATATGGCCGAGGCCCGGCATGTCACTGGGGTTGATGTGCGTATAGTTGTCACGCAGCAGGTAAATGACGGCGTTACGCCAGATTTGTTTTACATCATTCTTTTTAAAGAACAGGTGTCGCCAGGTGTTTTGTTTGACGTCGAGGCCGCCACGGGTGACGGAGACGTGGATATGCGGGTGCTGATTGAGCTGCCGGCCATAGGTGTGGAGT
>NZ_JBLJAK010000013.1:0-136895 GCF_047530105.1 Serratia sp. T13T92 | reverse complement strand
TACTTTCATTTGGACGCTCCTGCTGTTGAGGTTAGACACTCAAATTGTGGCACATTGCGATGCCGTGGTAGGAGCGTCCATCTCATTATCCATGCGCTCAACGGTCGGCTAACCTGCAATGACTCCCACCTGCCTCAAGCTTGGGTGTCGCGGTCTAAAACACTATGACTCAGACAACTAGTGACGCCTGTACGAAGTCCTCCTCCTCACCACCATCGCAACACCAATTCCCCTTGAACTAAATCCCGCAATTCGCTATACCACTGGCTTCGTTAAAAGCAGCAAGGGAAAGTCATGCGTAACAACATTTGTATCTTTTGTGGTGCCAGCGAGGGCAATAATCCAGCCTATGTCGAACATGCCCGCCAACTAGGTCATCTGCTTGCCACCCAAGGGCGGCGTCTGGTGTATGGCGGTGGTAAAAAAGGGTTAATGGGTGTGGTAGCAGACGCGGTACTAGAGGCTGGTGGTGAAGCAGTAGGCATCATTCCCCAGCGGCTGGTCGAGGCCGAAACGGCGCACCGTGGCCTGACCGAGCTGGAAATCGTCCCCGACATGCACACCCGTAAGGCGCGGATGGCCGAACTGGCCGACGGTTTTATTGCCCTGCCTGGCGGCATCGGTACGCTGGAGGAGCTGTTTGAAATCTGGACCTGGGGGCAGATCGGTTACCACAGCAAGCCGGTCGGGCTGCTGGATGTTAACGGTTTTTACCACCCGCTAAGCCAGTTTTTACAGCACGTCGCCGATCAAGGTTTTATGCGACATGATTATCTCAAGACCCTGCATATCAGCGACTCTCCGGCAGCCTTAATCCAGCTGTTTGATGACTATCAGCCGCAGAATTACGACCGCTGGGCGAAATAATCCCTGACTACCAGCGGCAAACCGCCGCTGGTCCGCGTTACATTTTCGACCAAACTCTGCTACTATCTGAACACATTTTTTCGGATAAAAACGGCAGCGCTCATGAAGTTTGTTTCTTTTAATATCAATGGACTGCGTGCACGTCCGCATCAACTGGCAGCAATTATCGAGCAGCATCAGCCGGATGTGATTGGCCTGCAGGAAACCAAAGTTCACGACGATATGTTCCCGCTGGAAGAGGTTAGCCAACACGGCTATCACGTGTTCTATCATGGGCAGAAAGGCCATTACGGCGTGGCATTGCTGACTAAAGATGAACCTCTTGCCGTACGCCGCGGTTTTCCTACTGATGAAGAAGATGCGCAGCGTCGTATCATCATGGCCGACCTGGCGACGCCACAAGGCACATTGACGGTGATTAATGGGTACTTCCCGCAAGGAGAAAGCCGCGACCACCCTATCAAATTTCCGGCCAAAACCCGCTTTTATCAAGATCTGCAAAATTATCTGCAACAACTGCCGGCAGAGTCGCAGGTGTTGATCATGGGCGATATGAACATCAGCCCAAGCGATCTGGACATCGGTATTGGTGAAGAGAGTCGCAAACGTTGGTTGCGCACCGGCAAATGCTCCTTCCTGCCGGAAGAGCGTGAGTGGATGGGCCGCCTGCTGGACTGGGGTCTGGTAGATACTTACCGTCATGCCAACCCTGAGCGTAACGATGAGTTCTCATGGTTTGACTATCGTTCACGCGGTTTTGATGAAAACCGTGGCCTACGCATCGATCTGCTGCTGGTTAACACCTCATTGGCTGCGCGCTGTACCGCCACCGGCATTGATTATCAGATCCGTGCCATGGAGAAGCCTTCAGATCATGCTCCCGTCTGGGCCGAGTTCGCACTGTAATCTCCCTGCCCCGATGCATGTCGGGGCAACATTGAATCCATGCTATGAAAATCATTGATGTCGTTGCCGCCATTATCGAACAAGATGGCAAGATCCTGCTCGCCCAACGCGATAGCAGCAGCGATCAGGCTGGCCTATGGGAGTTTCCCGGCGGTAAGGTCGAAATGGCTGAGAGCCAGCCCCAGGCGCTCGCTCGTGAACTGAAGGAAGAGTTGGGCATTATCGCTAAAGTGGGGAGTTTTGTGGCCAGCAATCAGTGGCAACAAAGCGAGAGGATCATTCGGCTACATGCCTGGCAAGTTAACTCCTTCAGCGGGGAGTTACAGCTACACTGCCATAGCGCATTTGCTTGGGTTACACCCGAGCAGGCCAGAGATTACCCGCTAGCCCCCGCCGATATCCCACTGCTGGAAAGCTATATCCGCTTACTATCCCCCTCACCCCAACCCTCTCCCACAGGGAGAGGGAGCTGTAATAGTGCCGTTGTCAGGAAGTGAAATCAATTTGTGGCACGGCTACGGTGAGCACAAGGGTAGATATGTAGCACGTTCAGTCCCCTCTCATCCCAACCCACAGGGAGAGGGAGCTGCAGCGGTGCCGTTGTCAGGAAGTGAAATCAATTTGTGGCACGGTTACGGTGAGTACAGAAGTCAGGCAGTTGCAATCACCGCTTGAGGCGGATCCAGATTAATGGATTGGTGCCCGTGACGTTAGGGTCACGCGCGCACTGCATCATCTCGTCGCCCACTTTCAGCAACGCACCTTCAGAATAGTTTTGATTCTGATAAATGCAGCAACGGTTGCAAGGCGGCGGCGTTGTCGTGGTACGTGCGGTACCCCATATTTCAGGGGAAACCGGCACGACGACATCGACGTTACCGCGATTGGCCAATACGCTGGTGGAAAACAGTGCCAAACAACCAATCAACAAGGGTATGCGGCTCATTCACTTTTCTCCCGTGCCTTACCGGCACTTTTTTTACGCTTTTTCGCCCCGGCTGACGGTGCAGGCGACAAGCCACGAAACGCTATACTGGCCCGGCTCTGCTTAGCCTGATAGATCAGCTGTTGCAGTGTGCCCTCCAGCGGTTGCATAAAGTCCTGATAACGGCAGGATTTTTCGCTGATTTGTGTCAACGTAGACTCCCACTGCGCCGTCATATCAGGGCGTGCCGCCAGGTCCGGCAATGAATGGATCAGTGCCCGCCCGGTTTCGCTGGAATGAATATAGCGCCCTTTCTTGTAGAGAAACGCCCGCTTGAAGAGCAGCTCGATAATGCCTGCTCGCGTTGCCTCTGTTCCTAAACCATCGGTCGCTCGCAGGATTTTCTTTAGCGCTTTATCCTGCACAAAACGCGCAATTCCGGTCATGGCCGACAATAGGCTGGCATCGGTAAAGGGCCGCGGTGGTTGAGTCTGGCGTTCTACCACTTCGCCACGCTCGCACAACAACTCATCGTCTTTGGCGACAACGGGCAGCGGTGCACCTTCGTTTTCCTCATCACGCTCTTTACTACCCAGCAGGGTGCGCCAGCCCGCTTCCGCCAGGAAACGCGCCTTGGCGATAAACTTGCCGCCGGCGATATCCAGCTCGATAACGCACTTGCGGAACATCGCATCCGGGCAAAACTGCATCAGATACTGGCGTGCCACCAAACCGTAAACGTTCAGTTCATCCTGGCTCAGGCTGGCCTTGCTAGCACGCGCCGTAGGAATAATCGCGTGGTGAGCATCGACCTTTTTATCGTCCCAACAGCGGTTACGGCGCTCGCTATCGATAATCGGCTGTGGATAGAGATCCGGCTGATGTACGCTGATGGCGTTCAACACCGCATGGCGTCCGGCAAAGTGTTCCTCTGGCAGATAACGGCAGTCAGAACGCGGATAAGTGATCAGCTTGTGGGTTTCATACAGCCGTTGGCAAACGTCCAACACCTGCTGGGCGCTGAGGTTAAAGCGTTTCGACGCCTCAATTTGCAGCGTGGAAAGGGAGAACGGCAGCGGAGCGGTATCTGATTCCCGTTTATCATTATACGAGGTGACCAGCGCCGGTGCGCCCTCGATGCGTTTAACCACGTGTTCGGCCAACGGCCGGTGCAGTAAACGCCCTTCCTCATCTTGGTAAGGTTCGCAGGATTCACTCGGCTGCCACAGGGCGACAAAGCGTTCTTCCTTCGGCGTGACAATATGCGCTTTCACCTCAAAGAAGTCTTTCGAGACGAAGTTTTCGATCTCTTCATCGCGCCGCACAACCAGCCCCAATACCGGCGTCTGTACCCGCCCCACAGACAGCACTCCGTCGTAGCCCGCGTTACGCCCTAGCAGCGTATAGGCCCGGGTCATGTTGATGCCGTAAAGCCAGTCTGCACGCGCACGCGCTAACGCGGAAACGCACAGCGGGATAAAGTCACGGTTATCACGCAGGCGCTGTACCGCACGCTCCACCGCCTGTGGGTTAAGATCGTTAATCAGGCAACGCCGCACGTTCTGGCGCTTTTCCTGCGTCAGTGCCAGATAATCCAGCACCTCATCCACCAGCAACTGCCCTTCCCGATCCGGGTCACCCGCGTGGATCACTTCGTCAGCCTCTGCCAGCAGCTTTTTGATCGCGTTCAACTGCTTGCTGACCGAAGGGCGCGGCTGCAACAGCCACTTCTGCGGGATTATCGGTAAGTCCGCCAACGACCAGCGCGCGTAACGGCTGTCGTAAGCATCTGGCTGGGCCTGTTCTAACAGGTGCCCAACGCACCAGGTCACCACATCGTTGCTGCCACAGGCAATAAAGCCGTCACCCCGACGATGGGGCTTGGGTAATACATCAGCAATGGCGCGGGCCAAACTCGGTTTTTCGGCTATAAACAGTCGCATTATTCACCGTTATTCTGGCTATACGTCATCAGGAACTCTCTGACTTGCGCGTAATTACCGCGAAAGATCACACGTTGGGTTTTCTTCTCTAATTGGTAGCGATACATCGGGTCGTAATAGTGTTGCAGCAGCGGCACCAGCCATTGTTGATGCGCTTCGCTTTGGCCAGTGAGCCGTTGTACCTGCAGCGCCGATTCGAGACGCAGCGTCAATTGCTGGAACAGTTCCAGCCCCAGGCGGCGGCGGATGGCAAACAGGCCATGGTGCAGATATTCATCATATTGCCGCCAGCCGTCTTGTTCGCCATAGGCTTGCTCAAAGGCAATGCGCATCCGGTCGATGTACTCATCTTGCAGGCGTGCCACACGCACATCAAACGGATCGTCAATCACCACCAGGGCAGCCTGCTGCATACCATTGAACAAGCTTAAAGGCAGATTGGTAGAACCGATAATCCGGCTTTCATCTTCCAACACCCAATGCCGGCAACCAGCATGCTGCTTTTTCAGCATGCGTATGGCCAGATGATTTTCGAAATCTATCTGGGTAGGCTGTTTTACCAGCGTACGGCCAAAGGAGGAGCCGCGATGATGGGCGATCCCTTCCAGATCGATACCGGCCACCAACTCATTAATCAGTAGCGTCTTGCCACAGCCGGTGTTACCGCCAACGATCAGCATAGGCAACGCAGCGGCGTCCTCAAGCGCACCGAGCAAAAAATTGCGCAGCGCCTTGTAGCCGCCTACCACGCGTGGATAGTCAACAGTGGCCTCTCGCAGCCACTGTTGTACCAATTGCGAACGAAGACCACCGCGGAAACAGTAGATATAACCTTCTGGCTGCCGGGTACACTGTTCGATCCAGGCCTGCGTGCGCTGCTCACGCAGTTTACCGTTGACCAGGCTGTGCCCAAGAGCGATCGCAGCTTGTTGACCATGCTGCTTGTAGCAGGTGCCCACCGCCTGACGTTCACTGTCGCTCATCAGCGGCAGGTTAACTGAACAGGGGAATGCCCCCTGCGTAAACTCTATCGGCGCGCGCACGTCAATCAGCGGCACATCCTGAAGAAAAAGGCGCTGGTAGTCTTGCGTATCCTGTCGAGTCTGTATCGTTGACACTAGACAACCTCGATCAGTGGTTTGCCCGCCTGTGCGGCCTGCAATTCACCTATCGCGTTCAGCGTGATGCCATGACGTGCCGCTATCGCCTGCACTTCGGCTTCGGCTTCCGGCAATACCGCCAGCAGCAAACCGCCGGAGGTTTGCGGATCGCACAGTAATTGACGTTGCAGATCGCTCATGGCGCCAACCAGGTGACCATAGCTTTCAAAGTTACGCCCGGTACCACCCGGTACGCAGCCTTCGCTGATATACCGTTCGACATCAGGCAATTTCGGTACGCATTCGAACCATACGGTTGCCTGCAGATCGGAACCCTGGCACATCTCGCTAAGGTGGCCAAGCAGGCCAAAGCCGGTGACATCGGTCATCGCCGTAACGCCAGCCACTTCGGCAAAGTCCGCCCCAGGCTTGTTCAACTGGCACATGACCTCTGTAGCCAGGCCTTGGTGTTCGGCCAGCAGTTTGCTTTTCTTCTCTGCCGTGGTCAGCACGCCAATGCCCAGTGGTTTGGTCAGGAATAGCTTGGTGCCTGCCTGCGCCGCACTGTTTTTCTTCACCAGCTCGGTTTTGACGATGCCGGTCACAGCCAAGCCAAAAATCGGCTCTGGGGCATCAATAGAATGGCCACCCGCCAATGCAATCCCCGCCTGCTGGCAAGCATAGCGGCCACCGTCAATCACCTGCTGGGCAACTTCTGCGGGAAGTTTGGCAATCGGCCAGCCGAGAATGGCGATGGCCATGATTGGCTTACCGCCCATGGCATACACGTCGCTGATGGCGTTGGCTGCCGCAATACGGCCAAAATCAAACGGATCGTCGACGATCGGCATAAAGAAATCGGTGGTGCTGATAATGCCCACGCCGTTACCGATGTCATACACCGCGGCATCATCACGCGTTTCATTGCCCACCAGCAGATGGGAATCGATAAACTTTTCCTGCTCGCTGTGCAGGATCGTTTCAAGCACTTTGGGTGAGATTTTACAGCCGCAGCCAGCGCCGTGGCTGTACTGGGTCAAACGAATGGCCGGCGATGTCATAGTCCACTCCCTCTGGGTAACAAACGAACGTAAGGATATCACAATGGGATATAGGGTAGCGCTTGCCGAGGGGATTGATAAGAGCAGGTTGGCATTATGCGTGCGACCTGCTCAGAAACAGTACAAAACTGCGGGTTATCGCGCATTATCGAGCGGGTTCCCGCATAGCGGATCAGAAGTAGCGGACGAAAGGCGTACTGTCGGGAGCGACCACTTTAGTGGAACCTTTTAACTGCGGCGTGCCTAAATAGAGGAAACCGACGATCTCGTCCTGCTCGCGGCAGGCGAAGGCTTCGCGCACCAATGGATGCTCTGTCCAGGCACCGCTGCGCCAGATACCATTAAAGCCTTGCGCCAAAGCGGCCATTTGCATCGCCTGCACTGCGCAACCGGCAGAGACAACCTGCTCCCAGCGCGGCACTTTCGGATTTTCACTGCAATGGGCAACCACCGTGATAATCAGAGGCGCACGAAAAGGTGCCTGTTTGGCCTTTTCTACCGCACTCTCATCCAGCTCATCGTGTTTGGCGGCCGCTTGTAGTAATTCACTGAAACGCTGTAGACCCTGATCCTCGATCAGGATAAAACGCCACGGCTGTAACGTCCCGTGATCCGGCGCACGCAGCCCGGCATTGATGATATTCTGACGCACTTCACCTGCGGGTGCCGGGGCAGTCAGGCGTGACGCAGAACGGCGATTGAGTAAAAGATCCAGTGCATCCATCATTAACTCCTGATAACAATTTGCATTTAAATCACGTTAACATAGCTCTACATAGAGTTACAGCCTCTGTAATACTGTCTATGCCCATTGCCATTCAAGCTGCATGGGGAGATTTAAAGCTGACTTTTCTTCGGCCGCTCATTAGGATAGCGGAACATTCTAGACTCTTGTTGGAGAGCACATGCGCACATTGGGGCGAATTATTGCAGGTATTTTCAGATGGACATGGCGTCTGCTGAATTTTGTCAGGGAACTTATCCTGAACTTGTTCCTGATTTTCTTGATCCTGGTTGGGGTCGGTATTTATCTTTCACTCCAAGGCAATTCTTCGGCAGTAGCACCGCATGGCGCACTGCTGGTCGATCTCAGCGGCGTGGTGGTTGATCAACCTTCGGTGAACAACCGGGTTCGTCAGTGGGGCCGCGAACTGCTGGGTGCTTCTAGCAACCGCCTACAGGAAAACTCACTGTTTGACCTGGTGGATACCATTCGCAAGGCCAAAGATGATAAAAACATCACCGGTATGGTATTACAGCTGAATGATTTTGCCGGGGCGGATCAGCCTTCCCTGCAATACATCGGTAAGGCACTGCGTGAATTCCGCGACAGCGGTAAACCGATCTATGCCATCGGCGACAGCTATAACCAAACGCAGTACTATCTGGCCAGCTATGCCAACAAGATCTATTTGTCACCTCAGGGTGCCGTCGATCTGCATGGTTTCGCCACCAACAACCTTTACTACAAATCCCTGTTGGAGAAGCTGAAGGTCACCACCAATATTTTCCGTGTGGGCACCTATAAATCTGCCGTAGAGCCGCTGATCCGTGACGATATGTCACCGGCAGCGCGGGAAGCCGATAGCCGTTGGGTCGGCGGGCTGTGGCAAAACTATCTGGATACGGTGGCGGCTAACCGCCAACTCACGCCAGATCAGTTGTTCCCTGGCGCAGCAGATATTCTCAGTGGCTTAAAGGCAGCGGGTGGTGATACCGCGCAATTCGCCCTGAACAGCAAACTGGTCGATGAACTGGCCTCTCGCACTGCGATAGAAACACAGTTGGTGAAAACCTTCGGTTGGGACAAGCAGAGCAATGACTTCACTGCGGTCAGCATCTACGATTACCAGCCGCAGCCGTCACCGGATCAGGGTGGTGAGATCGCCGTTATCTTCGTCAATGGCGCGATCATGGATGGCCCACAGACGCCAGGATCGGTCGGTGGCGATACCACTGCCTCACAACTGCGTCAGGCACGTCTGGATCCGAAAATAAAAGCCGTCATCCTGCGCGTCAATAGCCCTGGCGGTAGCGTCAGCGCTTCAGAAGTGATCCGCTCCGAGCTGGCCGCGGTTCGCGCCGCAGGTAAACCGGTGGTAGTTTCCATGGGTGGAATGGCCGCGTCTGGCGGTTACTGGGTGTCGACCCCTGCAGATTACATCATTGCCAGTCCGAGCACCCTCACCGGCTCCATCGGTATCTTCGGCGTGATCAACACTTATGAGAACACGCTGGATAGCGTTGGGGTACATACCGACGGCGTCGCGACATCACCACTGGCCGATCTGGCAGTGACGAAAGCACTGCCGCCAGAGTTCTCGCAGATGATGCAGTTGAACATCGAGAACGGTTACAAGAACTTCATCACCCTGGTGGCAACCGCCCGGAAAATGACGCCAGAGCAGGTCGATCACATTGCTCAGGGTCATGTCTGGATCGGTAGCGACGCCAAGAAAAATGGCCTGATCGACCAACTGGGTGACTTTGACGACGCCGTGAAGAAAGCGGCAGAACTGGCCAAGCTGCCACAGTGGCAACTCAACTGGTTTATCGATGCCCCTAGCATGACGGATATGCTGCTCAGCCAGTTTGGCGTTTCTATCCACGCCATGCTGCCTGCGGCGATCCAGTCAATGCTGCCAGCCCCGTTGGCATCGGTGGCACTGGCGGTGAAAGAACAGCCTGGCCTGTTTAATAACCTGAACGATCCGCAACATCGTTATGCCATATGCCTGACTTGCGGAGAGGTCCGTTAACAAATAAATCTCTAGCCCGGCACCCACCGGGCTTTTTTTCTCCTGCTATCTCCCTATAATTCAGCCTATCTGACAGCCACAAGATCAAAGCCATGCAAAAAAAATCCATTTACGTCGCCTATACCGGTGGCACTATCGGTATGCAGCGTTCCGAACAGGGGTACATCCCGGTTTCCGGCCACCTACAGCGCCAGTTGGCACTGATGCCCGAGTTCCATCGCCCAGAGATGCCGGATTTCACCATTCATGAATATGCCCCGTTGATCGACTCTTCGGATATGACCCCCGAGGACTGGCAGCATATCGCCGACGACATCAAACAGAATTACTCCCGCTATGACGGCTTTGTTATTCTGCACGGCACCGACACCATGGCATTTACCGCTTCAGCCCTATCCTTCATGCTGGAGAACCTGGATAAGCCGGTGATCGTCACTGGGTCGCAAATCCCGTTGGCAGAATTGCGCTCCGACGGCCAAACCAATCTGTTGAATGCCCTCTATCTGGCCGCTAATCATCCGGTGAACGAGGTCAGCCTGTTTTTCAACAATAAGCTGTTTCGTGGCAACCGTACCACCAAGGCACATGCCGACGGCTTTGATGCCTTCGCCTCCCCCAACCTGCCGCCCTTGCTGGAAGCGGGTATCCACATACGTCGCCAGACCGGCATCGCCTCCCCGGTGTGCAACGGGGAATTGATCGTGCATAACATCACGCCACAGCCCATCGGCGTGGTGACGATTTATCCGGGGATTTCCGGTGCCGTGGTGCGTAACTTCCTGCTGCAACCGGTCAAAGCTCTGATCCTGCGCTCTTACGGCGTCGGTAACGCGCCGCAAAAGGCCGAATTGGTGGATGAATTGCGTGATGCTTCCGAGCGTGGCATCGTAGTGGTCAACCTGACACAATGTATCTCTGGCCGGGTCAATATGGAAGGCTATGCGACCGGTAATGCCCTGGCTCATGCTGGCGTCATCAGCGGTTTTGATATGACGGTGGAGGCCGCGCTGACCAAGCTGCATTACCTGTTGAGCCAGCCGTTAACCCCAGAAGAAATCCGCAGCCTGATGCAACAAGACCTGCGTGGCGAATTAAGCGCTGCGGGCTAACCCGAAGTGGGAACTCTGATGAAAACTGCTCTGTTGCTGATTGATTTACAAAACGACTTTTGCCCCGGCGGCGCTTTAGGCGTGGCAGAAGGTGATGCCACCATTGACGTCGCCAATCAGGCTATCGCAGCCAGCCTGGCCCGTAATGAAGCGGTGATCGCCAGCCAGGACTGGCACCCGGCGGATCATCGCAGTTTTGCGATTAACTCCAACGCACAGATTGGTACGCTTGGGGAACTGGAAGGCCTGCCTCAGGTTTGGTGGCCAGTGCACTGCGTTCAGGACAGTCCTGGCGCAGAGCTTCATCCACAGCTTGATAAGCAGCACATCGCGGCGATATTCCGTAAGGGCGAGAACTCGGATATCGATAGCTATAGTGCTTTCTTTGATAACGGGCATCGGGCGCAAACGGCGCTCGATGGCTGGCTGAAGGAGCGCGGCATCACTCATCTCGCCGTGATGGGGCTGGCCACCGATTATTGCGTCAAGTTCAGCGTGTTAGATGCCTTGCGTTTGGGTTATCAGACTCAAGTCATCACCGATGGCTGCCGCGGTGTCAATTTAAGCCCCGATGACAGCGAGCAGGCTTTAGCGGAAATGCTGTCGGCTGGCGCACAGTTAGTTACACTGTCACAGTTTACTCAGCGCTAACGGTTTTTGGGGCTGCTTGACCTTAGCGCCCCATACTCCCCACCAACCGCTTTATTTTCGACGCTGCTCACATTCCCACCATTCTTCTGCGCGCTCACCTTGTTCCCTCCCGTCTCTTTTGCTGTTATGGCTGCTGATGCATTGGCATCAATAAGTTATACGCATCCGGGGCCTGCCGAGCCCGGCTTTATTGATACCGCCATAGGCGGTTCAGGTCGGCCTTGCTGACCAAAGGAGACAACATGGCTTTAACCCGTAAACTGCTGCCCTTGCTGGTAGCGGTGCAACTCGGCGTGGCTGGCGTGGGCATGGCTCACGCGGCACCTTATCTCTCTGTCGGCTACTTCAACGGCGGTGGCGACGTGACCGCCGGTCCGGGCGGTGATATCAACCAGTTGGACGTCAGCCAGATCACCCACCTAAACTACTCTTTTGGCCTGATTTATAACGCTGAAAAAGAGGAAACCAACCCGGCACTGAAAGATCCCTCCCACCTGCACCAAATCTATCTCTCCCCTAAAGTCGAAGCAGACTTAAAGCTATTACCCGTATTGCGCCAACAAAATCCGGCGCTGAAGGTTTTGCTGTCCGTTGGCGGATGGGGAGCTCGTGGGTTCTCCGGCGCGGCAGCCACACCGGAAAGCCGGGCGGTGTTTATTCGTTCGGTGCAGGAGGTGATTGCCAAGTATCAGCTAGATGGTATAGATCTGGATTGGGAATACCCGGTTAACGGTGCCTGGGGATTGGTGGAAAGCCAGCCCACTGACCGAGCCAATTTCACCACCCTACTGAGCGAACTGCATCAGGCGCTAGGCAAAGAAAAACTGCTGACCATCGCCGTAGGCGCCAACGTCAAAAGTCCGCAGGAATGGGTAGACGTTAAGGCTATCGCGCCCTATCTGGACTACATCAATCTGATGACCTACGACATGGCGTACGGTACCCAGTATTTCAACTCTAATCTCTATGACTCCAAACAATGGCCAACCGTGGCCGCCGCCGACAAGTACAGCGCCGACTTTGTGGTCAACAACTATCTGGCCGCCGGGCTGAAGCCTGCTCAGCTCAATCTGGGGATCGGTTTCTATGGCCGGGTACCTAAACGCGCCACCGAGCCGGGTATTGATTGGGATGTGGCTGATGCGGCCAAGCACCCTGTCACCCAGCCCTATTTCACCACACGTGAAAAAGACGTCTTCAAGTCGCTGGGCGTGGATTTGGATAAAGACAGTTACCTCAAGTACAACGATATCGTGAACAAGATGCTGAAAGACCCACAGCGGCGCTTCACTGCGCATTGGGATAACGAGGCCAAGGTGCCCTATCTGATGATGAAGTCATCCGCAGGAAAGCCGCTGTTCGCGATTAGCTATGAAAACCCGCGCTCGGTAGCCATCAAGGCCGAGTACATCAAGAGCAAAGGATTGGGAGGGGCGATGTTCTGGGAGTATGGCGCGGACGATAACAACCGCCTGGCCCATCAGCTAGCCGAAAGCTTAGGCTTGAGCCCGCAGAAGCAGTAAAACCTTCAGGGCGATGGCAACATCGCCCTGCCAGCAACAGGTTACTGCGGCTTCAGCTTGGCCAACGGCTCGGCCATAAACTGCTGCTTCAGCTCCTGTTTGCTTTTCATCACGATTTGCCCGTCGGTGCCAATGCTCATATGTTGTGGGTCCGCATTGTTCATCGACTGCCACAGCATCACCGCCTGCAGGCTGTGTTCTTTCTGCTCTGGCGTCAGTGCCACACCATCTGGCCACTTGCCCAGTTCTACTGCCAGCACCAGCCGCTGGTAGATTTCCGGCGTCATGGCCGCAATCAGATCTTTTACTTCCATCAGAGCATGTCCTCATCCACGGATGAATAATTAGCTGAATCGATTTTGTTGGTTTAGTTACAGCTTAACCTGCCGTCTGCTCGCCATTCTCGTCGTCGGTGAAATTCAGTGACGCGGAGTTGACACAGTAGCGTTCGCCAGTCGGCTGCGGACCATCGGGAAACACGTGCCCCAAATGCGCGTCGCAGTTACCACAACGGATCTCGACTCGATGCATATTATGTGAATTATCATCAAGATAACGAATTGCATCGTCCGAAACGGGCTGATAGAAGCTGGGCCAGCCGCAGCCAGAATCAAACTTGCTGGCGGAGAAGAACAGCGGCGCGTTACAGCACAGGCAGTGGTACACGCCCTCACGCTGGTTATGCAGTAATTTACCGCTATAGGGGGCTTCGGTGCCACGCTCTTGCGTCACATAACGTTGGATTTCATTCAGTTCCGTGAGCGGTGTCTTAGGGGTTGTCTCTTTAGCCATTTGTGCTATTCCCGCAATGTGGATAATGTCAACGAAAACAATGAGTAATAATAACAAAAAATTAACAACGCTGCAGGCCTTTTTAGCCTAAACTGTACGGCATAAAGGTTACGCTGCCGCCATATGTGACTTTGATCACATATCTTGCACGTACTGACTTTATACTTGGCGGTTTGCCCCCATATCGATGGGAGGACAAACGTAAATGGAATGTGCGATTTGTGTGCAAAACCGGGCCTCTGGTTTGACTTGCAGCAAGAATTGACACGATTCCGCTTGACGCTCGGTAAGGTTTTTGTAATTTTACAACCAACCTTTTATTCACTAACAAATAGCTGGTGGAATATATGACTATCAAAGTAGGTATCAACGGTTTTGGCCGTATCGGTCGCATTGTTTTCCGTGCTGCTCAGGAACGTTCTGACATCGAAATCGTTGCAATCAACGACCTGTTAGACGCAGAGTACATGGCTTACATGCTGAAGTATGACTCTACTCACGGCCGTTTCGACGGTACAGTAGAAGTTAAAGACGGCCACCTGGTTGTTAACGGCAAAACCATCCGTTGTACCTCAGAAAGAGATCCGGCTAACCTGAAGTGGAACGAAGTCAACGTTGACGTCGTTGCTGAAGCAACTGGCCTGTTCCTGACTGACGAAACTGCACGTAAACACATCGCTGCAGGTGCTAAGAAAGTTGTTCTGACTGGCCCATCTAAAGATGACACCCCTATGTTCGTTATGGGCGTGAACCACAAGTCTTACGCTGGCCAAGAAATCGTTTCCAACGCTTCTTGTACCACCAACTGCCTGGCACCACTGGCTAAAGTAATCAACGACAAGTTCGGCATCGTTGAAGCTCTGATGACCACCGTGCATGCGACTACCGCAACTCAGAAAACCGTTGATGGCCCGTCTCACAAAGACTGGCGCGGCGGCCGCGGCGCATCCCAGAACATCATCCCTTCTTCTACCGGTGCTGCTAAAGCAGTAGGTAAAGTCATCCCAGAACTGAACGGCAAACTGACCGGTATGGCGTTCCGCGTTCCTACTCCGAACGTATCTGTGGTTGACCTGACTGCTCGTCTGGCTAAACCAGCTTCTTACAAAGAAATCTGTGCTGCTATCAAAGCCGCTTCAGAAGGCGAGCTGAAAGGCGTGCTGGGCTACACCGAAGACGAAGTGGTTTCTACCGATTTCAACGGCGAGAAACTGACTTCTGTGTTCGATGCTAAAGCCGGTATCGCGCTGAGCGACACCTTTGTGAAACTGGTTTCTTGGTACGATAACGAAACTGGCTACTCAAACAAAGTACTGGACCTGATCGCTCACATCTCCAAGTAATGGCTTGATGTGCAGTTGATTATCAAGGGCGACACTAGTGTCGCCCTTTTTATACCCGTCGTCTTTCAAGCCACAGCGTTGTTACCTGCGCTTACACACCCCAGTCACTTACAATAGTAAGCTCCTGGGGATGAGTAAGCTTGTCGCCTAGCTGTAACTTGAAATCCATAGGGTATGTTTGTTTTTGCGGCGAAAAGAAGGCAACAACATGAACGAAAAAATCTTCACCCTACCCGTTAGCGAACAAATCACCCCTTTTATCAGCCAACGCCAACTGGACGAACTGCCAGTGGTGGTGGTTTCTCACCCGAAAGTCCGTGCGGCCGTTGCTCTGCAAGGGGCCCATCTGCTGGCCTGGCAGCCAAGCGGTGATAAACCGGTGCTTTGGCTGAGCAACAATACGCCTTTCAAAAACGGCGTGGCGATCCGCGGCGGCGTACCGATCTGCTGGCCGTGGTTTGGCCCGGCAGGTAGCCCATCCCACGGCTTTGCCCGTAATCAGCCGTGGCAGCTTACCGCGCACGATGAAGATGAAAACGGCGTGATCCTGACCTTCACGCTGCAAGACAACGAACAAACCCGCAAATTGTGGCCACATGCTTTCACCCTGATCGCCCGCTTCAAGCTGGGTGAAGAGTGCGAGATGGAGCTGGAATCACACGGTGACTACCAGGCTACCGCTGCTCTGCACAGCTATTTCCAGATCGGCGACATCGACAAGGTGAAAGTTGCCGGTTTGGGCGAGCATTATATCGATAAGGTGGCGAAGGGGATCGAGGCACGTCAGGTTGGCGAGCTGGAGTTTACCGGGCAAACCGATCGCGTCTACACCCAGGCCACGCCTTGCAGCCTGATCAAGGACCCGATGTTGCAACGCACCATCGAGGTCAATCATCACTATATGAGTGATGTGATCGCCTGGAACCCAGGTGTCGAGCTTTCCTGCAGCATGGCCGACATGCCAAACGACGGTTACAAAACCATGGTCTGTGTGGAAACCGGGCGCGTAAGCAAGCCGCTGATCGCCTCAGGGGAGCAACCTGCCCGCTTGGCGATGAAAATCCGCAGCATTAAAAATAGCTGATCAAACTGGGGCGAAACATTTCGCCCCTCTTCTCTTGATCATCCACCGCACCACAGATGTGCAAAAGGAGCGTTTCCGCCCCTTTTCGATGCACTCACTGCACCAAGATAATGCACCGTACGTTTAGAAGGTGTAAGTCACACCCGTCCACAGCATGCCGGTATAAGATTTATCAACCATTGGGCTGTCTTTAACTTCGCTGTCCAGGCGCGTATAACGCCCCGTGAAGAAGGCATTCCAGTTAGCGTTGATATTATAGTTGGTGCTCAATTCGACGTATGGCGACCAGCTATCGCTTGGCTTATAGGTGTCGAAGGTACTACGGCGGGACTCATCACCATTGATGCCATAGTAGTATTGGTTTTGGTTTGAGCTGTTCCAGTTTACCCCGATACCAGGAGCAAAGCTCCAGGAGTCCACCTGGAACTTATAGAGATAGGCGATATCGCCCACCAGGCCGTTACTGTTGTTCAGCGTATCGCCAGAGAAGGCCGTACGGATCGTTCCCCACTCAGCCTTATGTGTAAAGGCCACACCGGCCATCATGGTGCTACGGCGCTTGTCCAACTGCTTCATGCGGTCGTCGTCACTGTCGCCAGGCTTATAGTGCAACGGTGAGTAATAGGCGATCAGGCTCAGCTGATTTTGCTGATCTTTCCACAGGTTGTAACCGGCCAACAGAGTATGGAAGTAAAAATCATCGCCATCGTAATTGATGATAGGAACGGGATAGACACGATCCTGATAACCACGATAAGGATCGGGGCTGACCAGCGCTGAAGCACCGAGTGACCAGCTTCCTGCCTGAGCACTGTGCGCACAAACCATTGCGGAAGCGATAATTGCTAGCGTTTTGAGTTTAGATATCTTCACTGGCTTTTTCCATAGATAACAAGATGTAATTAACCGCTATAGTTTATGTGAAAACCGACCAGCCTGCCGGATCTTTACAATAGAAAACAACCAAGATCGAATAACTTAGAACCCAAAGATGAATTATTGATGGCAAAAAGATGACGTTTTTTGCCGCAACCCGCGCCAGACAAGGCATTTGCCGCCCCTCGCCATAACTGAGTCATTGAAATGACTTAAAAAAGACCCTTTCTCTTGCAGGAAATTTTCCAGTATGCAACTAAGCTTAAAATCAGAAGGTGAATTTAGGCTGAGCCCAGTGGCAATACAGCGCAACTCGCGAGAATAAGCGCACCAAGTTGGCATACGGGTTGCTGTACTCAGTCATAGCTTCATGCTTTCGGGAGCCAGAATACCAACACCAGCTCCTTTTTTAACCTGTGCTAATAACGAAAGGACGGGCATCGCCATGAACATATTTGACCACTATCGCCAGCGCTACGAAGCTGCCAAGGACGAAGAGTTCACACTGCAGGAATTTCTTTCCATCTGCCGGCAAGATCGCAGTGCCTATGCCAATGCGGCAGAACGCCTACTCATGGCTATCGGTGAACCAGTTATGGTCGATACCGCGCTTGAGTCGCGTATGTCTCGCCTGTTCTCCAACCGCGTGATCGCACGCTATCCGGCATTCGAGGAGTTCTACGGCATGGAAGAAGCTATCGAACAGATAGTTTCTTACCTGAAACACGCTGCCCAGGGCCTCGAAGAGAAGAAACAAATCCTTTATCTGTTGGGCCCGGTGGGTGGCGGTAAATCCTCGCTGGCAGAACGGCTGAAAGCCTTGATGCAGCGCGTGCCGATTTACACCCTGAGCGCCAACGGCGAGCGCAGCCCGGTCAATGACCATCCGCTGTGCCTGTTCAACCCGCAGGAGGATGCCACTATTCTGGAAAAAGAATACAACATCCCGACGCGCTATCTTGGCACCATTATGTCGCCGTGGGCCGCTAAACGCCTGCATGAGTTCGGCGGGGACATCACCAAATTCAAAGTGGTGAAGGTTCGTCCTTCAATACTTGAACAAATTGCCATCGCCAAAACCGAACCGGGCGACGAGAACAACCAGGATATTTCTGCGTTGGTGGGTAAAGTGGATATCCGCAAGTTGGAAAACCATGCGCAGAACGATCCGGATGCCTATGGCTACTCCGGCGCACTGTGCCGCGCCAACCAGGGGATCATGGAGTTCGTGGAGATGTTCAAAGCGCCAATCAAGGTGCTGCATCCTCTGTTGACCGCCACCCAGGAAGGTAACTACAACGGTACCGAGGGGATTTCTGCCCTGCCGTTCAGCGGTATTATCCTGGCGCACTCTAACGAATCGGAGTGGGTGACCTTCCGCAACAACAAAAATAACGAGGCCTTCCTCGACCGTGTTTACATCGTCAAGGTGCCTTACTGCCTGCGGGTGTCGGAAGAGATTAAAATCTACGACAAACTGCTGGATAACAGCGAACTGACCCATGCGCCTTGCGCCCCTGGCACGTTGGAAACGCTGGCTCGCTTTACCGTCCTGTCGCGTATGAAAGAGCCAGACAATTCCAGCATCTACTCGAAGATGCGTGTCTACGATGGTGAAAGCCTGAAAGACACCGATCCGAAGGCCAAGTCGTATCAGGAGTATCGTGACTATGCCGGGGTGGATGAAGGTATGAACGGTCTTTCGACCCGTTTCGCCTTCAAAATTCTGTCTCGGGTGTTCAACTTTGACCATGCCGAAGTCGCGGCTAACCCGGTACACCTGTTCTATATCCTGGAACAGCAGATAGAGCGTGAGCAGTTCCCGCAGGATCTGGCGGAGAAATACCTGGAGCACCTGAAAGGCTACCTGATCCCGAAATACGCCGAGTTTATCGGCAAAGAGATCCAGACCGCCTATCTGGAATCCTACTCGGAATACGGTCAGAACATTTTTGACCGCTACGTGACCTATGCAGACTTCTGGATCCAGGATCAGGAGTACCGTGATCCAGATACCGGACAGCTGTTTGACCGTGAGTCATTGAATGCTGAACTGGAGAAAATCGAGAAGCCAGCGGGTATCAGCAACCCGAAAGATTTCCGCAACGAAATCGTCAACTTTGTCCTGCGTGCCCGTGCCAATAACAGTGGTCGGAACCCGAACTGGACCAGTTACGAGAAGCTGCGTACGGTTATCGAGAAGAAAATGTTCTCGAACACTGAAGAACTGCTGCCAGTCATTTCCTTTAATGCTAAAACCTCAACGGATGAGCAGAAAAAACACGATGACTTCGTCGACCGGATGATGGAGAAAGGCTACACCCGCAAGCAGGTTCGCCTTCTGTGCGAATGGTATCTGCGGGTGAGAAAATCTTCATAAACCGACGACCGCTGACGTCATAGATAGCCTATACCTGGGAATTTCGGGTTGTAGCCTGGCGGCTACAGCCTGAAAGACCCAAGGTAGAGAAAGTTGGCAACGTTGTTTGGGGGATGTATGGCGTATTTCATTGACCGACGGCTGAATGGCAAAAACAAGAGCATGGTGAACCGCCAGCGCTTCTTGCGTCGCTATAAGTCGCAAATCAAACAGTCGATTGCCGAAGCCATCAACAAGCGTTCGGTCACCGACGTGGACAGCGGGGAATCGGTGTCGATCCCCGGTGGCGATATCAACGAACCAATGTTCCATCAAGGGCGCGGCGGTAAACGCCATCGCGTTCATCCCGGTAACGATCACTTCGTACAAAATGACCGCGTTGAACGCCCACAAGGCGGCGGCGGTGGTGGTGGCGGCCAGGGCAATGCCAGCCAGGATGGGGATGGCCAGGATGAATTTGTCTTCCAGATCTCCAAAGATGAGTATCTCGACCTGTTGTTCGAGGATCTGGCGCTGCCTAACCTGAAGAAAAATCAGTACAAGCAGTTGACCGAATACAAAACCCATCGTGCTGGCTACACCGCCAATGGCGTACCGGCCAATATCAGCGTGGTGCGTTCGCTGCAAAACTCACTGGCACGTCGAACCGCCATGACCGCTGGTAAGCGGCGCGCTTTGCATGAGCTTGAAGACAGCCTTGCCCAGTTGGAAAACACCGAACCGGTGCAACTGCTGGAAGAAGAACGCATGCGTAAGGAGATTGCCGAATTGCGCAAGAAAATCGACAGCGTGCCGTTTATCGACACCTTCGACCTGCGCTACAAGAACTACGAACGTCGGCCTGAACCCTCCAGCCAGGCAGTTATGTTCTGCCTGATGGACGTCTCTGGCTCGATGGATCAGGCAACCAAAGACATGGCCAAACGCTTTTATATTCTGCTGTATCTGTTCCTCAGCCGAACCTATAAGAACGTTGAGGTGGTCTATATCCGTCACCATACCCAGGCAAAAGAAGTGGATGAGCAGGAGTTCTTCTACTCACAGGAAACTGGCGGCACCATCGTTTCCAGCGCCCTGAAGCTGATGAACGAAGTGGTCGAAGAGCGTTACGATCCTGCACAGTGGAATATCTATGCCGCTCAGGCTTCGGACGGGGATAACTGGGCTGATGATTCGCCACTGTGCCATGAACTGTTGTCAAAAAACATTCTGCCGATGGTGCGTTACTACAGCTATATAGAAATTACCCGCCGTGCTCACCAGACGCTGTGGCGTGAATATGAGCATCTGCAAGCGACGTTTGAAAACTTTGCCATGCAGCATATCCGCGAGCCGGATGATATCTATCCGGTGTTCAGGGAACTCTTCCACAAGCAGACCGCGTGATCTAATAGAAAACGGCCAGCAACGAAAGTTAGCTGGCCGTTTTAGCTCATAGGGGCGCTACATACTCGCCAGCCAGCCGCAACCGCTATAAATTCAGCAACATTGCCACTTAATCAACGCTTCGATCCTTGAAGCGCAGATATCAAGCTCACTCTGGCTAACCTGTAAAGCTATGACGGCATCCCCGAAAGTCTCCCCGATAAACGGTGTCTTCTCACACTTTTGTAGCAGTACCGCTGGCGGGTATACGTAGATCAGTTGCGGAGCCGGTGGCACCGGTTTTGGTTGCTCCGCGCAGGATATCGAGAGCATCAGCAGGCAACCGCTGATGAGCGCAGTCGTTATCCTCCAGCGCTTTGCGTAGCGTTCTATTTTCGGCATCGGCCTTTACTCTCTTTTGCTGTTCAATCTTGAGCTGTTGTTCGGTAGCACGACGATCGGCATCCGCGGCACCTTTCAGCGCAGTGATGGTTTCATCTCTTCCATTCAATGCACTGTACAACTCCTGGTTATCTTTCTGGTACTGCCCTATGTCGGCATTCAACGCATCAATACGTTGACTCATGCCAAACAACAGGGCAGCGAAGCCTAAGATCATCAGTAGCGGCCAATGGCCTTTGGAAAACTGGATTAACCCTGCCAGGCTCATGATAGAAATACCTCACACTCGGCAGGCTGGCGATTCTCCAAGCCCCGCAGCTTGTGATCCTTGGTAAATCTCCAATGAAGAGAGCGACTGCCAGCACTTTGTATACTTGTCTGCATTTGAGATACCCCTGAACGAATCCAAATGCCTGTTTGGATGAACAGTATCTCAAGGAGGAAGGATTCGGGATATTCGAAGGGGTTGTACCAGCCATGTCACAACTCGCTCTCTGCCGATAGTGAATTGAGCATTAGCAATGAAAAAATCCACCTAAGCGAGATTTTTTGCATTGGATAACTCAACTTATTGCTGGCAGATGTGGCGTATCACTCAATGGCTAGGTTGCTTGCGAGGATTGTTGCCGAGTCACAACAAATATCTAAAATCGCGGATATCGGGGAACAGGCCCACCGTCCTAAGATGGCGGTTGCAGATAAACCAGATCTCATCCCGGTCGTTCGAGAGGATGAAATAAGCATCGGCGGTTTCCGAAGGATTGTACATTCCTAGCGCACGATAGGCCGTATGCGGGCTGAATCCGCTATCCAACGGATAAGGCTTGGGCGCATTGTCCATCTGCACCACTCTCAAGTACAACCCTTGCTCGATCCATATCATAAAGTCACCTGTCACGATTGTTGATAACTTTAGTATGGTCGTAAATAGCATTATCTTCACCGTCAGGAAAAAATCATCGACAAGAATATCAATCAGATCACAGTGAAGTTAACTGTCCGCTGTACAGCACCGGACCGGTAGGAAGCCCTGTAGGTGAGCCACCCGCTGGCTCCAGGCTGATGGCAATGGTCATGCCCTGCGCCAACGTCATCGAGTTCACTGCCAGCTCGGTCGGCTTCTCTGCAGCAACCAAACCTAAGGAGCGCGGCTTTTCACCCGGCGAGATCGCCCACAGTTGCAGGCTATTGGCTACGGCTAGCGTTTGCGGGTTAAGCGGGGTCAGTCTCAGATGGCGTTTGCCACTGTCCATGCTGACGATCCATTGCCCACTGCCCTGCTGACCCGCATTGAGCACCACTGCCGGAGCAAAATCCTGCGGCTGGGTGATAAAGCGCGGCACCAGCAACAACGCGGCCAAACCAGCAGCTAGCGCCCAGCCAAGGTAGTCCCAGCGTTTACGCCGTGGCACTGCCTCAATGGGCAAACTGAGTTGGATCTTTTTCCACACGCGTTCAGGTGGCAATACCGGGGTCAATGCCAGATCCAACGGAGCCAGCAGCGTTTGCCAACGTGCAACCAAGGCGGCCAGCGTCGGATCCCGCTGGATACGCTGTTCAAAGTTCAACCGCGCAGGCCCGCGCAACGTGCCCAAGGCATATTCTGCGGCTAAAGCCGAGTCATACTCACCTTTGCTTTTCATAGGCCCACACAGTTTTTCAAATGATCCAACGCCCGGCGGATCCAACTTTTGATCGTGCCAAGCGGTTGTTGCAGATGTGCCGAAACCTCGCCATGAGACATACCTTGGTAGTAAGCCAACACAATGCTCTGCCGTTGTTCAACGTTCAGATGGTTCAGGCACTCGGCCAGTTTTCCAGCCTCCTCACCCAGCAGCAACTGACTGACAGGTTCTTCCGCGCTCGCCCCCAAGTCATCCAGCCACTCCTCTTCCGTTTGCCCCGCCCGGCCACCAGCACCGCGCAGCCAATCAATAGCCTTATTGCGCACAATGTGCGTCAGCCAGGTCAATGGGGAGCTGAGATTGGGGTCATAGCTGGCAGCGCGATTCCACACGCTGATAAAGCTTTCATGCAGCACCTCTTCAGCCCAGGATTGGCGACGCAGTAAACGCAGAGCAACGGCAAACAAGCGGGGCGACGTCTGTCGATAAAGCTGTTCAAACGCGTTGCGGTCGCCAAGCGCAACGGCTTGCATCAATTCGACATGTTGTTCAGGAAGTGCTTTGGTCATGTCCTGTCCTATCAAGGTGCGGGCAGCCTTTTGGCAGCCTGCACCTAGTATAGACGGGATTTATTTTGGCAACAGAACGCTGTCGATAACGTTGATCACGCCATTTTTCTGATAGACATCATAGGTGCTGATGTTGGCAATATGACCTTGGCCATCTTTGAGCTGAATATTGTGGGGGCCATTATTCATAATCCACAAAGGTTGGCCATTGACCGTTTTCAGCTCGGCCGTGCCGTGCCCTTCCTTGATTTTCTTCTCCAGCTGTTTCATATCATAGCGACCAGCAACCACATGGTAGGTCAGCACTCCGGTCAGTGCCGCCTTATTCTCAGGTTTGAGCAAGGTATCGACAGTTCCGGCAGGCAGTTTGGCAAAGGCTTCATTGGTCGGAGCAAACACCGTAAACGGGCCAGCGCCTTGCAGAGTATCAACCAAACCTGCGGCCTTCACCGCAGCAACCAGCGTGGTGTGATCTTTGGAGTTGAGGGCATTCTCGACAATATTTTTGCTGGGGTACATGGCGGCACCGCCTACCATTACCGTATCGGACATCATGGCAGCCATTGAGACGCTACTGAACAACAGTGATGAACACAGGGCAGTACAGAGAAGCTTTTTCATGGTCATATCCTCGAAGGGTGATGTGGGAAGATGTCCTCACATAGCCATATACGTAGTGAACGAGAATATTGGATGCAGTAATCAGAAAATATTTTTCGAGCGGGGAAAATGGATGTAAAAAACCCCGGCGTAAACGCCAGGGTTAAAAGTAGTGCCGGTCGCTTTCCCGGCTGTCATGATGCGGTGCAAGCGTCCATCGAACACTCCAGCATTGCACAGCCTAAGCACGGCCTTTTCACAACAGAAAAGCAAACTTTGGTGAAATTGGCTTTTCTGTCTACCCTCATGGCTAGGAGGATATATGCAACCCCGGCACCAGGCCGGGATTGATTTGGTAGTGTCGATATCGCTTGTCTGCTCCGGTCTACACCATCATCGCTATTGCAAGTTTCAACCACACTACCCAGTCACATTACATTGCTGTAACGTTAACTGCTGATGGGCCTTTGGCGCCATTTTCGATGCTGAATTCAACCTGCTGGCCTTCATCAAGCGTCTTGTAATCATTACCCTGGATTGCAGAGAAGTGTACGAACACGTCTTTGCTGCCATCAGCAGGAGAAATGAAACCAAAACCTTTACCAGCGTCAAACCATTTTACTAAACCAGTCATTTTATTAGACATAGATACTTCCTTCATTGTTTTTTTAGGCCGCCATAATGGCGAATGAGGTCTGCAATTCAGTGGAAACTTATGGGGGCACTAGAAGGAAATTCGCGGAAAAAGAGGTATCTGTCGGATATCGCTAATACTGAGAACTACTTTACTAAAACTGCTTTCATAAGGTCTGTACTTCAAACCGATGACGCTATTTACTCATAACCCAGAGTTATTAGCAAGGGCTATTTATAATTAATTTCGATAAGGCTCTCTTTCAGCCGTGCGACAAGCCGCCCTTTCCACCCCTTTACACCCCTTTACACCGCATTAACACATTGATTACTTGTGGGGAGCCGCCTAGAATGAGCGGTAAAAATTACCGGGATGGTTTTCATGTTATCGCTGTGGGAAGTCACGCAATACGTTTATTTTATTGGCCTGTTGGTTTCGATGATTGTCACTTTTCTGGTCAGCCGCGATACCCTCCCCATCCGCCTGCTTAGTGCGCTGATCATCGGCCTGACCTGGCCACTCAGTCTGCCCGTAGTGCTGTTGTTTTCGCTGTTTTAGCGCCTCATCCCGCTCACGTTCAGCGGGATGAGTACGGTTTAACCGTTAAAAGTCATACCCCACGGTAGCGATAACTGAACGCCCCGCTCCCCAATAGCAGTAGCCAGTGCCATAGCAGCCAGCAACATATTCCCGGTCCGTCAGGTTATTGGCGTTCAGCTGCACATAAGCCCCTTTTAACGACGGTTTTACGCTGTCCAGATCCATGCGCACCGAAGCATCCAGCAGCGTGACCGAAGGAATACGCAGAGTATTCTCATTATCCGCCCACTGTTTGCCAATATAACGCACGCCAGCCCCCAGATTGATACCAAGCCCAGCCTTGTACTGCCCCCATAAAGAAGCCATCTGATTAGGCGCCAGGTATGGCGTATTGCCATCGTTACCGTCAACGGCATCCTTGAATTTCACTTTGTTGTAGCTGTAACCGGCAATGACATTCAGGCGCTCGCTCACCTGGCTACGAGCCTCCAGCTCAATCCCTTGTGAATGTACCTTACCGGCAGGCACATAGTAACTGTCCTTCACCACACGGTTGGCTACGTCATTCTGCGTCAGATCGTAGAGGGCAATGCTGTAGATCGAGCTGCTGCCTGGAGGCTGATACTTCAGCCCGGCCTCATATTGCTCGCTGGTGGTGGGTTTAAGCAGATGCCCCTCTTTATCGGCCAGGACCGCTGGCGTCACCGCGGAGCTGTAACTCATATACGGCGAGAAACCGCTGTCAAAGTGGTACAGCAAAGAGGCTCTGCCCGTAAAGTGGTCGTCAGTACGGGCATCGGTAGAATCGGTATTCAGCACGGTATTCTTGGTTTCCAAACGGTCAACACGCCCGGATAGGTTGAGATACCAATTGTAGAGGCTGACTTCGTCCTGCAGATAGACGCCGGTCTGCTCATAACGCCGTTTAGAGTCGGTGTGACTGAGAATAGTGATATCTGGCCCGCCGGAAACGCCGGTGAACGGGTTCAACGGCGTGGCCGAACCAGACTCTTCCCACAGGTTATTGGTAAAACGTTGATAATCCAGCCCCAGCATCACCTTGTGTTCCAACGCGCCAGTCGCAAACTCCGCCGCCAGTTGGTTATCCACGGCATAAGCATCCAACGACGTATTGGAGCCGCTGTACCAACGGTTCAACTCGCTACGATCGGCGTTCCAGCCAATCTGGTAAACCTGCTCCAGCTCCACGTTGGAGTGGGTATAGCTGGCATTTTGACGGAATGACCAGACGTCGTTAAAACTATGCGAGAAATCATAACTGTAGATTTGCTGCCAACGTTTGAACACATTGCGGCTGCTTTCGCCGTCAAAAAATCCCCGGCCCAGCTTGTCCCCACTGGTGGTATAAATGCTGCCGTCTGACGGCACCGCGCTATGATAACCACCGGAAGGATCTTTTTGCAGATTGGCCTGCAACAGCAAAGAGGTATTTTCATCCGGTTGCCACAGCAACGAAGGCGAAATCGCATAGCGCTCTTCACGCTGATGGTCATACATAGTGTCGCTGGTGCGGGTAATACCGGTCAAACGGTATGCCCACTGATCGTTCAATGCCCCAGTCGAATCAAACGCACCGCCTTTGGTATTGTTGTTGCCGGCCATCACATTGACGTGGTTTTCACTGGCAAACTGCGGCCGTTTGCTGGTCATTGCCACTAACCCACCAGGGATACTTTGCCCATACATCACGGAAGACGGGCCCTTAATCACGTCAATGCGTTCCAGGAACCAAGGGTCGATTTGCAAAGCGTTATAACTGCCGCCGTCGCTAAGCAGGCGCAGGCCGTTCAGGAAGGTGTTATTGACGTCGCCACCGTGGAAACCGCGCAGAGCGATAGTATCGTAACGCGTCGCGCCACCAGAGAAGTTAGTGAAAACGCCTGGGGTATATTTCAGCGCATCGTTAACCGTCAAAGCCCCTTGGTCGCTCATCTGTTGGCGTGTTACTACGGAGACGGATTGTGCAGTGAGCACCAAGGGCCGATCCGTTTTAGTAGCCCCCTGGCTGGTGCTGGCTTCATAGCCATGCGTTGCCGTTTCCGCCGTATCGGCGGGTTTGGCCGTGACCACGAGGGCATCTTCAGCAAAAGAGGTCAGTGGCAGGAAAATCGCTAGCGAGCAGTAAAGATAAGAACGACTGGCAGGAAAAAACGCAGGCATACCTGTATTCCCCATGGGATCCATTGAAATTGCACCGAAAACGTACCGCACCGGCAACGCTGGCCAGTTTGGCGTACAGAGGTCACGGTGCTCTGATGTTGTTAGATAATAAATACTAATAACAATGATAATTGTTATCTTTACCATCAATGAATTCAAGTAGCAAAATGCACTCTGGTGATGGGCGTTTCAGGCGAGTTTATGGGCTTATGATTGGTACGTCATCATGGAGAAAACCTTTACCTCAGCAGCTTATGCTCCTGAGCCGTTTAGTTTTCATTTAGCTGTTAAATGCTATAAATCTGGATAACTCAAGGAGTGTGCATGACTCAAACAGCAAATCCTATCCCTGCCCCCTCCAGAAGACTGAAAGTGGTCTATGGCTGGTATGTTTATACAGTGTATGCGTTACTGATCTTTAATCTCTATCTGGCGGTATACAACACTTGCGTTCGCCACCCCTTTGAATCACCGTTAATCTCCATGGCTCATAGCCTGTTTATCGCTTTTCTGCTCAGCCAGATCCTGAAGAAACGAAGAGGGTTCGGTTGGGTATTGCTGATCTACTTTATGACCATGCGCCTGTATTACGCCAATATTTTGCATACTGAGTTCTCCACCGCCAGCCTGAGCCTGGTTTGGATCGTCATGACAATGTTACTGGCTGGTACTCTAACCGTTAGGCAATTCAACACTAACAAGGTGCAACAGGAAGGGTTGGCGCGCTTTGGTTGGCGCCAATGGGCCGTGTTAATCGGGATAACGGCGATATTGACGCTATTAGTCACCCGCGACTATCTGGGGTGACGGGTGACTGCGGGATGTGAGGTTCAGAGATATCCACCATGCGGCAGATTTTACTTAAGTTTTGCGCGTTTTCGCAGATTTTATCGGTAACGTAAACGCCAAAATAGCCTAATACCAGCAGATAGCCGATCATACATAGAATAAAAATAAGTGTTCTCAACGCTAGCTACCAACTCTGCAACATGACTAAAGTCATCATACCGTGAACAGACCGTTTTCGCCTATTTCAAAGTAACTGGATATTCTGCCAGACTGTATGCACTACCATCACGAGCTTGTTCAGCCTGGAGACCCCATGAACCATTTGATGCTAGATATTGAAACACTGGATATTACCCCGAGCGCGGTGATCCTGGTGGTTGCCGGCGTGTTTTTTAACCCGAGGACCGGTGAGTTAGGGGCAGAGTTTGAAGCGGCAGTGAACAGCCAGCAGGAACAACCGGGCCGGACAATCAGTCTGGATACTGTGGCCTGGTGGGCAAAACAGTCAGACGAAGCTCGTAAACAGGCCTTCGGAGGTAGCGAAAGTCTCAAGCGGGTATTAACCAACCTGAGCCGTTTTATTCACATGCACAGCACCGACACGGTGAAAGTCTGGGGCAATGGCAAAGAGTTTGATTGCTCGATCCTGGAACATGCCTACCACCAGTTGGCAATGCCTTGCCCCTGGAAGTTCTGGGATACCCAAGACGCCCGCACTATCATTACGCTGGCTGAGTTGCATGGTTTCAATCCCAAGAAACAGCGTCCGTTTGAAGGCACACCGCACCGGGCGCTGGATGATGCCAAACACCAGGCGCGCTACGTTGCAGATACCATTTCAGCGCTTTATTACCGCCAACCCGCGGTAAAATGATCGCGCCAGGGAAAATCAAGCGCAAACGGTTTCCTGCCTGTCATCAATACGTTATCGCTTCCCATTTGCGGTTGGGATCTCTACTCTAGTCCTCTTTGTCATTCGGATGTGCCATTTTTGTTATGCAAAAATTTCTCTTTCTCCTGCTCAGCCTGGTGTTACTTGGCCCTCTGGGAATTGATCTCTATCTGCCGACCATTCCTGCCATTGCCCTGGGCCTTAACAGCAGCGAAGCCTTGATCCAATCCACCATTTCGCTGTTTATTCTGGTGTTGGGTCTTGGCCAGGTGATCGCCGGTCCGCTGGTGGATAACTACGGTCGTAAGCCGGTGGCTATCGCCGGGATCCTGATTTATATGGTGGGTGCAGCCATGGCCGCGCTGGCGACAACGGCGGATATCTTTGTCGCTTCACGCCTGATGCAAGGTGTGGCCGTTTGCTGTACCGCCGTTGTAGCATTTAGTGGCGTGCGCGATCGGATGAATGGCGATGACGCCGCACGCGCTTTCGGTTTTCTCAACGGCACGCTGAATATCATTCCTGCACTGGCCCCGCTGCTCGGTGGCTTGCTGGCAGAAGCCTTCGGCTGGCGCGCCCCATTCTGGTTCCTGGTCGGTTATGCCGCAGTGGTGTTATTGCTGGTCATCTTCTTCCTGCCGGAAACCCGCCCCGCTACTACCGTGGCCGTCAAAGGGCTGCCGGTACGACAGTATCTGCGTATTCTCGGCGATCGCCGTTTTATCTCCTTTGCGGTGGTCAACGCTGGGGCGATGGGGATGGCGCTAACTTATGTTTCATTGGCACCTAACGTGCTGATGGGCACTGCCGGGCTATCACCGCTGCAGTTCTCTTTGGTATTTGGTGCCAACGGTTTCTGGATCATGCTGGTCAGCTTTGTCGCCAACCGCATCATTCACAAGATTGGCCGCCCTTTCTGCCTGGCGACCGGCGGCATACTGATGGGGTTAGGATGTCTCGCGTTAGTGTTGGGCGTGGCACTACTGGGTGACGCTGCACAAAGCCATTGGTTGGCGTATATCCTGCCCGTGGCCTGCGCCTGCGCCGGATTGGCTTTTGTCATGGGGCCGTCAACCAGCTATGCGTTGGAGCCTTACTCTAACGAAGCTGGTGTGGCTTCAGCACTGGTAGGTTTTATTCAGATGGCCGGGGGGGCCGCGCTGGGCCTGATCGCGATGGCGTTACCACTGCAACCGAAAATGTCGCTGGCGTTGGTGATGCTGGTAGGTTGCCTGCTGGCGCTACACGCGCGGCAGCGCAGCAAGCAAATCAAAGGACAGTTGAAGAAGATCGGCTGAGTCTATTCTTCTACAACAATAGGCACCCGTGCCGCCAAGGCTGTCAGCAGTTCGTAACCCAAGGTTCCGGCTGCGGCAGCCACATCATCGACCGGCAGTTTCCTTCCCCACAGTTCGACATCAGTACCAATGGTTGCCTGCGGGCACGGCGTCAAATCCACCGTCATCATATCCATGGAAACCGAACCTACCGTGTGCGTCAGCACACCGTCCACCCAGACTGGAGTCCCGGTGGGCGCATGGCGAGGATAGCCGTCCGCATAACCACAGGCTACGACGCCGATACGCTGCGGCCCACGAGCGGCATAGCGCCAGCCATACCCTACCCGGTCTCCCGCTTGCAGCTGTTGGATGCCAATGATCTTGCTGCTCAGCGTCATCGCCGGTTGCAAACCGGTAGCGGCGATGTCCTGCCAGTGGCCGCTGGGTGATGCGCCATAAAGTATAACCCCCGGCCTCACCCATTCCCCCTGCGTCTGTGGGTGCCACAGGGTGGCCGCCGAGTTGGCCAGACAACGAGGCAGATCAATCGCAGCAGTCGCGCGTTCAATCACGGCCATTTGCTCCGTTACGCCTTCAGCACCGTCGGCGGTGGCGAAGTGGCTCATTAGCGTTATCGAACCAATATTACGCAGCTCCTTTGCGGCTAGCCAAGCGCTGTGCAACCGCTCCGGGGCAAATCCTAGGCGGTTCATACCACTGTTCAACTTGAGATAAATATCCAGCGGCGCCTGTAAACGCGCTTCGGCAATCGCCTGTAGTTGCCAGTCGCTGTTCACCGCCGTGGTTAACCGGTAACGATCGATCAGCATCAGGTCTGCGGGCTGGAAAAAGCCCTCCAGCAACAGAATCGGCCCCTGCCAGCCAGATTCGCGTAGTAACACTGCCTCGTTAAGATCGAGCAAGGCAAAACCATCACTATTCTCGCCTAGGCTGCGCCAGACGTGCTGCAAACCATGGCCATAGGCATTGGCCTTAACAACGGCCCAGATTTTAGCCGTAGGAGCAAAACGACGAACTACCTGCAGGTTATTGGTCAACGCGGCCAAATGCAGCGTCGCGGTAATCGGGCGAGGCATGGGCTCTCCTATCAGATTGTGTTTCAGCGTGCCGGGTGCACGTCATTCAAGGGAACAACAGGTCCCTGCCGAAAGTCTGCGCGGTAACGCGCCACCGCCAGATCGTCTGAAGCAATGGCCGGGGTGACCCCTGAGATCAAATCGGCAAGCAACTGCCCGGAGCCGCAGGCCATCGTCCAACCCAAGGTGCCATGGCCGGTATTCAAATAGAGATTTTTCAGCGGAGTGCGCCCCACGATTGGCGTGCCATCTGGCGTCATCGGGCGCAGCCCCGTCCAGAATGTTGCCTCTTCAACACGCCCACAGTTCGGATACAGATCGCGTACCACCATTTCCAGCGTTTCACGCCGCTTCTGCTCCAACTGGGTATTGAAGCCAACAATCTCCGCCATACCGCCCACGCGGATGCGCTTATCGAAGCGAGTAATGGCAATTTTGTAGGTTTCGTCCAGCACGGTAGAGAATGGCGCGGCCGCTTCATCGGTTATCGGGATGGTTAATGAGTAACCTTTCAACGGATAAACCGGAATGGACACCAGATCGCGCAGTAGCGCGGTAGAATAGGCGCCGAACGCCACAACATAGCTATCGGCAGTAATGATTTCACCATCACACTGCACGCCGGTAATTTTATCTCCTTCCACCAGCAAGCGTTCAACGTTGCGGTTAAACAGGAAGTTGACTCCGGCCTGCTTAGCCAGCTTGGCCAACTGCTGGGTGAACAGTTGGCAGTCCCCGGTTTCATCATTCGGCAGCTGTAAACCGCCGGTCAGCTTATGGGCAACCTGCGACAACGCCGGTTCAACCGTCGCCAACTGGCTGGCCTCCAGCAGTTTGTAAGGTACTCCGGCGTCCTCCAGCACGGCAATGTCCTTGGCCGCGCTGTCAAACTGCTGCTGGGTGCGGAACAGTTGCAGCGTGCCGCCTTGACGGCCTTCGTACTGGATGCCGGTTTCCTGACGCAGAGCTTTAATGCAGTCGCGGCTGTATTCCGCCAGACGCACCATACGGCCTTTATTGGTCATATAGTGGGCGGTATCGCAGTTTTTCAGCATCTGCCACATCCAGCGCAGTTGGAAACTGCTGCCGTCTAGGCGGACTGCCAACGGCGCGTGACGCTGGAACATCCATTTAATCGCCTTCAACGGTACCCCAGGTGCTGCCCAAGGTGCGGCGTAACCCGGAGATATTTGCCCGGCATTGGCCGCACTGGTTTCCAAGGCTGGCCCGGGTTGACGATCGATCACCGTCACCTCATGGCCCGCTTTTGCCAAGTACCATGCACTGGCAACCCCTACCACTCCGCTACCTAAAATAACCACTCTCATCGCTGACTCCAGCCCAAGGATCGATAAAGCACAATCTACCAATAACAGGAAATTAACTCAGTGGAAAAAACTACTCAACAACTCGTTTATTAATCGTGACAATATTCACAATTATTTTATCGTTGATGCGCCAGTCTTTGGCAATACGGGTCAAGAAATAACGATAAGATGCTGTTAAAGCGCATTTTGACGAAAAATCAGGCTGTTCATCCGCCAAAAACATCAGCGAAAACAACCAACGCCATATGGAATAACAACCTTCACAATCTGGAATATAAATCTGTTTAATTAAATATTTCAGGTGAATAATTCCAACTACGAGCATTGCGCATCAGTTTCCTCTGCCTCACGGTCCGAATGCCAGGTTGAGTACCGCCACAGGCCGCAAAGCGGGTTTAAGCATAGCTACCCCAAGTGGTTATCAATGCTCAGCACGGATGATTTCAAACGATTTATTACGACTTGGACTATCATTGTTAAAGGGTCTGCCAAAAGAGCCGACGCCGTTCATAACGAGGGTGCGCTGATGACTACTTCGACACAGAAAAAGGTTAAGGAAGATAAACGTCTGAGCGATGGACCGGACTGGACATTCGACCTGTTGCAGGTGTATCTGGAACAGATCGACCGGGTTGCCAAACATTACCGGCTCGACACCTATCCGCATCAGATCGAGGTCATTACCTCCGAGCAGATGATGGATGCCTATTCCAGCGTCGGGATGCCGATCAACTATACCCACTGGTCATTCGGTAAAAAATTCATCGAAACCGAGCAGCGCTATAAGCATGGTCAGCAGGGGTTGGCCTATGAGATCGTGATCAACTCCAACCCGTGTATTGCCTATCTGATGGAAGAAAACACCATCACCATGCAAGCACTGGTTATGGCTCATGCCTGCTATGGGCACAACTCGTTTTTCAAAAATAACTATCTATTCCGCAGTTGGACCGACGCCAGTTCGATTGTCGATTATCTGCTGTTTGCCCGCCATTACATCAGTGAATGTGAGGAACGCTATGGCGTGGAAGAAGTAGAAAAGCTGCTGGACTCCTGCCATGCGCTGATGAATTACGGGGTCGATCGCTACAAACGGCCACAAAAAATCTCGCTGGTGGAAGAAAAAGCCCGCCAAAAGAGCCGTGAGGAGTATCTGCAAAGCCAGGTCAACTCGCTGTGGAAAACCCTGCCGCGAGTCGATCGCGAAGCCCTGCCGGAACAGGCCGTGCGTTTTCCACGGGAGCCGCAGGAAAACATTCTCTATTTTATGGAGAAAAACGCCCCGTTGCTGGAATCCTGGCAGCGCGAAGTGCTGCGCATCGTGCGTAAAGTAAGCCAGTATTTCTACCCGCAAAAACAGACGCAGGTGATGAACGAGGGCTGGGCCACCTTCTGGCACTACAGCATCCTTAACCACCTGTATGACGAAGGGCGCGTGACGGATCGCTTTATGCTCGAGTTCTTGCACAGCCATACCAATGTGGTCTACCAACCACCGTACAACAGCCAATACTACAGCGGCATCAACCCATACGCGCTGGGCTTTGCCATGTTCCAGGACATCAAACGGATCTGCCAGTCGCCGACCGAAGAAGATCGCTACTGGTTTCCGGATATCGCCGGCAAAGACTGGTTGGATACCCTGCACTTCGCCATGCGTGACTTCAAGGATGAGAGCTTTATCAGCCAGTTCCTGTCACCGAAGGTGATGCGTGATTTCCGCTTGTTTACCGTGCTGGATGACGATCGAAACAATTACCTGGAGATTTCAGCGATCCACAACGAAGCGGGCTATCGGGCGATACGTCAGGAGCTGTCGGCTCAGTACAACCTGAGTAACCACGAACCCAATATTCAGATCTGGAATGTGGATCTGCGTGGCGATCGTTCATTAACGCTGCGCTACATTCCGCAGGACCGGGCTCCATTGGATAAAAGTCGCCGTGAGGTGATGAAACATCTGCATCGTCTATGGGGGTTCGACATTATTCTGGAGCAGCAAAACGAAGATGGTAGCGTTGAGTTGCTGGACCGCTGCCCACCAAGACCCAACGCGTTATAAAGCGGCAATATGACAAAGGGGCGCATGCAGCGCCCCTTCAACTATCTGATTACGGGAATAACGCGAATTAACGACGCGCTTCGGTCAGATCGCTTGGCATAGTGCCCTGCATGCTCTGCCAAATAGCCCCACTCTCTTTACCGTAGTTACGCACGCAATCCATCACCTGATCGTACATCTTCTCATGACACAGGCTAGACAGCTTGTTGTAGAAGGTCAGTGCGAGTTTGCGCGCTTCCGGGTTGGAGAAGTAATAACGGCCAACGCGAGTATACAGCCCTTTCAAGCCATTGAGGATCAGGCCGTAAATCGGGTTGCCCGAGGCAAAGGCCAAGCCACGGAAAATTTCATAGTCGAGCTGGTTGAAGGCATCCGCCTGATCGTCAACCAGCGCCGCTTTCGCCAACACTTCCTGCGCCTGCTCCGGGTGGTTACGCACCGCCGCACGGATAAAGATCGAGGCAATATTGGTCCGCACTGACAGCAGATTATCGATCAGCTGCGGTACGCTGTTGTGATCGAGCCGGGCCAGGGTTTCCAGAATATTAAGGCCGGAGGTTTCCCAAAAATTGTTCACTTTGGTCGGCTTGCCGTGCTGAATAGTCAGCCAGCCGTCACGGGCCAGTCGCTGTAGAACCTCACGTAATGTGGTGCGCGTGACGCCAATCAGTTCTGAAAGCTCACGTTCCGCGGGCAAAATAGAGCCGGGAGGGAAGCGGTTATTCCAAATACTTTCAATAATATACTCTTCCGCGAAACCGGCAGGACTCTGCGCCTTTATAACCATGTGTTTGATGTTCCGTAACGACGATAATCAGTAATTGTAATCGGCAGATCATACCAGATCGCCGGGGCATCACATAGCGCGAGCCAAAAACAATAAACGAAAGTGTGCATAAGCTGGCAAAAAGATGAAAAAAACCACTTCGCCGAAATTTCAGGCTATTAGGGCTTCGTTGTTTGCATCAGCCCCACTGCCGTTGTTAGGGTATGACGAGCCAACTCACTTTAAGGTTTCGCAAAAACAAGCATGGATATGACAATACGCTCGGCATTGGTAAAGAACTTTCTCGGGGCGTCCCCCGATTGGTACAAACTGGCCATCATCAGTTTTCTGGTGATCAATCCCTTGGTATTTTTCCTGGTCAGCCCTTTCGTAGCGGGCTGGCTACTGGTTATCGAGTTTATCTTTACGCTGGCGATGGCGCTGAAATGCTACCCGCTACAGCCCGGCGGACTACTGGCCATTGAGGCAGTGTTGATCGGCATGACCAGCCCCGCACACGTCAGCGCGGAAATTGCCAGTAATCTTGAGGTGTTATTGCTGCTGGTGTTTATGGTGGCAGGCATCTACTTTATGAAGCAATTGCTGCTGTTTGTGTTTACCAAACTGCTGCTGAACATCCGCTCAAAGATGCTGCTATCGTTGTCCTTCTGCGTTGCCGCTGCACTGCTCTCTGCCTTCCTGGATGCCCTGACCGTGGTCGCGGTGGTGATCAGCGTCGGCACGGGGTTTTATTCGATCTACCATAACGTCGCCTCCAATCAGAAAATCGATATTAGTGACGATAGTCACCTGGAAGATGCCGACCATAAACAGACGCTGGAACAGTTCCGTGGCTTTCTGCGCAGCCTGCTGATGCATGCGGGCGTCGGCACTGCTCTCGGGGGCGTGATGACCATGGTGGGCGAGCCGCAGAACCTGATCATCGCCAAAAGCGCCGGGTGGGGCTTTGGCGAATTTTTCCTGCGCATGACCCCCGTCACGCTACCGGTGTTCGTTTGCGGTCTGTTGGTTTGCCTGCTGGTTGAACGTTTTGCGGTATTTGGCTACGGCACCAAACTGCCGGACCAGGTGCGTAGCGTACTAAAAGAGTTCGATCGCCAGGCAACGGCCAAGCGTAGCCGCCAGGAAAAAATGAAGTTGGTGGTACAGGCGTTAATCGGCCTCTGGTTGGTGATTGCCTTGGCCTTCCACCTGGCGGAAGTGGGCCTGATTGGCCTCTCGGTGATCATTTTGGCAACCTCGCTGTGCGGCGTAACCGATGAGCATGCGATCGGTAAGGCTTTCCAAGAAGCCCTGCCCTTTACCGCGCTGCTGACGGTGTTCTTCACCGTCGTGGCGGTGATCATTGAACAGCAGCTGTTTACTCCGGTGATCCACTATGTGCTACAAGCACCGCCGAGCTCACAGCTTTCCCTGTTTTATCTGTTCAACGGTCTGCTCTCTTCCGTTTCTGATAACGTTTTTGTCGGTACGGTTTACATTAACGAAGCGCGGGCGGCACTGGCGGACGGAGCAATTTCACTGCAACAGTTCGAACTGTTAGCGGTAGCGATTAACACCGGTACCAATCTGCCTTCGGTGGCTACACCCAACGGGCAGGCTGCTTTCCTGTTCCTGCTGACCTCTGCCCTGGCGCCGTTGGTACGTCTGTCTTATGGCCGCATGATCTGGATGGCATTGCCTTACACGGTGGTGCTGACCCTGGTTGGCCTGCTGTGTGTGCAGCATACTCTGGCACCGGTAACGGACCTGTTTACCCAATGGCAGTGGTTAATGCCGCTACCGCTTGACGCGACGGCCCCAATCGCTGCACATTAGCCGCCATAACCGTCCCTGCAAACGACGATATTTTTCACTGAATCGTCGTTAGATAGCTGGCAGCGGGGATGAATTGGTTTACACTGCCGGTTCAATTGCTTACTGCATGGAAGAATATAGATATGTTGCAATTCTTTAACCGCTGCTCGCAGGGGCGCGGTGCTTGGCTGTTGTTGGCTCTGACTGCATTGGTACTGGAGTTGGCGGCCCTCTATTTTCAGCACGTGATGCTGTTACAGCCTTGCGTAATGTGTATCTACGAACGTGTCGCGCTGTTCGGGATTTTGGGTGCGTCACTGCTTGGTGCATTGGCACCGAAGTCGCCGCTACGCTATGTGGCGATCCTGCTGTGGATTTACAGTGCCTGGGAAGGCCTGCAGTTAGCCTGGAAACACACGATGATCCAGCTGCATCCATCGCCGTTTAATACCTGTGATTTCTTTGTCAGCTTCCCATCTTGGCTGCCGTTAGACAAATGGGCGCCTGCGGTGTTCCACGCATCAGGTGACTGCTCGGTGCGCCAGTGGCAGTTCCTGTCGTTGGAAATGCCTCAGTGGCTGGTGGGGATTTTTGCTGCCTATTTGCTGATCGGGATTGTGGTTCTGCTCAGCCAATTTGTCCGCCAACGTAAACGCGATCTGTTTGGCCGCTAACGCTATAACATCGCAAAAACGGCGCCTAAGGGCGTAATGCCGATCAGTTAAGGATCACTTGAACGATCCAGCCACTGTGTAAGAATCCGTAATCTCTCCAGGGATTACGGATTTTTTTATGTTACTCAGCCAAGCTTTAGATACTGTCCATAAATTCTCCCCACAGGAGTTTGCTGCTCTTGCAGACCTGCTTTCTCCTGAACTGATTGATGAGTGCCTGGCCGACACAGGTATCGTCACCCTGCGCAAGCGCCGCCTCTCCATGGAGATGATGGTCTGGGCTGTCACCGGCATGGCCCTGTTCCGCTCTCACTCCATGAGCCAGTTGGTCTCCCATATGGACATTCTTCTGCCCGGCAACCGGCCTTTTGTTGCACCCAGTGCCATTGTTCAGGCCCGCCAACGGCTCGGGGAGGATGTTATCCGGTTGATGTTCGAAAAAACACGCCAGCTCTGGTTTGAAAAAACACCCTTGTCTCACTGGAACGGACTGACGTTGATGGCAGTAGACGGCACGCTGTGGAGAACACCGGACACACCAGAGAATGATGCTGCTTTTGGCCGTACCGCCAATGTGAACAAGCGGTCCGAATGGCCGCAACTGCGTATGGTCTGCCAGATGGAAGTGACAAGCCATCTGCTGTCTGCCGTTGCCTTCGACAGCGTCTCTGATGCAGGTGAGGCTGAACTTGCAGCCCAGCTTATCGCCAAAACGCCTGACCACTCGTTGACCATTATGGATAAAGGCTTCTATGCCCTGGGCCTGCTGCATCGCTGGCAGTCATCAGGCGAAGAAAGACACTGGATGCTGCCATTACGCAAAGGTGCGCAGTATGAGGTGGTGAGAAACCTGGGGCCCGGACAGAGCCTGGTGACCTTGCGGCTGTCACCCCAGGCGAAAAAGAAATGGCGGGATGCCCCGGAAACCCTGACAGCAAGACTGATAAGTAAGGACGTGGGGGGTAAAACGGTGCAGATACTGACATCGATGTGTGACCCGCTCAGATACCCGAAAGCAGATATCGCAGACCTGTACAGCCACAGGTGGGAGATAGAGCACGGGTTCAGGGAGATGAAACAGCATCTGCTGAATAATGAGCTGACACTGCGGAGTAAAAAGCCGGAGCTGGTGCGTCAGGAACTGTGGGGTGTGGCGCTGGCGTACAATCTGTTGCGCTTTATGATGGGGCAGATGGCGTACAGTCTGAAAGGCGTAGAGCCTTATCAGATGGGCTTTAAACAATCCGCGTTGTATCTGTGCAGCCACTTGCGGTTACTGCCAGGAGTGTCGCCGGGAAAACTGCCAAAAGTCATGGAAGAGATACTGAGCATGGCATCTAGCTTCGTGCTGCCAGGGAGAAGAGCGCGACATTACCCGAGAGCAGTAAAAAAGAGGCCGCAACGTTATCCGTTGCGGCCTCCTTTAAAAGCTTAACTGATAAGCATTACGCCTAAGGGCGCCGTTTTTTATTGCTACTGAGGCTTACCGAGTAGGGCCGCTGCATGCTGCGTCCGTTTGGGTAATCAATGGCATCGTGTGTAGTAGGCAAGCAACATCAAGTATGGGTAAAGTAATACACGAGCACGATCAGTACTCCGGCCACGGCAAATAGGCGTACCATCTTCATCATCACATTCTCATCACAGGCGGAGGTGCCGACAAGCTACCTAAGATTTTGTTTAAAAAGAAGCGTCCACCAGGCGATTATGACGTAATTTACATAACATTAAGTTTTGTTGTGGTTCCCCGCCGATATACCGCCCAATCTTTGGCAATTCTCCCCTTTCAAGCACCGATATATTGGCTACACTTAATCACTGATTGGCCGTTTTTCATTCACCGTATTAATACTTTAGGGCGGATACTAATAAAATGCTGACATATATAAGCCACTCCCCTCATCCGCCCTGATTTATTTACCTTTCCGTTTAACTTTTGTTTAACCTAACTGCCCGGTTAGCACGCTATTTCGGCTATGCTCTGCATGATAAAACGCCTACGTCTACCAAGGCCGCAGGCGCTCAACCACTGAACAGTCGCAGCCAATAAGATAGACAGAGTATTTTGAGCAAGGGATCACTATGTCAGAAAATAAAATCAATCTGCAATCGGCCATCACAACGCTGCCCTATTTAGACTGGAATGCTACCGCCTCTGCTACTCTGGATGCCGTAGCCGAGTTGGAAAGCGGCAAGGTGCTCTATTTCCCTCATCTGGCCTTTAATCTGACCGACGCGGAAAAAACCTTACTCACCCCAGAGTTGGTCGATCCCAAACGCAAAAATATTAGCTATCAGCCAGAACAACAAAAACTGACCGGGGTTGCCCTTGAGGCCAAACGCGAAGCAGTACATAAATTAATGGCTCGGCACTATCAAGCCTGCCAGCATTTAATCGATTCCGTGCTGCCCGAATATCGGCACGCAGTGCAAATGCCCACCAATAGCCTGCGTCTACACCCGATCTCTGCGTGGACAGCCTCGACTTCATGGCGCAAGGACGACCGCCGCCTGCATGTCGATGCGTTCCCTTCTCGCCCCAATTATGGCAACCGTATTTTACGCATCTTCACCAATATCAACCCTCATGGTGAAAGCCGCCAGTGGCGAGTCGGGGAGCCGTTCCCCCAGTTGGCGCAACGTTTTCTGCCACGCCTGAAACGTTATTCGCCCTTTGCCAGTTGGTTGCAGGATAAAGTTGGCATTACCAAAACGCGCCGTAGTCACTACGATCACCTGATGCTGCAAATGCACGATGCGATGAAGGCAGATAAAGACTACCAGGAAAGCGGCCCCCAGCAGGCAGTGGAATTCCCCCCAGGAAGCAGCTGGATCTGTTTTTCCGATCAAACTCCCCATGCTGCTATGGCTGGCCAATATATGCTGGAACAGACCTTTATTTTACCGGTGAGCGCCATGAAAACCCCGCAGCATGCGCCGCTGAACGTCTTGCAAGAGTTGTTACACAAGCCATTGATATAGAAAGCCTGGCTTTTCAGCCGATCCGCGGGTTAATCGCTGGATCGGCCATAACTTCGATCTGTGTCACCCCATTGGGGCAGCAAATTTGGTATATTAATCACGCAGTAGTATGCACATCACCTACTCATTATGGAGGTTGTATGTACAAGACTATCTTAGCGCCCATTGATTTGGCTGAAATCGAGTTAACACAGAAAGTCATTCCCACTATTCATTCACTGGCAAACATCGATTACCCGCATATCCATTTCCTCGCCGTACTCTCCCCTATGCTCTCTTATTATGAATATGGGTTATCGCACCCCGAGCGGTTGCTGCCCAGCGATGATGAACGGATACAGATTGCACTGGCGGAGTTAAAGAAAGCCGTTACGGCGTTTGATATTCCGGAAGGCCGAGTGCACTGTTCGGTAGAGATCGGCGCGCCACGGGATCGGATTTTGAATTTTGCTGATGAGATCAACGCCGATCTGATCGTTGTCGGTTCGCGAAGGCCAAGTATCACCACCTTCTTGCTTGGCACAACGGCATCATCGGTAGTCAGGTATGCCAAAACCTCGGTTTTGGTGGTGCGATAAGACCGCAGACTACGTTCTAAAAAGCGCTAGTAATACGTAGCTGTACGTAATAGTGCTACAGGAGGGAGCCATGCAGAACGCCGACACGCCGTGAATCCATCCCTGGAGGCTCGTATCGCGCGTCCATGCGCTCAACGGTCGGCTAACCTGCATGGCTCCCTCCTGACTTAGCTTAAGGTGTTGCGGTGACAAGCGTAATTATTTGGCCACGGTTTCTGGTTATAACAGCCACTCACCTAGCCCAACTGGGTTTGTTGAGGATATGATCCTGCCAATCCACGACTTCGCTTTCACGCACCGCGATATGGCGTACGGTAATGCGCTCACCGTGCATTGCCGCTTTTGATCCGCTGACCAACGGGTGCCAGTCAAACAAGGGTTTACCCTCGCCGATCAGGCGATAGGCGCAGGTTGGCGGCAGCCAGTCGAACGTGGTGAGGTTTTCGCGCGTCAGCTTGATGCAGTCTTCTTCCAGCTCAAAGCGGCGCTCGTAGTTGCGGCACTGGCAAGATTTGATATTAAGCTGATCGCAGGCCACGTTGGTGAAGTAAATCTCATCGGTATCTTCATCGATCAGCTTGTTCAGACAGCATTGCCCACATCCGTCGCACAGCGATTCCCACTCTGCCTCAGACATTTCGTCCAGCGTCTTCTGTTGCCAAAAAGGGAGTTGTGACATATCGACTTCCGAAAATAGGTAAATGAACAAACCACCTGCAAGCAGGTTCAAGGGGGCACACTATATAGACACTCAGCGCAAAAGGAAACGTTTCCCCGGCTGCCCCTGCCTGCCGCAACGACATCCAACGTGGATAATAACAGTGTAAGGTAGCAAAGAGGTTTCTGCCTGCAACACCCAGAAGGCCCGACAGGCAGAAAAATAAAGCGGGATTAAATCACTCGGGTGCTCAGGGTCTTACCGTTAAGCGAGATTTTCAGCATATCGCCGGAAACCATTGGCCCGACCCCTTGAGGAGTACCGGTCAGAATGATGTCGCCCGCACGCAGCGTAAAGAAACGGCTCATATAGGCAATCAGCGGCAAAATGGGGTTGATCATATCGCGGGTATTGCCCTGCTGGCGCAGTTCGTCATTGATCGACAAAGACAGCTCGGCATTTTGCGGATCGCCAAACTCAGCCACCGGAATAAAGCCGGAGATCGGGCAAGAGCCATCAAATGCCTTGGCTTTTTCCCAAGGTTGACCCGCCTTCTTGAACCCGGCCTGCAGATCGCGCAAGGTCAAATCCAGTGCCACCCCATAGCCCGCAATGGCACGGGCCACGCGATCTTCATTGGCCTGCTTTAATGGGGTACCAATCAGCACCGCCAACTCGACTTCATGATGAATCGACCCCAGCCCCTTGGGGATCGCAACCGGTTGACGAATATCACACAATGCTGTTTCAGGTTTGATAAACAACACCGGCTCAGGCGGGGTGACACTCCCCATCTCCTTGATGTGATCGCTGTAGTTGCTGCCTACGCAAACCACTTTGCTTACCGGGAAATCAAGCAACGCTCCTTGCCAGTCTCTATGTTGATACATACCGCCTCTCCCAACCACAGTGTAGGGGCCAGATAACCTCAGCCCATGATACGTACGGGGTGCCATTCCAGGCACCTGGTAGTTACCGACCTATTGACCGATACCGTCGGCCATCATTCCCACGCTGATCGCGAAATAATACGAACGATTCCAGTGCATGAGAGTACGGAAGTTATCATAAACCAAGAATGCGCGTCCTTGCATATCATCTGGAGCAATCACCCAACTACGCAAACCAGAGGCCGGTAAGGGTGAACCATCCGCTAACACCACTCCTTTTGCCGCCCACCGTTCCTCGCGATGCCCCTGGGCATCTTTCAGCCCCAGTTGGTCAACATTGAATTGCGCGGGCAGTTTGACTTCACGGCCCCAGCCAACCCCAGCCTGCCAACCCTCGGTAGCCAAATAGTTGGCCGTGGAGGCAAACACATCGTCGAGATTATTCCAGATATCGATTTTACCGTCGCCATCTCCATCTGCGGCATAGGTCAAAAACGAGGTTGGCATAAACTGGCTCTGCCCCATCGCCCCCGCCCAGGACCCTTTCAGGTTGCCCGCATCAACGTGACCCTGCTCAATAATCTGTAAGGCCGCCATCAGCTGTTTGGAAAAGAACGCTTCGCGCCGGCCTTCAAACGCCAGCGTCGCCAACGCAGAAACAACATCTTCCTTACCCTGTATCTTGCCAAAGGCACTTTCCATACCCCATAGCGCGACAATGTATTGTTCCGGAACGCCATAACGCGCCGTCACTCGCGCCAGCTGTGGCTGATATTGCTGAAGCATCTCGCGGCCCCGCTGGATCTTCCACGCGGGCAACACACGGCTGAGGTAATCATCCAGCGTGATCTTCTTTTCCAACTGATTGCGATCGGCATTAATCACCCGATCGACAAAATGCGCGTTGGCAAAGGCAGCCTCAACGGTAGCCGCAGGTATACCCTGCTTGATGGCCCGGCGCTTCAATTGTTCCACATAAGCCGGGAACTCCGCCGGATCACGCCCGGTTTCTGCCAGCGTGCTCCCGGTTGGCTGCGTTGCTGGCGCGGGAGCTGCCCCCACCTGTTTAACGCAGCCAGCCAAAAGGAGCAGCGTTAGCATTATCGACATCTTCTTCATGATTTTCCCTACCTGTGACGACCTGCCGCCAGATGCAGATGATGCTTAAAAGCTGGCGTTAACACAGGGTTGAAAATCGACGCCCGGTTATTTTTTGGCGTCAGACAAATGAAGGTTTAATAGGTTTTCCACCGGCGGTGGGAACTGCAGATAAAACCCTTCCTGCTTTAGGGCTTCTTTCACCTTCTCGATATCCGCTGAGGCCAATTTCTTACGCCCGTCGAGCGACAGCATCATGGCATACTGCGGAGTGCCAAAACTTTTCATCAGATCTTCCGGCACCCGAGAGAAATCGTCTTTTTTTTCGACATAAAGATAAGTCTGATCGCGCTTGGCACTTCTATAGATGACACAAAACATTTTTAAAACTCTATTTAATTGAGGCAGCGTCTTGCCTGGATATAACTCTGACTATAACATGCTTATAGTACTTCGGAATATCGCACCCCGAGTGGTATTCCGGGGATTTAAGTTGCTGAGACTGAGTCAGGATAGATGTCACAATCGCCAATTGAGCTAAAAGGCAGCAGTTTTACCCTATCGGTGGTTCATTTACATAATTGCGACCCCGAGGTAATACGCCAGGCACTGCAAGAAAAGGTGGAACAAGCGCCAGCTTTTCTCAAAAATGCCCCTGTTGTTATTAATGTTGCTACGCTGAACGGCGACGCAGACTGGAAAGAAATTCAACGGGCTGTCACTGCGGCTGGGCTGCGCGTGGTCGGCATCAGCGGTTGCAAAGATGAGCGGCAGAAACGGTCCATCGCCCGCGCCGGTTTGCCACTGCTCAATGAAGGTAAAGGCCAGAAGGCGGCCCCACCGGCTCCGGTGATCGCGCCAGTACCTGATAATGCCCCAGCCAAAACGCGCATCATCAGTACTCCTGTCCGTTCAGGTCAACAGATTTACGCCCGTAACAGCGATTTGATCGTCACCAGCAGCGTCAGTGCCGGTGCCGAACTGATTGCCGACGGCAATATTCATATTTACGGTAGCATGCGTGGCCGCGCACTGGCTGGCGCCTCTGGCGATACCCAGTGTCAGATTTTTTGCACGCACCTGGGTGCTGAGCTAGTCTCTATCGCAGGGCAGTACTGGTTGAGCGATCAGATCCCGTCCGAGTACCTCGGGCAGGCAGCAAGGCTCAGCCTGTTGGATAATGCTTTAACCATACAACCTTTAAATTAAGCCCTTTTGACAAGGAATCCATTTCATGGCACGCATTATTGTTGTTACATCGGGTAAAGGGGGCGTTGGCAAGACCACATCAAGTGCGGCCATTGCGACCGGCTTGGCCCAGAAAGGCAAGAAAACCGTGGTGATCGACTTTGATATCGGTCTGCGTAATCTTGACCTCATCATGGGGTGTGAGCGCCGGGTCGTTTACGATTTCGTGAACGTTATCCAAGGTGACGCCACGCTGAACCAGGCGTTAATCAAAGACAAGCGCACCGACAACCTCTACATTCTGCCCGCTTCGCAAACCCGTGACAAAGACGCACTGACCCGTGAAGGCGTGGAAAAAATCCTCGGCGATCTTGACGAGATGGCCTTCGAATTTGTGGTTTGCGACTCACCCGCAGGGATCGAATCCGGTGCTTTGATGGCGCTGTATTTTGCCGATGAAGCCATCATCACCACCAACCCGGAAGTGTCTTCAGTACGTGACTCCGACCGTATCCTGGGCATTCTGGCTTCCAAATCGCGCCGTGCCGAGAGAGGGGAATCCCCGATCAAGGAACATCTGCTGCTAACCCGTTACAACCCGGGCCGCGTCAGCCGTGGCGACATGTTGAGCATGGAAGACGTGCTGGAAATCCTGCGTATCCCGCTACTTGGCGTGATCCCGGAAGATCAGTCGGTATTACGTGCCTCTAACCAGGGTGAACCTGTTATTCTTGATAGTGAGTCCGATGCCGGCAAGGCCTATGACGATACCGTTCACCGCCTGTTAGGGGAAGAACGCCCGTTCCGCTTCATCGAAGAAGAGAAAAAGGGCTTCCTGAAACGCCTTTTTGGGGGATAAACCATGGCTCTGTTAGACTTCTTTCTGTCCCGCAAAAAATCAACAGCCAGTGTAGCCAAGGAACGGCTACAGATTATCGTCGCAGAACGTCGTCGTGGGGACAGCGAACCCCACTATCTGCCTGATTTAAAGCGCGATATTCTAGCGGTAATTTGTAAATACATTCAGATCGACCCCGAAATGCTGCACGTGCAATTCGAGCAGAAAGGGGACGATATTTCGGTACTTGAACTGAACGTGACGCTACCGGAATCGGAAGAAACGCCTAAATGATTGCGATGCAATGAGTGCCCCCTGTATATTTTTATACAGGGGGCAACTGTATATTCGTCCAGTTATAAACGCGCGCGCAAAAATAAAAACTCCGCGCTATTGAGACTACTCTCAGTTCTTTTTGACACCACTTTCTTTATGGTGAAGGCTGGCGATTAATATTTTCTTCGCCTTATTTTTAGCGAGATAAAACGGAACAGTTTGATTTAAACTGCCCCGCCCGATCTTTAACGATTAATAATCCTGTAGGATCGCCTGCAACGGCGCGGCCAATAGCTCACCACGCCAACCACGGATTAACTCAGGCTGTGACTCGCTCTCTTTCAATTTCCAGTGCCAATTCAGCAACTGGTTAATCTGCCGCCGCGAAGCCAGCAGTTCGACGCTAAGGCCACTCTGCTCACTTACCAACGTAATGGCAGCCTTAATCTCCTTGAACACTTTCTTATAGCCAGGATGATCGACCAGGTTACTCAACGGTGCCGGCAAAGCTGATTCTTCGAGAGCGTTAGCCTCCGCCACCAGCGCCACCAGGGTTTTACCATGATAGCGGATCTCCGGACCACTCAGCCCCAGCGCCTCCAGTTCACCCAGCGAACCCGGCATATAGCGCGCCACGGCCCATAGGTTCTCTTCACGCACGACAAAGTTCACCGCCAGATCGCGTTCACGCGCCTGACGTAAACGCCACTCGGCCAGTTTTTGCAGGCAAGCCAACTGACGCGGACGTAACTGCCAGGCATTGGTGATTTCGCGATAGGCCAATTCCGGCGCCAGCGCCTCACTGCGCCGTTGGCAGAGCAAGCGGCACTCGTTATCGGCTGCAGCGGTCCAACCCGCTTCCTCGGTCTCCTGCACCAGTTGCTTGGCCATCGGCAACAGGTAGAACACATCAGCTGCGGCATAAACGCATTGGCGCTCGGTCAATGGCCGCGCCAGCCAGTCGGTACGCGATTCACTCTTATCGAGATCGACCTGCATATACTCCGTCACCAGCTTGGCAAAGCCACAGGACAGCGTATGGCCGCTGAAGGCCGCCAGGATTTGAGTGTCGACCATCGGTGTCGGCAGCGTCTTGAAGGCATTCAGAAACACCTCCAGATCTTCGCTACCGGCGTGCAGAAATTTCACTACGGCGGTATCGGCCAGCAGGTCGATAAAGGGTTGCCACTGCTTGATGGGGAGAGGATCGATCAGGGAAAGTTGTTCACCATCATATAACTGGATCAGGCCTAACTGCGGATAATAGGTACGCGTGCGGACGAACTCGGTATCCAGCGCCACCTGGGCGTAGTTTCTTGCCTGCTCGCAGACCTGCTGCAATCCGGCGTCGGTAGTGATCAACTGATAATTCAAAACATCATTCTCTTGGTCATTTTTAGGATTCAAACACAACAACGCCGGCTTATTCACCGGCGCTGTTGAAAAGGGGAGCAACGATTGGCCTAGGCGGCATCGTCAGCCTTGGGCTTTTTCTGTTCGTCACGCAGTTCCCGTCGTAAGATTTTGCCGACGTTCGACTTCGGCAACTCGTCACGGAACTCAACAATTTTTGGCACTTTATACCCTGTCAGGTGCCGACGGCAATGGGTTAGCAACTCTTCTTTGGTGAGTGTCTGATCTTTCTTCACCACACAAATCTTCACCGCTTCACCCGAAGCATCGCTGGGTACCCCGATGGCCGCACATTCCAGCACTTTCGGATGCTGGCTAACGATCTCTTCGATCTCGTTCGGATAGACGTTAAAACCAGAAACCAGGATCATATCTTTCTTGCGGTCAACGATGCGGATAAAGCCCTCTTCATCCACGGTAACCACATCCCCAGTCGCCAGCCAGCCATCGCGCAACACTTCGTCCGTCGCTTCAGGGCGTTGCCAATAGCCTAACATAACTTGCGGCCCTTTAACCCAAAGTTCACCGGGTTGACCGACCGGCACATCTTTGCCTTCATCATCCACCAGACGGATATCGGTAGATGGCACCGGCAGGCCAATGCTGCCGCTGTAGTGTTTCAAATCATGCGGGTTGCCAGAGACCAGCGGAGAGCACTCCGTCAGCCCATAGCCTTCCAGCAAATGATGGCCGGTCAGCTTTTCCCACTTTTCCGCCACCGATTTCTGCACCGACATCCCTCCGCCAACGGAAAGCCGCAGCGTGGAGAAGTCCAGCTTCTGGAAATCTTCATTGTTCAATAACGCATTAAACAGGGTATTTACCCCGGTCATGGCGCTGAACGGGTATTTTGCCAGCTCCTTCACCAGGCCCGGAATATCACGTGGGTTGGTGATCAGCAGGCTACGGCCGCCCAACTCGATAAACAGTAGGCAGTTCACCGTCAACGCAAAGATGTGATACAGCGGCAAGGCGGTGACTACCAACTCCTGCCCTTCACGCAGTAACGGCACATAAGCCGCTTTGGCCTGTACCAGATTGGCCTGCATGTTGCGGTGGGTCAGCATCGCTCCTTTTGCCACGCCGGTTGTACCGCCGGTATACTGCAGGAAGGCCAGATCGGTATTGATAATATCTGGCTTCACGTATTGCAGGCGGCGGCCACGCTGCAACGCGCTGCGAAACGAGATGGCGTCCGGCAGGTCGTACTTGGGCACCAGTCGCTTGATGTACTTCACCACAAAGTTGACCAACGTGCCTTTGGCGGCGGAGAGCTGGTCGCCCATGCGGGTCAGGATAACGTGTTTAACCTGGGTTTTGAACACCACCTTTTCCAAGGTGTGGGCAAAATTGGAAACGATGACAATCGCGCTGGCACCGCTGTCGTTCAGTTGATGTTCCAACTCACGAGGGGTATACAGCGGGTTGACGTTAACCACCACCATCCCCGCCCGTAAAATACCGAACAGGGCGATCGGGTATTGCAACAGGTTGGGCATCATCAGCGCCACACGGTCGCCTTTTTTCAGCCCCAACTCGTTTTGCAGGTAGGCGGCAAACGCTCGGCTGCGCTCTTCCAGCTTGCGGAAGGTCATCACCTCACCCATGTTGATAAAGGCGGGTTGATCCGCGTAACGGGCAACCGCATTCTCAAACATTTCGATCAGGGATGAGTATTGATCGGCATCGATTTCTGCCGGAACATCCGCCGGGTAACGTTTTAACCAGACCTTTTCCAAGCTATTACTCCTGAAATCATTACTAATTATCATCGCAGCCCCCAAAATTGCAGCCAAACTTTAACAATATTTTAACTCAGCGTACCAGTTTGGGTTTTAAACAATATTCAGGTTGCGATGTGCGTCACTAATTGCCGACGCAACCGCACAACAAAAAAAGTTAAGGCGGCCATTAAGCCGCCCTAAAGTATAAAAACTATCCTACTTGCCGAAGCCTCAGATCTGCGTCCTTACTCCGTAACGAAAGTTTGCACCTGCGCCGGACCTGGATTATACCAGCCATAACCCCCGCCCCAACCTGGGCCCCATGGGCCATTATGCCAGCCCCACGGCCCCATTGGCTGTGGTGGCATCACAATCTGCTGAGCGATTCGCCAACGCTTGAAACCGGTCGCATCCATGGTGACAAAGCGGTAAGGCGTCATGCCAATCTTACCGTCCCGTAGGCCGGTGATCGGCCCAACTACGGTGACCAGTTGCCCTCTGAAGTCGACCGGGTCGAGGAAGCCGTTAACCGAAGCCAGCAAACGGCCTTGCGAAGGTTCCCCCAATATCGGGCGAGCGCCAGAATCCAGCGGCACCGCCGCAATCTCCAGAATGGTACGCCCACGTTCATTAGCCACCGCAACCACGGTACCGCCGAAGCGTGCCTCCGCGCCGGTAAACTGTTTCGGCGCGTTTTGCACCACCGACAGTCGATCGACCGGCGTGGGGCTGGTGCCTTGGATGGCATCAGGAATGGTCACACAGCCAGAGAGTGCCAATACGCTGCTTGCGATTGCCAGCGTTAACAGCTTTTTACTCACAGTACGGGTTAAGATCATCGCAATCTCCTGAATTAGCTGTAACTTCGACAACGTTCATCAGTGCAAGTTGCAGGCGGAGCTGTTTTCTATCGGCGGCAACTTTAGATTAACTATAGGAAACTATTCGCGTCCCGGTAGCTTCTTCCATGTCACTTCGTTACGCAAATAGGTCGGCTCAGCATTTTCCACGCTAACCGCCAAGCCTTGCTGCCAGGCCTGTAGTGCCAGAGGCAGCATATCTTCGGCCTGCGGCAACAGCATTTTCCCATCGGTAACGTTCAGCGAGGAACCTGCAACCAAATCTGGGTAGGTTTGCCAACCGGTCCCCACATGGGCCCAATCACCTTGCAAATGCTGCGCTCGCTCCAGAGCCTGCTGTGGAGACAGCACCGCTTCCCCTGCGCTTTCCAGCCACTGGCCATCAAGCTGGCGTTCAAACTGGCCCCAATAGACCTCGCCCATACGGGCATCGATCGCTGCCAACACTCGCTGCGCGCCGGTCATGCGCCAGGCACCTTGCGCCATGGTTTGCAGCGTGGAGATCCCAAGCATCGGCAGTTCGGCGCCGAGCGCCAGCCCTTGGGCAATACCAATGCCGATACGCACGCCGGTAAAGCTCCCAGGGCCACGGCCAAAGGCCAAGGCATCGAGCTGTGAAAGGGATAATCCGGATTCGGCCAGCACCTGCTGCACCAGCGGCAAAATGCGCTGGGTATGCTCGCGTGGGCACAGTTCAAATAGGGCGTGAACTTCGCCTTGATTCCAGATAGCGACAGAACATGCTTCCGTCGCCGTATCGATCGCTAAAATTCGCGTGGACATGCCAAACCTCAGGCGGGAAATATCAGTGGTTTCATACAGGGCGCGCATTGTAGCACACCCCAGAAGTCGCGCCTATTCACCCTTGAGGAAGGCAATAGCCTGCGCAAGATCGCGGGTACGTGGCGTTGGTGGCAGGCTGTTGAGAAACACTTCACCATAAGGGCGCATCACCAGGCGGTTATCACAAATCACCAGCACGCCCCGATCGTCGGTATCGCGGATCAGACGGCCAACCCCCTGCTTGAGCGTAATCACTGCATCGGGCAGTTGCACATCATTGAACGGGTCACCGCCGCGTAAACGGCAATCTTCAATGCGCGCCTTCAGCAACGGATCGTCCGGCGAGGTAAACGGCAGCTTATCGATAATCACGCAAGAGAGCGCATCACCGCGCACGTCAACCCCTTCCCAGAAGCTGCTGGTTGCCACCAGTAACGCATTGCCCGCTTCGACAAACTGCGCCAACAGTTGACCCTTGCTGGTTTCCCCTTGCAACAGCACCGGCAGCGTCAAGGTGGCGCGGAACTCTTCAGCCAGCTCACGCATCATCTGATGCGAGGTGCAGAGGAAGAAACAGCGGCCCTGGTTGGCCTCAATCATTGGCCGCAGCATTCGGGCCAGTTGTCGTGCCCCACCGGGTTGATTCGGCGAGGGCAGGAAACGTGGCACGCAAAGCAGCGCCTGATTGGCATAGTCAAACGGGCTGGGTAGCAGTAGAGTTTTGGCCTTATTCAGCCCCAAGCGATCGGTAAAGTGACCCATTTGCTCATTCACCGACAGCGTTGCTGAGGTGAAAATCCAGCTACCCGGTTTTTCATCCAGCATCTCGCGGAAGCGGTCTGATACCGTCAATGGCGTTAGCGCCAACACAAAACTGCGTGAGTTGCATTCATACCAATAGCTGAAACCGGGTTCGTTGACCTCTTTGAGCCGTTTCAGGCGAGCGCGGAACTGCGTAGCACGTTCAAAGGCAGCATCCAGCAACGCCGAACGGCCCAGGGAAAGCTTGACCACGTCGTAACACAGTTCCAAAGCATCATCGAGCAACAGCAAGGCGCGCTGGACGTTAGGCTGAGTTAGCACCTCACGAAGGTTACCGCGAAAACCCGGTTCCCCCAGCGCTAAACGGAAATCCTGCGTGCTCTGGCTGAGGCGATCGGCGCTCTTTTGCAGCTGTGCGCTGTCGCGTACCTCGGTACGGTAAGCAATGGTGATATCTTTGGCCAGATCCATCAGTTGGCGGCTGGTGAGCTGCTTGCCGAAGTATTGGCTGGCGATATCCGGAATTTGATGCGCTTCGTCGAAGATCATCACGTCCGCCTCCGGGATCAGTTCGGCAAAACCGCCCTCCTTGACCACCATATCCGCCAGAAACAGATGATGGTTAACCACCACCACGTCGGCATCCATTGCCCGGCGCCGTGCCTTGACCACGAAGCACTCTTTATACAGCGGGCAATCACTGCCCAGACAGTTATCGTTGGTGCTGGTCACCAGCGGCCAGACAAAGCTGTCTTCCGCCACATCGCTGCAGGAGCTGATATCCCCTTCTTCCGTCAGGGTTGACCAACTGCGCAGCCGCACCAGATCGATCAGCGTCTGGCCAGCCAGTTCGCCACCAGCCATGGATTGCTGCTCCAGGCGTTCCAGGCACAGATAGTTGGAACGCCCCTTCAGCAGCGCCAGCTTGCCTTTGTATTTTAATGCCTTGGCCACGGTGGGCAGATCGCGAGCGTAAAGCTGATCCTGCAAGGCCTTGGAGCCGGTGGAAATAATCACCTTGCGCTTTGAACGCAGCGCCGGTGCCAGATAGGCGTAGGTTTTACCGGTGCCGGTTCCTGCCTCGACGACCAGTTCCTGTTTGAAATTGATGGCTTCCGTTACCGCCTCTGCCATCAATCTTTGCGGTTCACGGGGTTTGAACCCTTTAATTGCCTGCGCCAATGCGCCTTCTGGTGCGAAATCGTCTGCCACGCTATCTCTCTGCCGGTATCATTCAGCGGTGATTATGCCAAGCCTGCCACGCCGCTACCACCGACTTTATCCGCACACACATCCGTTCCCGGCTGTGATACGCTTATGACGTTGATGATAAGGAGATAATTGCATGAATATCGAACGAATTGATCCGGCACAGCGCTGGTCAGAAGCGGTGATCCACAATGACACCGTTTATTACACCAGCGTCCCGGAAAATCTGGACGATGACGCTACAGCGCAAACCGCCAACACCTTGGCCGCTATCGATGTGCTGTTGGAGCGAGTGGGTTCGGACAAGAGCCGGATTTTAGACGCCACCATTTTCCTGGCCAACGGCGATGATTTTGCCGCCATGAATGCCGCCTGGGATGCCTGGGTTGTTGCAGGCAGCGCGCCGGTACGTTGTACCGTAGAAGCACGTCTGATGAATCCTAAATACAAAGTTGAAATCAAGATCATCGCGGCGCTGTAAAACAAAAAAACCGCAGGTCATACCCTTAATCCAAGAGTAGAGACCTGCGGTTTTTTATTTGGCCGTTAAGCCAGTTTGATGATGACCATACCCGTCAATAACAGGGCCAGCCCCATCCAGCCTTTGGCATTGAGCCGTTGACCGAACAGGATCCAACCGGCAGCGATAGTGGCAGCAATACCGAAACCGCCCCACAGCGCATAAGCGACTGAAAGATCGATCCCCTTCACCGCCTGCGCCAGCGCGCTGAACGCCCCTAATACCGACACCAAAGACAACAGCCCCAGCCAAACTCGGCTAAAACCGTTCGACATCTTCAGAAAGATGTTGGCCACAATCTCCAGTACGATGGCCAAGGCCAGAAACCCAATGTGGTACAACTCAAGCTGTTGCATGGTTGTTACCTCGCGGGCTGACCTGTTTTCGTGGCTTGCGGGTGCCGGATTTCACCAGCAGGATCCCGGCAATCAACGCTACCAAGCCCAGCACTTTCAGCGCAGAGATTGGCTCATCAAACAGCATCACGCTGAACAGGGTAATAAACAGGATGCCGATCCCTTCCCATAGGGCGTAAGCAACGCCCAAGGCCACGCGTTTTACCGCTAATGACAGCATGATGTAAGACAGGGTGATCATCACGTACATGACGATGTGTCCGGTCATACCGCCGCTGACGCTAGCGTATTTCATGGACAGGGTACCGATAATTTCGGCGGTAATGGCAAAGCCTAAAAAGATCCAATAAATCATAATTTTTCTCCCAAACGGCGAATCACGCACGCTAAGGCGTATTTATCCCAATCTATCTCATCAAACAGGCGCACGGCGGCGCTTGAGATATAGAAATCTCTGGGGATAAACCTACCCAAACGTATTAAAGAAGTTTGCCCGGCAACGCCAAACGACGGGAAGTGAACCCAGTCATCAGCACCGGTTAAGGGAGAAAGACGCTATAGCTCGCTGCACCAGTGATGCTCACTGGCAAGAATGGCAGAAAGGAAAAGTTGGCAACAAGATGTTCTGAGAGGCGTTCCATTAAGTTTCATCATAATTATTCTCTATCTTCAGCCGCACACCGTGCGATTTGCCCAATATCCTCATGAATGTAAAATTTTCAACTGCATTAGTTTTACCATAGCGAAAATCAGAAAGCAAACCGCTGTTTTCACATTTAGCGAAAAAAAATGAGTTATAAATAAGAGCCTTAATGTTTTTAAAAATTAAAAAAAGGCTCGGATTTACACCTGAGCCTTGTGAGAATTTCGCTAGCCGGTAAGTGCGGCAGATTCAGGCGCCACGCGCCTTAGCGCAGGATCTGTTTGATGCCTTCCAACAGCAACGCGACCTCTTCGGCACGGGTCTCTCCGCTGTGTGGATCGATGATGGAACTGTAAACGTGTGGCATCACCTTTGCGACTCCGGCGTCAAGGCAGGTTTCCAGTATTGGCAGGAAGTTTTGCGTATCGATCCCGCCGGTGGGTTCGATCATGGTCATGCCATTGCGTACGCAACTTTCCGCCAATGCGCGCAGTTCTGCCAGCGACGATAAGCCCCCCATTGGGAAGAATTTGGCCGCATGACCACCCAGATCGAGGATCATACGCACCGCGCTGTCACAACTCACCACGGCGGGCTCGCCCTGGCTGCTGTGAACTCCGGTGGAAATGATCACCTTCCCTGGCGTTCCGGTGGGCGAGATCAAGGCATTAATGCAGGTATTGCTGATACCTCGGGCTGCCAATGCACCCGCGGCAAAACCACAGCCGGTGAAGGTCTGGTTAACGTGTGCGGGCGCGGTGGCTGCCGCAATCATTGCCGCCTTATAAAACTGTGCCGCCGACCCCGCCCCCAAGCCAACGGAAATTGCCGGGATTTGCTCCATCCAGCGTTTCACCTCGGCCACGCCCTGCTCAACGTTGGTGAACTGCGCCGAGATCACCCCAATTGCGGCATGCCCTTCGGCGGCATGGTGTACCCGTAACGCATTGGGGATATCTTTGGCCAGCACGTTGATGGCCACGCGTCCCTGGTAAAAATCAAGCTGTTGCATGTTGCCCCCTGGCCTGTTGCACAATTTCCGTCAGCCGCGCCACGATCAACGCAAAATCGTCGTCGCGCAGCGCCCGTGGATCGAAGCTGAAGACGCCCTGATTCAGCCAGTAATGGCGGGTGTAAAACGCCACCTCGCCAGTGCGCAGTTGCTCTTCCACCTGATAGGCGGTTAATCCTAATCTGGAGGCGTCCACACTTACCCGCACCCGATAAATCGCTCGCCCGGCTTCATCCTGTTCGATTTCAGCCTGTAGACCAGGCAACGCGGATATCTGCTGTGCCAGATCGCGCAACGCGGGTAATTGGCGGCTCCAGTCCGGCTGATGTTGCTGATAATGATCCAGCGCCATCACCAGCCCCACCATGTTCTCTTTACCGATCTTCATCGCTCGCGCAATACCGTTATGCTGGGCCTTGCAGCAGGCGATCCATTGCCGATCGCCGGTGACAAAACCGGAGGTCGGTGCGTCCAGCGCTTTAGCCCCGCTATACACCACCATGTTGGCCCCGGCTGCCACATAGGCCCGCAAATCTTCCTCTGCGGCCGCATCCACAATCAGCGGCAGCCCGGCATCACGGGCCACGGCGACAAAATCGCTCAGCGCAACCATGCCCTTTTGTACGCAGTGATGCGACTTGACGTAAAACAGTGCCGCCGTCTGCGCCGTGATGGCCTTGGCTAATTGCCAGCGGGCCGCCAGATTGCTTTGCCCTACCTCAACCACTTTACCGCCACCCAGCCGGATAGCGGTGGTGATCGGCGCACCATAGTCAATATTGTGGCCACGCAGCATGACGATTTCATTCGCCAAACCTTCACTGCACGGCATCTGAGCCACCCGTTCCGGCTCCCCACGGGTAATGGCTGCCGCGACCGCAATAGCCACCCCGGCGGAGGCGCAGGAGGTCACATAGCTGTCTTGCGCACCGGTATGCTGAGAGATGAGCTCGCCAACGCGATCCACCAGCGCATCAATTTCCACAAAGGCTGACGCCGCCTCGGCCGTAGCCGCCATCACCTCATGCGGCACCGAAGAAACACCAAGGATGGTCATCTTGCCGCTGGCGTTGATCACCCGTTTCAATCCGAGCCGTTGATAAATATTCATCGCTGCTCCGTTACAAAATACCCAACAGGGAACACACCACGCTCAGTACCACTACCGAAAGCAGAATGGTGGTATAGCGCGGTCCTTTTTTGACCAGATAGAAGTAGATCGAGAACACCGCAGCCAGCGGCAACAGGCCGGGGGCGATGGAATCCAGGATCTGTTGCACCACCACCTCGGAACCTTCCAACGCGCTGATTTTCAGCGGTGAGGTGATCTTGACGTAGCTGGCAGACAACGCCCCCATCATGATCAGCCCGAGCACGTTGGCCCCGTAGATCAGCTCTTTTATCTTGCCCCCTTGCAGCAGCCCGATGATCGATTCCCGTCCCAGCGTGTACCCTTTGTGGGCTAAGCCGTAGCTGATCGCCATGGTGATCACGGTATACAACACCACCGGCATGATGCCACCCATGGCGCTGCCGTTGGCCGCAAAGGGAATGAAGATGGCGATTAACAGCGGCATGATTGCCGCCCAGACCACCGAGTCACCAATTCCGGCCAGCGGCCCCATCAGGCCGGTTTTAATCCCGGTGATGGACGAATCGGAAATCGGCTCGCCACGGGTTTTCTGTTCTTCCATGGCGATGGCAACGCCCTGGATCACCGCACCGAAGGTCTGTTCGCTGTTGAAGAAGTTCAGGTGGCGTTTCAGCGCCTCAACCTGCTCTTCTTTCTGCGGATAGAGCTTTTTAATAATCGGCGTCATTGAGGCGCAGAAAATCAGGCTCTGTAAACGTTCATAAGAGTTGGAGACTTCGGCTCCCAGCCAGTAAATAAACCAGGCTTTGGTGATGTCCCGCTTGGTCAGCACGTTGGTTTGGCGTGCTCTTTCCACCAGCTCGTGTTGCATGATGTCGCTGCTCATGATCAGGCTCCCTCACCTTTGGCCATGTTTTTAACCAGGAATGCCGCACAGGTACCGAAGATGGCCATCGCCATGATGTCGACCTTGAGGTATAGCACCGCGAAGAACCCGGCAATGAAGTAAGGCAGCAGGCTTTTCCTGCCGATAACCATGATGGTGATCGCAAAGCCCAGCGCAGGCAGGATGCCGCCCATGATTTCGAACGAGTGGGTCAGCCAATGTGGCATCAGCGCCAGGAATTTCTCGACCACGCCCTGGCCGAAATAGTTGGCGGCAAACACCACCGGGAAGCGGATCACCAGGCCAAGCAGTGCCGGATACAGGAAGGCACAGCGCATGATCCCGCTGATATTAGCCTCTTCCGCATGCTTATCGGCCATATGCACCCAGACGGCGTTCACGGTACGGCGTAACTGGTCAACGAACACGCCGATCACCCCAAACGGGATTGCCAACGCGATCGCCAAGTTAGGATCCATCCCCGCTTTCACGGCGATCGGCAGTGCGATACAGGCCGCCAGCGCCGGATCTGAAGGGACGTTCCCGCCCGGCGTAGAAGTCACGCCCAGATACACCAACTGCATCCCGGCACCGATAATCATCGCCGTTTTCATATCCCCCAGCAGGAAGCCGACGAATACCGCAATGGCGATGGGTTGCACCAACATCCCCGAAAGGGTGTAGCCCAAGCGCAGGCGGGCAAACCAGTAATACAGCCCCATACAGATGGCAACGGTCAAGTTATCCATGTTATTGCTCCTAATCGATCAGATGCCGAATATCAGAACTTCTTCAAAATATCTGCCAGTGCCTGCGGCTTGTCTTCCGGGATGGTCTGGAAGAACACCGTCACACCGCGTTGCTGTAGGTCTCGCAGGATCGCCACATCAGCCTCATCCAGCGTGATGTTCTGGAATACCGCTTTACGGTTTGGCCCACCGCCTAGGCCACCCACCTGGATATTTTTGACGTCAAACCCGTCGACTACCGCCTGTTGCACCGTAACCAGGTTCGGGAACAGGACCAATACGTTGCCCTCCCCTAGTTGATTCTCCCGCCAAGCCGCCGCAAAGCTCTGGTTGCCATAGCAATCCACTTTCACATTCGGCGGAGCAGCCATCAGATAGATGCTTTTCATAAACGGATCGGCTTCCAGCTCATCACTCACTACCGCGATACGGTTAGCCTGCGACTGCCCAACCCACTTGGTAACGACCTGGCCGTGGATCAAACGGCTGTCAATGCGGCATAAAACGATATTGGCCATAATGATTATTCCCCTGATGTTATTGATTTGATTTGTTTAACTACGTCGAGGCAGCTGTTGCGCCCCAGTTCAACCAACTCATCGAGATGGTTGAGAAAATTGCCCTGCTCGCGTAAATCGATAGCGGCCAGCAGCAAGGTGGCGTTCAGGCCGGAAATCACGCCGATGGCGTAGTCGCGGCTCAAGCGTGCCGCCACGTTGGAGGTGGTGCCGCCGATAAAGTCGGTGAGGATCAATGAGCCCTCCGGCATGGTTTTCACCTGTTGCTCAACGCGCTCATGGAACTCCACCAGCGTGTCGACCGGCATCAGCGCGATATCGAACACCCCGCTGGTTTCGCCAATCACCATGCGGACGCTTTCACGCAGTTGTTGGCCCCAGCCGCCGTGGGTCAGTAGTAAAATCTGTGGTAATGCAGCCAAAATGGCCTCCTGGCAATCTATTGAAAGTCATCGAAAATTTCTGTTCCCTAGAGATATAGCAATGCCTGTGCCAACTTTGTGGCACGCCGGAGGAGGTCAGTGGAGAGCGGGCCTTCAAGGCCCGCCGGGGAGGGGTTTAGCGGTAGAGTAGCTCGTAGATATAAAAATATTCCGCATCGGACAGGCGGATAGAATAGGCACGTTCAATCGGCGAAAACGCGTCTTTGATGACAGAAAACGCCTGTTGGTCGATATCCTGCTGGGCATCCAGGGCAATCTGTAACGGTTTGTGGCTTAAAACGATACGCTCCACCATGCAACAGCAGTGGATCAGGAAGCGAAGTGTCACCTGCCTTGAAGGCTGCAGATCCAGCGTGCGGCAAATCTGATGCAACACCGCTTCGATCTCTTGCAGAATACGTTGGGGATTGAGCACGGAAATATGGTTGATGATGCTCTCCAACGTCAGCGCGCTGATAAAGCGCATTGAACAGCGCTCCACCTGCAACTGGCGTTCGGCGCTGCCAAGGTCCGGGTTTAACAGGCTAAGCACCAGTTCCGGCCCCTGTTCGGAGAACAGCTCTTCCAACGCGATAAACGGGATATCCGGCAAGCCAGGCTGGAAGGTGCCCACGATCCCCACCAGGCGCTCGTTACCGCCTATCGCCTGACGCAACCGCTCCAGGCTGCGCACTTCGTTGTAATCCACCAATACCATGCGGGTGTCTTCCGCCATCAGCTCACCGAAGCTTTCCTCCAGCACTTTCTTGATCTTCACCGCCGTGCCCATCCCGGTGATACAGGAGATTGCCAACACCTTGCCGGTCTCATCTTCACGCTGGTCGTAAAGCTGATGGGCAATCCCTTTGCTGGCCATCAGTTGCATCAAGGGGGCGAAATCACTGGTCTCATAGGTCAAATCCAGCCCAATCTCCAGCAACGCCCCCATGGTGATGTTCTGGATCAGCAGCACATCGATGTGGAACAGTTTGCTGACGGTGCTGGCAAAGTGCACCAACGAGCCGATATCCACAATCAGGATCAAGCGCTGATAGCGCTTTTCCCGCAGTGTCGCAATCAGTAATTCCAATGTGTCATGCACCGACTGCTCGAACGGCATATCGATGGCGGTAAACAGCTCACATTCCAGCACCCGATTGACATAGTGCGCCATGCTGCTGGCCGTGGTGGTGCCATGGCCGATCAACATGGCACCGCAGTCAGGATTAACCTCCTTGCGCTGGCGGAAGCTACGGCACTCCTTCAAAAACAGACACAGGTAGACGATTTCCGTCGATGGGCATTGGATGTGGAAGATTTCATTGATTTTGCGGCATAGCTGGTTGGCGTTGTCGTACTCATCCTTGCAGTAATCCAGGATCAGGCTGGAGGAGTACAGGTTAGGGATCAGCCCTTTCTGCACGTAGGAAAGCAGCGCCAGTAAGTGTTTACGCAGATGGCCGGCCATATTCTGCGGCAGCGGGAAACCCAACACCTGTTCGATGCAGCCGATCAACAGGGTGATGCGTTGCTCAACCTGGCCGCCATAATAGCGTTCCTCACTTTCCCCACCGTTGCGGCTGTACAGCCCATATTCAAAAATGGTGCGTAGCTTGTTCTTCAGGATCGACAGGGTTTCCTGCGGCGGCACGTTGCTGTTGCGCAGGTTGACGTATTCGCGCGTCAGATAGGTATAAAACAGATCGCTATCCTGCTCGCTGCTTAAGGCGCTCAGATGCTGCTTGAGCTGCTCCAGAGGCTGTGAACTGATGTCCAGATACTCCTGCTGACCAAATAGCGCATCCACCAGCAGGCGGCTGCTTGCGCTGGCAGAGTGCGGGACATCCATCAGCCGCTTATCCAGCAACAGCCTTGGGCTACTGTGTCCCATCCCGCTGGCCCAAGCCTGGGCACAGAGGAATTGGATATCGCTTTTGAGTTGGCCGATGTTTCCGCTCAGCGGTTTCTCCAACAGATAGAGCAGTAATCCCTTATCCAGACGGATAATACGGCCAATCTTGCGGCTCTCAAGCTGTAAGAAACCGGTAATGATTTCTACCTGTTCCTCCAGCGAGCGTTCCCGCAGCGCCGGTATGACAATCGACACCTGAATACGCCGCAGGAAAGTGCGTAGCAGCGTTGAGTCTGGGCTTTCGGTGGTAGCGCAAATCAGCCGTACGCTGATGGGTCGGGCTTTATCGCTTGAACCCAGTGGCCGATATTCACCTTTATCGAGGATCGAAAACAGTTTCTCCTGCCCTTCGTAGGGCAAGCGATGGACTTCATCGAGCAACAGAAAGCCACCGTCCGCCTGTTCGGTCAGGCCACGTTTGCTTTCGATCGCGCCGGTAAACGCGCCCTGTTTATGACCAAACAGATGGGACGAAAGCAGCTCCGGGTTATGGGCATACTCGGCGCAGTTGAAATACACTAACGGGATTTGCCGCTGTGGCTGTTGCACCGTGGCGAATTGGTGCATCACCTCGGCAAAGAAGGTTTTCCCCACCCCGGAAGGCCCGGTAAGCAACACATGCAATCCACCGGGATAAAGCACCGCCGCCTTGCCCTTCTCTACTGACAGCCGCAGACTGCGGTCATAACCAATTACCGTATGAAAAGGGTCATCACTGGCTGGCTGCGGCAAGGCTTTGGCGGGTAATAGATCCAGCAAGTCTTTGGCTTCCAGCCTGTCATCTGGCAGCGACTGCTCAATCAACTGTTCGCAGACTGCCCGGTGCAAAAACAGCACGGGACGGGATTTAATCTTGATGACCAACCGATCACCGTGCAGCTCGTTGAGATCTTTACTGACGGAGTTACGTGCCAATCCCAGGTTGAAAGCGATGGTTTCCGCGGCGAAACCGCCAGCGCTTTGTTCAAGCGTTTCCCGGCTAAGCGTAAGGGTAAGACGTTCCAGCTCCTGGCGAACTGCATCTTTACGTTTCATTTTAACCTGTTGTTATTATTTATTATAAAGAAGAAAAAGAGGGTGATTGGCAAGCGGGCAGCCAATCTAAACAAAAGTCATCCTAATACAGGGTTAGGGAAAACAACCACCGCAAAATGTGAAGCTGTGGTATTTACAGGCAAAAAAAATGCCAATCACAGAGGATTGGCATCAGCAGGAGCGAACGCGGGTTTAGGCGGTAGCACCCTTGACGGCTTCACGCGCCAATTCGGTGATACGAGCATAGTCGCCGCTTTCCAGCGCATCCGCAGGCACTAACCAGGAACCGCCGATGCACAGCACGCTTTTCAGTGCCAGATAGTCACGGTAGTTGTTCGGAGTGATGCCGCCGGTTGGGCAGAAGCGCACCTGTGAGAACGGCCCGGCAATGGCTTGCAGCGCCTTGACGCCGCCGTTGGCTTCCGCAGGGAAGAATTTAAACTCGCGAAGGCCATAATCCATCCCCAACATCAGCTCGGAAACGGTGCTGATACCCGGGATCAACGGAATGCTGCCTGCGGTGGCGGCTTTCAGCAAATCGGCGGTCAAGCCAGGGCTGATGGCAAACTGAGCGCCAGCCTCGGTCACTTCCTGCAGCTGTTGTGGATTGATCACCGTGCCAGCACCAATGATGGCATCAGGAACTTCTTTGGCGATCGCACGAATCGCGTCCATCGCACAGGCGGTACGCAGCGTCACTTCCAGCACGCGCACGCCACCCGCAACCAGTGCTTTCGCCAACGGCACGGCGTGTTCCAGTTTGTTAATCACAATCACCGGAACTACGGGGCCTGCCGTCAGGATCTGCTCTGCACTGGTTTTCCAGTTTTTCATCGTCATTCTCTCCATTACTTTCGGTTGGTGTATGGCACGCCCCTGCCACAGGGCTCCGCATCGCTGCAGATTCCGATCGCACCGCTAAAAGCCAGCAGACAGGCTGACGCCGGTCACCTAGGCTAATTCTGTTGACTGGTTACCAGCCCCTCACCCAGCCCTCTCCTAAAGGGAGAGGGCGCTAAACGGTGATCTCAATAAGCCCCTACCGCTCCGATGATAAATCGGTCTCAATCTACCTCTGGCCCCAGAAAAAACACCAGGGGTAGCGGCGAACTCGATCGGTTCCCTCTCCTTTTGGGAGAGGGTTAGGGTGAGGGAACTGGTTAACTGCTGCTTATTCGAATTCGTTCCACGAACGGCCATCGCGTGTGATCATCGCGACGGAAGCCACCGGCCCCCAAGTCCCAGACTGGTAAGGCTTAGGTGCTTCGTTGTCCGCTTTCCAGGCATCCATGATTGAGTCAACCCACTTCCAGGCTTCCTCAACTTCATCACGGCGCACGAACAGCGCCTGGATGCCACGCATGGTTTCCAGCAGCAGGCGCTCATAAGCGTCGGCCACGTGCTCCTGATTGAAGGTTTCCGAGAAGCTCAGATCCAGCTTGGTAGTTTGCAAACGATGCTTGTGATCCAGGCCCGGCACCTTGTTCAGTACCTGGATTTCGATCCCTTCGTCCGGCTGCAGGCGAATGGTCAGTTTGTTCTGCGGCAGCTGTTGATAGGAGTCACGGAACAGGTTCAGCGGTGGGTTTTTAAAGTACACCACCACTTCTGAACATTTGGTCGGCAAACGCTTACCGGTGCGCAGATAGAACGGCACCCCGGCCCATTGCCAGTTGTCGATATCGACGCGGATGGACACAAAAGTCTCGGTGTTGCTGCTCTTGTTTGCCCCTTCCTCTTCCAGGTAGCCCGGCACTTTTTTACCCTGCACGAAGCCTGCGGTGTACTGGCCGCGCACGGTGGTTTCCCGGACATTGGTCTGATCGATACGGCGCAGCGAGCGCAGCACTTTCACTTTCTCATCACGGATACGGTCAGTGGTCAAATCCGCCGGAGGTGACATGGCGATCATGGTCAGGATCTGCAACAGGTGGTTCTGGATCATGTCGCGCATCTGCCCGGCCTGATCGAAGTAGCCCCAACGCCCTTCAATACCCACTTCTTCCGCCACGGTAATCTGCACGTGATCGATGGTGCGGTTATCCCAGTTGGAAGCAAACAGGGAGTTGGCAAAGCGCAGTGCCAGCAGGTTCAGTACCGTCTCTTTGCCCAGATAGTGGTCGATGCGGTAAACTTGGGATTCGTTAAAGTACTCAGCAACCTGATCGTTGATCACCCGTGAGGATGCCAGGTCAGTACCAAGTGGCTTTTCCATCACCACGCGCGCCGGATCTTTATTCAGCTTGGCCTCGCCCAGACCCTTGCAGATGGCGCCAAAGGTGCTTGGCGGCATGGCGAAATAGTTGATGGTGGTGCGATGTTTCTGGTCCAGCATCTTGCCTAACTCGGCGAAGTGCTTGCTGTCGTTGACGTCCAGATTGCAGAAGTCCAGGCGTGCGCTCAGCGTGGCCCAAAGCTCATCGTCCAGCTTTTCTTTCATAAAGGTGCCCAAGGCTTCCTTGACCACCTTGGTATAAGCTTCTTTATCCCACTCGGCACGGCCTACCCCGATGATACGGGTATCCGGGTGGATGTGACCGGCTTTCTCTAACTGGTACAGGGAAGGCAGCAGTTTACGACGCGCCAGATCGCCCTTTGCGCCGAAAATAACCAGGTCACAGGCCTGGGCTGTAGAGGTTACCGCCATGTTCATCTCCTCGATGCAGGATATTTGTAATTTTCTTACATTACTAATGTACTCTCTTTCGCTACGGCCAGTAAACCCGGATCAAAAGCAGAAAAAAAGCCTCAGAAACTACGGCGTTATCCCTGGCGCGGCGCTAACGCTGCTGGCAACGGGGGAAACTGTAATTTTCTGTCTTTTTTGACACTCTTTTACCATTATGAAAGTTAGACACAGGTCATGTTCTGGTGAAAAAAACCAGCTTATCCCTTGTCGACACTGCCAACGCTTACCAGCACGTAGTATATTTTCATTAAACCGGATTGATTTCTCCTTTGATTGAAATCGACATACCCTATGGATCGCCAGTGACAGCTGGTGTCCGGCAGGTATAAACCATGAGTGACTCTCGTTATATGAATACGCTGGAAAAAATCCAGAGCCATCTGGAGCTCCTGAGCAAATCGGAAAGGAAAGTCGCCGAGGTGATCCTGGCCTCCCCACAAACCGCTATTCACTCCAGCATCGCCCGTCTGGCCAAACTGGCCGATGTCAGTGAGCCGACCGTAAACCGCTTTTGCCGCCGCCTGGAAACCAAAGGGTTCCCCGACTTCAAACTGCATCTGGCACAAAGCCTGGCCAACGGTACACCCTATGTAAACCGCAATGTCGAAGAAAACGACACCGTTGCCGCTTACACCAGTAAGATCTTTGAATCGGTGATGGCCAACCTGGATACAGTAAAGGCAAATCTCGACATTACCGCAATCAATCGTGCGGTTGATCTGCTTACCCAGGCAAAAAAAATCTCGTTCTTCGGGCTCGGGGCCTCTGCCGCCGTGGCGCACGATGCCATGAACAAATTTTTCCGCTTTAATATTCCTGTGGTCTATTTTGACGATATCGTCATGCAGCGCATGAGCTGCATGAATTCTGTCGAGGGGGATGTCGTAGTGCTGATCTCCCATACCGGGCGCACCAAGAATCTGGTCGAGATGGCGCATCTGGCACGAGAGAATGACGCCACGGTCATCGCCATCACCTCGAAAGATACACCACTGGTCCAGGCTGCGACCCTCCCCCTACTGCTGGACGTGCCGGAAGATACCGATGTTTACATGCCCATGGTGTCCCGAATTGCACAGTTAACCCTGATTGACGTACTGGCTACCGGATTTACCTTGCGTCGAGGGGCTAAATTCAGAGATAACTTGAAGCGGGTCAAGGAAGCGTTGAAAGAATCGCGCTTTGATAAAGGGATCGTCCCCAACAGTTTCGACTGAAAACGGATTTAAAAACCGCCGGTCAGATCACAAGTTGACCCACGGGATTATAGTTGTACCCTGATAGCTCGTTCATACAGATAACCCAGATGAAAATTGGGTAGGCGAAAAGCGTCGGCCCCCTCATCCGGTTTCGTTATCTGACGTTCAGCAACACCAATACTTGCGTCACAAGTCAACGGAGTAATACATGACCAGACGGCTCAGAAGAACCAAAATCGTTACCACACTGGGTCCGGCTACCGACCGCGACAATAATCTGGAAAAGATTATTGCTGCTGGTGCGAACGTAGTTCGGCTTAACTTTTCCCACGGCAATGCAGAAGACCATCAGGCACGGGCAGATAAAGTGCGTGAGATTGCGGCCAAGCTGGGGCGTCATGTCGCTATCCTGGGCGATCTTCAAGGGCCAAAAATCCGCGTTTCCACCTTTAAGGAAGGCAAGATTTTCCTTAACATCGGCGATAAATTCCTGCTGGATGCCAACCTGACCAAGGGTGAAGGCGATAAAGAAAAAGTCGGTATCGACTATAAAGGCCTGCCTGCGGACGTGGTTCCTGGCGATGTCCTGTTGCTGGACGATGGCCGCGTACAGCTGAAAGTGCTGGAAGTTCAGGGCATGAAAGTGTTCACCGAAGTCACCGTAGGTGGCCCGCTGTCGAACAATAAAGGCATCAACAAACTGGGCGGTGGCCTCTCTGCCGAAGCCCTGACCGAGAAAGACAAAGCCGATATTCTGATCGCCGCCAAAATTGGCGTCGACTACCTGGCCGTCTCCTTCCCACGCACCGGTGAAGACCTGAACTATGCTCGCCGCTTGGCGCGTGACGCTGGCTGCAACGCCAAAATCGTATCAAAAGTAGAACGTGCCGAAGCCGTATGCAGCGACGAAGCGATGGATGACATCATCCTGGCTTCCGACGTGGTCATGGTTGCCCGTGGCGATCTGGGCGTCGAAATTGGCGATCCAGAGCTGGTGGGCATTCAGAAGAAACTGATCCGTCGCGCCCGTACGCTGAACCGTGCGGTGATCACCGCCACGCAGATGATGGAATCGATGATCACCAACCCGATGCCGACTCGTGCCGAAGTGATGGACGTGGCGAACGCCGTGCTGGATGGTACCGATGCGGTCATGCTCTCTGCCGAAACCGCTGCAGGCCAGTATCCTGCCGAAACGGTAGCCGCCATGGCGCGTGTTTGCCTGGGCGCAGAGAAGATCCCAAGCATCAATGTGTCTAAGCACCGTCTGGACGTGCAGTTCGACAATATCGAAGAAGCCATCGCCATGTCGACCATGTATGCCGCTAACCACCTTAAAGGGGTTACCGCCATCATCGCCATGACCGAATCTGGCCGCACCGCGCTGATGATGTCACGTATCAGCTCAGGTCTGCCGATCTTCGCCATGTCACGCCACGAACACACGCTGAACCTGACAGCGCTGTATCGTGGTGTCACCCCGGTCTACTTCGGTAGCCACAGCGATGGCGTCGCCGCCGCTAATGACGCTATCGCCCGTCTGCGTGATAAAGGCTACCTGGTGTCCGGCGATCTGGTACTGGTTACCCAAGGTGACGTCATGAGCACCGTGGGCACCACCAATACCAGCCGTATCCTGCGCGTAGACTGATTTAGTCATTTCGACACGCTGTTATAGGCCAGCCGGTTACTCTATCGGCTGGCTTTTTTAATGCCTGGATAACGTTTGCCGCTTCCCTGTTACTGACCTTCAGCTTTTCTTCCCTAGACTAAAAAACAGTTAATCAAGCCATCTGTGCGCTAGCTATCATAATTAGTAGCAACAGACAGCCTAAAGAGGTGATAAACTCCAATAAGTATTGGATTAGACAAAGGTTAATCAAAGGACAATCAGATAAATGATACACGCATTTTTTGAATTCCCCTTACTGCCAGCCAAGGTGACCGACGTCAGCAAACTGAAGGAAGTCATCAACAGTGATAGCTCGACAAGTTTTGTCATGGCCCCTGAAGTCGCCAAATTTGTCAAAGACGCACTGGTCATTAACACCACTATCGGCAGCTTTAAAAACACCCGTTTTCAGTTTGCCGATGGCACCTATATCGCCTTTGACAGCAAAGGTAAATCCACGCTGTTCCACTCGGATAACCCGCCGGATTGGGCGCGGACCAAAAGAGAATATTCACGCACACAATGGCTCACCAACCATGGTCTGCTCGATGCGCCCGCTAAGGCACTGATAGCCAAAATGCTGGAAATACCGCTAAAAGAGCGGCGCGAGATTGCCGACAATCTGTTTAATCTTGATCTAGACAAGCTGATACCCTCAGTAGGTGCAAGATCAACCGCAGGCAACCGCAATGGTAAATCAACCAAACCCAAGATTTCGGACTTGGGTTCGGTGGAGTATTTCCTTAACTTCTTCGCCAGACTACGCGAATGCGTAACCACAGACACCTTCCCCACTCTGCAAAAACTGATGGATCTTGGCGAGCAGGTGTCGGTTAATCAGGCCCCAGCCAGCGTCAAGCAAGCCGTTAGAACCTACTATAAAGCGGTGTGTGGCGAGCAGATCCCTAACAACAAGGTGGTTGAAAAGGGTTACCCTGAGCTCTACTGCATGCGGATCAAACCCGCGATTGAAGCGGTTGAGGCGGTTGGGCTTGATAGCTACTATGCCAAATTATCAGCCGCGATCGGCCTGGCCGGTGACTGCACCATCGCAGACTTTTATTTTCACTATCAGTAAGTCATAACATAGTCAGTTGCGCTGCCCGAGGTTTTGAAAACGGTCCGGCGCAACTTAGCCTACTAGCCTCCACCCTACCTCTCTCATCTCGCACTGCTTCCGTACCTAATACACCTAATCTGCCAGACCTTCACAAAATTCATTGCTCATGGATAAAATCCACACCTGCTAACAATCACCATCCCAGCGTGATCCACCTCACTTGAAACACCTTAAGTCTTCGATTGAAAGTCATCAAAACAACACTGCTTGATAAGTCATTTAAAATTGACAGCAGTCAATAAAAAGACTGAACAAACACATAGAATGACCAAAAACAAAGACTACAAACACAACACAAAGACTGTGATTGTTTATGCGAAGTCTATAGAGGCAAGAAAGACTATGGATGGTCATATCAAGCTCCCAACCTTAATGACTTAATGATAGGTAGTAAAAATGACCATCCAGAAAACCCTGCTTGCTTCTTTCATCACGCTGGCCGCGATTAGCGGTATCGCCCATGCGGATAGTTTAGCGGGTGCGCTGACCGAGCTGCAAACCATCCAATCCGGCATGAGTCAGCAAGAAATAAACCAGAAAATTCAACGCTTCATCGAGCGTGCTCCTGATGGCACAAATATCAAAGGAGTGTTAGCAGACTTCGGCTTAACCTACACCGGCCCGACGGTAGATACCTCACCCCATCAGGCTCTGATCACGCTCCCTCTTGATGCGCCAGTAATTGATCGCTCTTCACATCTGGACAGCAACGTGACGCAGGAACAACACGATACCGCCAAAGCTGCCGCAGAGGAGCTCGCTGCCTATCACCATAACAATCCCGAAGGCAACCCGACACACCAGACCGGGCCTGCCACGCATCTGGATGGCACCCATCAACCACTGGTTACCCCCCATCTGGACGCGCCAGTGATTGATCGCTCCTCACATCTGGACAGCAACGTGACGCAGGAACAGCGCGATACCGCCAAAGCTGCCGCAGAGGAGCTCGCTGCCTATCACCATAACAATCCCGAAGGCAACCCGACACATCAGACCGGGCCTACCACACATCTAGATGGCACCCATCAGCCGCTAGTTACCCCACATCTCGATGCACCGGTGATTGACCGTACCTCACATCTCGATAGCAATGTGACCGATGCTGAGCGCAATGCCGCACGCTACGCCGCTTACCAGCACAACAATCCCGAAGGCAACCCGACTCACCAGACCGGTCCTGCTACCCATCTGGATGGTACTCATCAGGATACGGTAACCCCACACCTGGATGCGCCGGAGATTGATCGCACTGCTCATCTCGACAGCAACGTTACCGACGCCGAGCGTAATGCCGCACGCTATGCTGCTTACCAGCACAACAATCCAGAAGGGAACCCGCCTCACCAGACTGACCCTGCCCCCCATCTGGATGGACAGCACAATGTCGCAAAAAAGTTAACTGCGGCCGGTCCCCACCAAAGCGAGCAGCGCGTATTGACCGCAGAGAAATATGCCGACGCTAATGCCGTCCCCCATAACGGTATTGACGGCAAGAACGGTGTCGATGGTAAAGACGGACAATCCATCACGGGTAAAACAGGTGCCAAAGGCAAAGATGCGGATATGACGCTGGTGAATGCCAATGTTGTTGCTCTGCGCAGCGTACGTAACGAACAGGCCGTACAGGGTGCTTACGTCCAGCAAAACAGCGCCAACGTTGCCCTTAACCGCGCACGTATTGCCAGCAACAGCGCCGCGATCAATCAGAACTCACATGATATTGCCGCCAACCGCAAAGATATTGATGAGAACAGCAAAGATATCAAACGCGTAGGCGCCATGGCTCAGGCTGTAAGTTCACTGCATTACAACCGCAATGAATCAGGCTACGCCGTTGCCGCCGGGGAATATGATAGTGAAGCCTCCATCGCTGGCGGTATGCAATTTCGTACGTCACAAGACAGTGCCGTCACCGTTCAGGTTAGCTGGGATGGCAATGCCACGGGTGCCGGAGTTGGTTTCCATTCAAACTTTTAAGCCATAGCCTTTACCAAAACCTCGGGAGCATTTAGCTCTCGGGGTCAGCTCCACCAGATTTGTATTCCCCTACCTTCCCCGCTTGCGTACCATCGGCCGATATCCCCCATTTTTTGGAGCACCATGCATGCTACACCAGCATCATCGGCAACATACTCAGGATTCGCTGGACCTAGATAACCAGCAATTGGACAGCCTGAACGAAGCAAGCTTGAGCGGCACCTCCCTGCAAAAAATCAGCCTGTACAATAATTGCCTGACCCGCTTCCCCGAGCAGATTTTTCACCATCGTAAGCTGAAAGTACTCAATATCTCCTGCAACCAGATCGCCGAACTGCCAAGGGAAATCGGCTTGCTAAGCCAGTTGCAGATGTTCGATTTTGGCCACAACCAGGCAGCATCAATTCCTGCCGAAATCGGGGAATTGCGTGAATTAAAGTATCTGTATTTAAGTGATAACGGCTTCAGCCAGCTACCCGATTCACTTCGCCAGTTGCAGGCATTGTGTTATCTGAATCTGACGGATAATCAGCTAGTGGAACTCCCCTCAGCGCTGTTCGCCATGGCGGCGCTACAAGAGTTGCGTCTCTACAATAACGCCATCACCGCATTACCCTCCGAGATCGGTTTGTTAGGCCAGTTGCGTGAATTACACCTGATGAAAAACCGTCTCACAACCCTGCCCAATGAGATCGTGCAACTGTCAGAGTTACAGGTGATGGATTTGGAAAACAACGCCATTGCGTACTTACCCGATCAATTCTGCCAATTGCCCAAGCTGAGCACCCTCAATCTGCGTTTCAACCAGTTATCCCGGCTGCCTGATGGCTTTGAGGCATTGAGTTCACTGGTTTCATTGGACTTACGTGCAAACCGATTAAGTGAATTACCGACAAGCATGGCGCAAATGAAAAACCTACGGCGACTGGACCTGCGTTGGAATGACTTCGACCATTATCCAGCGGTGCTTGAACCGCTAATCCAGCAGGGCTGTATGGTTCATTGCTAATTGTCTGACTAAAATCTGCAACGATGAACAGTTGGTTTTTCAGGCCGTTGCAGAGCATTGCGTAACGCTGCGCAGAGTTGGTATTTGGGAATAAAACTGACACGAGCCAGGCGGGTGTGATGAATATACTACGCGTGGGTGCTCTGGATCTTTGTATCTGGAGCCAAAAGCCAAGGTGATGGATACAAAGAGAAAAGCCCCGAGTCGATAACATCAACCCGAGGCCAACTCTAACGCCACACAACGTTAGGTTAGCTTCTTACCTGCCGAGAGGCAAGGAGAAGGAAACGTAATGTTGAATAAAGGAAACATCGTCAAACTGGTCGTTATCTGTACCACCGTTATTTTGCTGGTATGGCTAACGCGCAGCAAACTTTGTGAGCTGCGTATTCGATCGGGCGACACGGAGGTTGCGGCCATTTTGGCCTACGAATCCGAACGGTAAGGCAACCCAACGGCGGGGGCCTGCTCCCGCCCGTTGGTTGTTGGCGTGTAGATCTATGAGCACCCTTTTCCTACAAATTAAAACGACGGGTTTCTGGCCCGTCGTTTTTACTTTATTAGCCGCACCTGGCTTGCTATTTCTTAGCCAAATCCGTCATAGCTGCTTTTCAGGCCGTTGCAGAGCATTGCGTAACGCTGCGCAAAGTCGATAGTTGGGGTTAAAACAGACACGAGCCAAACGGGTGTGAAGAATATACTACGCGTGGGTGCTCTGGATCTTTGTATCTGGAGCCAAAAGCCAAGGTAATGGATACAAAGAGAAAAGCCCCGAGTAGATAACATCAACCCGAGGCCAACTCTAACGCCTACACAACGTTAGGTTAGCTTCTTACCTGCCGAGAGGCAAGGAGAAGGAAACGCAATGTTGAATAAAGGAAACATCGTCAAACTGGTCGTTATCTGTACCACCGTTATTTTGCTGGTATGGCTAACGCGCAGCAAACTTTGTGAGCTGCGTATTCGATCGGGCAACACGGAGGTTGCGGCCATTTTGGCCTACGAATCCGAACGGTAAGGCAACCCAACGGCGGGGGCCTGCTCCCGCCCGTTGGTTGTTGGCGTGTAGATCTACGAGCACCTTTTTCCTACAAATAAAAAACGACGGGTTATAGCCCGTCGTTACAGTTTGTTAAAAGCTGCTGAAATTGTAGGAAAAGAACAGGTTAGAGAATAGTGGCGCTGCATGCTGCGCCCATTTAGCAGCGTGTAACGCCCGGTAGAGAGTTGATAAGCGACCTTAACGATATAAATCGTCCCGCGAGTAAGGTTCAATCTCACCTTCCTTGCGTGTTTTCAGCAGCTTCAAAATCCAGGTATATTGTTCCGGATTAGGACCCACCAGGTTTTCCACCTCTTCGTTCATGCGGCGCGCAATGCGAAGGTCGTCGGCTTCGGCCAGATCATCCATCGGCTCACGGATATAAATGTCCAGCATGCTGGTTTTACCGTCATAAACTGGGAATAGCGGCACGATCGCCGCTTTGCAGACTTTCATCAAGCGGCCGACCGCAGGCAATGTGGCTTTATAGGTCGCAAAGAAATCTACGAATTCACTGTGCTCGGCACCGTGATCCTGGTCAGGCAGATAATAGCCCCAATAACCATGGCGCACCGAACTGATAAAAGGCTTGATGCCATCGTTGCGGGCGTGCATACGGCCACCAAACTTGCGGCGCACGCTATTCCACAGATAGTCGACCAGTGGGTTGCTCTGGTTATGGAACATCGCTGCCATGGGTTGCCCGCGCGCAGCCATCAGCATCGCTGGCACATCGACGGCCCAGCCGTGCGGCACCAGGAAAATCACGTTGCGGCCTTCCTCACGGATTTTATCCAGCACTTCTTCACCGTGCCAACGTACGCGCTTGAGTACTTTCTCCGGTTTGGTACAGGCCAGTTCCGCCATCAGGATCATCGATTGCGGTGCGGTGGCAAACATCTCATCGATAATTTGTTCGCGTTGCTGCTCTGGCAGTTCCGGCATGCAATAGAGCAGATTGATACGGGCGCGGCGTCGTGCCCCTTTCGCAACCTTGCCAGCCAGTTTACCAATCGCACCCAGTAATGGATCTCGCATTCGAGCTGGGACCAGAGAAATACCGGCCATCAGCCCGGTTCCCAACCAAACGCCCCAGTAGCGCGGATGATAGAAGGCTTTATCAAATTGTGGGATGAACTCTACGTTCGATTTCTTCTCGTTTTGCATGACCTGCTCTCATTCAACGCATCTGCTCGCAAAATATATACCCGTCGTCTTTCAAGCTGCAGCGTTGTTACCTGCGCTTGTTCACCCCAGTCACTTACTAAAAGTAAGCTCCTGGGATGAACAAGCTTGTCGCCTAGCTGCAACTTGAAATCCATAGGGTATAAAACTATACACCTAATTACTGTCAAGCAACGGGCCAGGTTAGAACCGCAACCGTACGCTGACAACATAAGGTATTTGTGGCCTCGAGCAGGCACTAATAAAAACATCGGCCCGAAATCAGGCCGATGGGAAATCATAAGGGATAGCGACGGTTAATCCAGCTGCAGCTGTGGCACCACTTCCTTCACCTGTGCCAGGTAATCGCTGCGATCTTTACCCATCAGCCCTTCAGAGCGAGGCAACTTAGCCGTCAATGGGTTTACCGCTTGCTGGTTAGTCCACATTTCATAATGCAAATGTGGGCCAGTAGAGCGGCCGGTGTTACCGGAAAGCGCAATACGATCGCCACGTTTCACCTTCTGCCCTGGCTTGACCAATAGCTTTTTCAAGTGCATATAACGCGTGGTGTATTGGCGGCCATGGCGGATCGCCACATAGTTACCTGCCGCGCCACTGCGCTTGGCGATCACCACTTCACCGTCACCCACCGCCAACACTGGCGTGCCGACCGGCATGGCAAAGTCGACGCCTTTATGCGGTGCAATACGCCCGGTCACCGGATTTACGCGGCGTGGATTAAAGTTGGAAGAAATACGGAACTGCTTCATGGTCGGGAAACGCATAAAGCCACGTGCCAGCCCGGAACCCTGACGATCGTAGAACTTGCCGTCATCGGCGCGGATGGCGAAGTAGTCTTTGCCGCTGCTGCGCATACGTACGCCCAACAGTTGGCTTTGCTCGCTCTTGCCGTCAAACTCTTCACGCGACATCAACACCGCGAACTGATCGCCTTTGCGCAGCTTGCGAAAATCAAGCTGCCATTGCAGGGCTTTGATCACCGCATTGATCTCGGCACGGCTCAGGCCAGCCGCCGCGGCGCTGCTGACAAAGCTGCCATTCAGCTTGCCACTCAGCACGCTGTTGCGCCATTCACCCTTCTGGGTTTCCTTGGTTTCTTTAAAGGAGTTGCCCACACGATCATAGGTGCGGGTTTCACGGCGTGAAACCTCCCAGGTCAGGCGCTTAAGATCGCCATCTTCGGTAAGTGTCCAGGAGAGTTGCTGGCCGATTTTCAGGTTACGCAAATCGCGGTTCTGCGAAGCCAGCAGCGAAACATCCGACATTTCGATGCCGTACTGGGTCAGAATACTGCCGAGCGTGTCACCGGTAGAAACCACATATTCATGCACACCTTCCTCTCCGGCGACCTTCTGGTCCAGCTCATCCTCAGGGATGTCATCATCGGGGGTAGGTTGGTCGGCATCAATAGGTTCACTGGCTTCGGGCTGCAATGCCCTTAACTGGTTGGCTTCCAACTCGACGCTTTTAACAATAGGGTTATGTTCTGGGTGATAAACGGAAGGCCGCCAAACAGCGACGGCCAACGTAACGACTGTCAACGACCCTAGCATTACGCGATGGGGCCGAGGCAGGTTGTTATACGCCAGAGTGATAGTTCGGACTATCTTCTGCACTCAATAATATCCTCATAATCTTTACTTCAGGCAGCTCACGTACTGGTTGGACAGCGCTGTCAGGAAGTTCCCGTAGCTGTCTTTCCCCAGTTCGATGCCGGTGCCCAGCGGGTCCAGCGTTCCAGAACGCACATTGGTACCCTTGGCAACGGCATTAATTACGGCCGGTCTGAATTGTGGCTCAGCAAAAACGCAGACTGCTTTCTGCTCAACCAACTGTGTTCGAATTTGGTGTAAACGCTGTGCGCCAGGTTTAATTTCGGGATTAACGGTAAAATGGCCCAGTGGGCTCAAGCCGAAGTGTTTTTCAAAGTAGCCATAAGCGTCATGAAAAACAAAATATCCCTTACCTTGCACAGGCGTTAGCATCTTAACAAGATTTTTATCAGTTTGCGCTAGCTGATCCTCGAACTGGCGCAGGTTTGCGTCTAATTTGTCCTTCTTTTGCGGCATAAGTTCCAATAATCTGTCGTGAATCGCGATCGCGGTCACTTTTGCCACCTCTGGCGACAGCCAAACGTGCATATTATAGTCACCGTGATGATGGTCATGTCCATCGTCACCATCCGCATGACTATGCGCTTCGGCTGCATGATCATGGTCATGATCGTCATCGCCTTTCATCAATAACGGCTGTACCGCAGGCAGTTCACTAATCGCAAGCTGCTTATTGGCGGGCAACTGCGTCAGGGATTTGGTCAGAAAAGCCTCCATATCTGGCCCTACCCACAGTACCAGGTCGGCGCTACGCAGCCGCTGAATGTCCGAAGGGCGCAAGGCGAAGTCGTGAGGTGAAGCACCGTCCGGCAGTAATATCTCGGTAGGCGTTACCCCATCAGCAATTGCGGAGGCGATAAAGCCCAGCGGGCGTATAGAGGTCACTACGGCGGCCGTCGCATTGCCCGCCATTACCAAAGCCGCCGCCAGCAGAGTGCGTTGCAGCCATTTATTTTTCTGTACCATCATCAGTAATCCCGTCGTTTTCAGCAAAGAAGCGTGATATTATAACATTTGGTTAGTTCTGCAAAATGTAATCACGATATGTCTACACTGGCAACGCTAAAAAATATCTCTGTTTCTTTTGGTACCCGGCGGGTACTGACAAATATCTCTCTCAACCTGCAACCGGGTCGTATTCTGACGCTCCTCGGGCCTAACGGGGCTGGCAAGTCAACGCTGGTTCGTGTGGTGCTGGGCCTGATTGCCCCTACGGAAGGCACGCTGGAACGCCTGCCGGGGTTGCGCATTGGCTATGTGCCGCAAAAGCTGCATCTCGATGCCACCCTGCCCTTGACCGTCAACCGCTTTATGCGGCTCAAGCCTGGGGTGAAAAAGGCCGACATCCTGCCCGCGCTCAAACGCGTACATGCTGCGCACCTGTTGGATCAGCCCATGCAAAAGCTGTCCGGCGGCGAAAACCAACGGGTGTTACTGGCACGTGCGCTGTTGAATCAACCGCAGTTGCTGGTACTGGATGAGCCCACGCAAGGGGTAGACGTTAACGGCCAGTTGGCGTTATACGACTTGATCGACCAATTACGTAAAGAGCTGGGCTGCGCGGTACTGATGGTTTCCCATGACCTACACCTGGTGATGGCCAAAACCGACGATGTCCTATGCCTGAATCAACATATCTGCTGCTCCGGCACGCCGGAAGTTGTGTCAATGCACCCGGAGTTTATCGCCATGTTCGGTAATCGGGGCGCTGAGCAGTTGGCGATCTATCGCCATCACCATAATCACCGTCACGACCTGCAAGGCAGAATTGTGCTGAAAAAAACCGGGGGCCGTGAGGCATGATTGAACTGTTATTGCCCGGCTGGCTGGCCGGTGTGCTGTTGGCTGCGGCGGCGGGCCCGCTGGGTTCATTTGTGGTCTGGCGCCGGATGTCTTACTTTGGCGATACGCTGGCACATGCTTCGTTGCTTGGTGTGGCCTTCGGCTTATTGCTGGACGTGAATCCGTTTTATGCAGTGATTGCCGTTACGCTGCTGTTGGCCTTGGTGCTGGTTTGGCTGGAGCGCCGTCCACAGTTGTCGATCGATACGCTGCTCGGCATTATGGCGCATAGTGCGCTCTCGCTGGGTCTGGTGGTGGTCGCACTGATGTCCAACGTGCGCGTAGATCTGATGGCTTATCTGTTTGGGGATTTGCTGTCGGTGACGATCAGCGATATCTGGATGATCGGCACCGGCGTGGTGATTGTGCTGCTGGTGCTCTGGTGGCAATGGCGCGATCTGCTGTCAATGACCATCAGCCCGGAGATGGCGCATGTCGATGGCGTTAACCTGCCCCGCGCACGTACCATTTTGATGCTGGTGACCGCCTTGACCATCGGGCTGGCCATGAAGTTTGTTGGCGCGCTGATTATTACGTCGCTACTGATTATCCCAGCCGCAACCGCACGGCGTTTTGCCCGCACTCCTGAACAAATGGCCGGTTATGCGGTATTGATAGGGATAATTGCGGTCACCGGCGGGCTAACCTTCTCAGCATTCTACGATACGCCAGCTGGGCCTTCGGTAGTGTTAAGTGCTGCGGTGTTGTTTGTACTGAGCCTGTCGAAAAAGCAGCAGGCTTGATCTCATTACGCCAGGGGCTCCCCTGGCGTAACTCCTAGATTGCTACTTCTCTTCCCGCTCGAGACCAAAGTGCTTATAGGCATGATTGGTCGCCATTCGCCCACGCGGAGTACGCTGAATAAACCCCTGTTGGATCAGGAAGGGTTCGATCACGTCTTCTATTGTTTCACGCTCTTCACCGATCGCTGCCGCCAGGTTATCTAACCCCACCGGGCCACCGGCAAATTTGTCGATGATCGCCAGCAACAGCTTGCGGTCCATATAGTCGAAACCTTCCGCATCGACGTTCAGCATATCCAACGCCTGCATGGCCACTTCGCCATTGATCACCCCGTTGGCACGTACTTCGGCAAAGTCGCGCACGCGGCGCAGCAGGCGGTTGGCAATTCGTGGCGTACCGCGGGCGCGACGTGCCACTTCATGCGCCCCATCGGTAGACAGATCAAGACCCAGGCAGTTGGCACTGCGGGAAACGATATGTTCCAGATCGGCCACCTGATAGAACTCCAGACGCTGCACGATGCCAAAGCGATCGCGTAATGGAGAGGTCAAGGAACCGGCCCGCGTGGTGGCTCCAACCAGAGTGAACGGTGGCAAGTCGAGCTTGATCGAACGTGCCGCCGGACCTTCACCGATCATGATATCCAGCTGATAGTCTTCCATCGCTGGATACAGGATCTCTTCCACCACCGGTGAAAGACGGTGGATTTCGTCGATAAACAGGACGTCATGGGGCTCCAGGTTGGTCAGCATTGCCGCCAAATCCCCAGCCTTTTCCAGCACCGGACCAGAAGTGGTACGTAGGTTAACGCCCATCTCATTGGCCACGATGTTGGCCAAGGTGGTTTTACCCAACCCAGGCGGCCCGAAAATCAACAGATGGTCCAGTGCATCGCCGCGCTGTTTGGCAGCCTGAATAAAGATTTCCATCTGCTCACGCACATGCGGCTGGCCAACATACTCCGTCAGCAGCTTGGGGCGGATCGCACGATCCAGCACCTCTTCTTCATTGAACGGCTCGGCAGAGATCAGGCGGTCGGCTTCAATCATGGTCTACCCCTTTCCGGCCTACAGTGCGGCACGTAATGCTTCGCGGATTAATGCCTCGCAATCCGCACCCGGCTTGGCAACCTTGCTGACCATCCGGCTGGCTTCCTGCGGCTTATAGCCCAAGGCCACCAGCGCAGAGGCCGCTTCGGCTTCAATATCCATCTCCGCCGCTTTGGCCGCACTGGCCGGCAGAGGGATTTCGCTGCTGTTGTTGAACAGATCGCCGTTCAGGCCTTTGAAGCGGTCTTTCATTTCGACGACCAGACGCTCGGCGGTTTTCTTGCCCACGCCTGGTAATTTGATCAACGTAGTAATCTCTTCACGTTCTACCGCGCTGACAAACTGCTGGGCAGACATGCCTGAAAGGATCGCCAACGCCAGTTTTGGCCCTACGCCGTTCACTTTAATCAGCTCACGGAACAGCGCTCGCTCTTGCTTATCATTGAACCCATACAGCAGCTGTGCATCTTCACGCACCACGAATTGGGTAAACACGATAGCCTCTTGCCCCAGCTCCGGCAGCTCGTAAAAGCAGGTCATCGGCATATGCACTTCATACCCGACGCCATTGGTTTCAAGTAACACCAGCGGTGGCTGCTTTTCCAGAATAATTCCTCTGAGACGACCTATCATTACCCCTCCTGAATGGATCCCTGTACGCGGCGCACTGCCACGCAGTATTGATACAGCTTATACCATAAAAAAGGCTGGATGAATATCCAGCCTCCGATTGATAACAAAACGGCCATGCCTCGGCGAGCGCAGCATGCGGGCCACTAAGTTACAGGCCCCTAACGCAAACGCCCGCGCGCCAAATTCAACCGCCCTTCACTCATACGCAGCACGTTCTGGCTGAGATGGCAGTGAGTAATGGCGATAGCCAACGCATCCGCGGCATCCGCCTGTGGATTGGCAGACAGCTTCAGCAGTGAGCGAACCATATGCTGCACCTGAGACTTTTCCGCCGCACCGGTACCGACCACCGTCTGTTTCACCTGACGCGCCGCGTACTCAAACACTTCCAGGTTTTGATTGACGGCGGCAACGATCGCCACCCCCCGCGCCTGCCCCAGCTTCAGCGCCGAGTCCGGGTTCTTGGCCATAAACACCTGTTCGATGGCGAAGAAGTCCGGTTGAAACTGGGTGATGATTTCGCTCACACCGGCATAAATCAGCTTCAGGCGCGTTGGCATATCATCCACCACGGTACGAATACAACCGCTGGCAACATAGGTCAGTTGGCGGCCCTGCTGGCGGATCAGGCCATAGCCGGTGACGCGCGAGCCGGGATCGATACCCAGTATGATCGCCATTGCTACCACCACCCTGCATTGATTGTTGCCTGGCGTTGCCGGTTGGCAACGCCATCGTTCAGCCGCATTACAGCGTTTCAGCGATCTCGTCGGAGATCTCACCGTTATGGTAAACCTCCTGCACGTCGTCACAGTCTTCCAGCATGTCGATCAAGCGCAGTAACTTAGGCGCAGTCTCCGCATCCATATCCGCTTTGGTGGACGGGATCATGGAAACTTCGGCCGAGTCTGCCTCAAAGCCTGCGGCGGTCAACGCGTCTTTCACTTCACCCAGATTTTCCCAGGCGGTGAAGACGTCAATAGCACCATCGTCATAGGTCTGGATATCTTCGGCACCCGCTTCCAGCGCGGCTTCCATCACCGTGTCTTCATCCAGGCCCGGTGCATAGGTGATCACGCCTTTTTTGGTGAACAGATAGGCCACGGAACCGTCGGTACCCAGGTTGCCACCACACTTGGTGAAGGCATGGCGCACTTCTGCCACGGTACGGTTACGGTTGTCACTCAGGCACTCGATCATTACCGCAGTGCCGCCAGGGCCGTAACCTTCATAGATGATGGTTTCCATATTGGTATCATCATCGCCGCCTACACCACGGGCGATAGCACGGTTCAAGGTATCGCGTGTCATGTTGTTGGACAGCGCTTTATCGATAGCCGCACGCAGACGCGGGTTCGAACCCGGATCGCCGCCGCCCAATTTGGCGGCAGTCACCAACTCACGGATAATTTTGGTGAAAATCTTACCGCGTTTAGAATCTTGTGCAGCTTTGCGGTGTTTGGTGTTGGCCCATTTACTATGACCTGCCATAAAAAATATCTCCAAAAAGAACTACTGGACAGAATGGATCACAAACTCTTCAATCGCCTGCTGATTACTCCAGGACTTGGTCAGTTTGACCGCCTCGGACGCCTCAAGCCATTGGTAAGCATGATGTTCGGTCAAGACCGGATCGCGCTCATCAGGTAACGCCAGACAGAACCAGTGCTCTTTATTACGCGTGGTTCCCGGCGCATAGCGGTGTCGCAAATGGACAAAGAGTTCAAATTCCACACAGCGCTGGCAATCGAGCAACGGCAGACCCTCTGCTGCGATGTCGATGCCAATCTCTTCCATGACTTCGCGCTGTGCGGCATGCGGCGGCGATTCGGCGTCTTCAAGGCTGCCGGTGACCGACTGCCAGAACTCCGTATCGTCACGCCGCTGTAACATCAGCAACCGGCCACTGGATTTTGCATAAATCACCACCAGAATAGACTCGGGCCGCTTGTAATTCATCACTCGCTCTCTTGTTCGGCTGAGGCTTTCTTCACTACGCTGATCGCCAGTTCCTGCAACGAAGCCGGGTTGGCGAAGCTTGGTGCATCGGTCATCAGACAGGCTGCCGCGGTGGTTTTCGGGAAGGCGATAACGTCACGGATGTTCTCGGTACCGGTTACCAGCATCACCAAACGATCCAGACCGAAGGCCAAACCGGCGTGCGGAGGAGTGCCGTACTTCAGCGCATCCAGCAGGAAGCCAAACTTCTCGCGTTGTTCTTGCTCATTGATGCCAAGAATACCGAAAACGGTTTGCTGCATTTCACTGCGGTGAATACGCACGGAACCGCCACCCACTTCATAGCCGTTCAGCACCATATCGTAGGCATTGGCGATGGCCGAGGTAGGATCTTTTTGCAGCTCTTCCGGGCTCATATCGCGCGGAGCAGTAAACGGATGGTGCATCGCCGCCAGGCCACCTTCGCCGTCTTCTTCGAACATTGGGAAATCGACCACCCACAGCGGTGCCCAGCTGTCGAGTTTGGTCAGGCCCAGATCGCGGCCGATTTTCAAGCGCAGCGCGCCCATGGCGTCGGTAACGATTTTAAAGCTGTCGGCACCGAAGAACAGAATGTCACCGGTTTGCGCATTGGTGCGCGCCAGGATCGCTTCCAGCACTTCGGCACTGAGGAATTTGGCAATCGGGCTTTGCACGCCTTCCATACCTGCAGCACGATCGTTAACCTTCAACCATGCCAAACCTTTGGCACCGTAGATATTAACGAAAGCGCCGTATTCGTCGATCTGCTTACGGGTCAGCTGTGCGCCACCCGGAACACAAATCGCGGCCACGCGGCCTTTGGCATCGTTCGCCGGGCCAGAGAACACTTTAAACTCAACGTCTTTAACCAGGTCGGCAACGTCCACCAGCTCCAGCGGGTTACGCAGGTCTGGCTTATCGGAACCGTAACGGCGCATCGCTTCGGCAAAGGTCATGATCGGGAATTTACCCAGATCGACGCCCTTCACGTCCAGCCACAGTTCATGCACCAGTTGCTCCATCACTTCACGCACTTGCTCGGCGCTCATGAAAGAGGTTTCCACGTCTATCTGGGTGAATTCCGGCTGACGATCCGCGCGCAGGTCTTCGTCACGGAAGCACTTGACGATCTGGTAGTAACGGTCGAAGCCAGACATCATCAGCAGCTGTTTGAACAACTGTGGGGACTGCGGCAATGCGTAGAACTTACCTTTATGTACACGGCTTGGTACCAGATAGTCACGGGCACCTTCCGGCGTAGCTTTGGTCAGCATTGGGGTTTCGATATCCAGGAAACCGTGGCTGTCCATAAAGCGGCGCACAAAGCTGGTGATCTTGGCACGGGTTTTCAGGCGGTCGGCCATTTCCGGGCGACGCAGATCCAGGTAGCGATATTTCAAACGCGCTTCTTCGCTGTTGGTCTGGTTAGAGTCCAACGGCAGCGGTTCGGAGCGGTTGATGATCTCAAGCTGATGAGCAAACACCTCAACTTCGCCAGTCGCCATATCCTTGTTGGTCTGGCTTTCCGGGCGCGCACGCACGGTACCGACGATCTGGATGCAGAACTCGTTACGCAGTTCGAAGGCTTTGTCGAAGGCCGCTTTCTGATCCGGATCGAAGAACACCTGGACGATGCCTTCGCGGTCACGCATATCAATAAAGATCAGGCCACCCAGATCGCGGCGGCGGTTGACCCAACCACACAAAGTGACTTCCTGGCCGACGTGGGCCAGATTCAACTGCCCGCAATATTCAGTACGCATACGCTATCCTTTTGACTTAAGCCGATTCGGCCGGAGGTTGGCAGCAGTTGCTGTTTCCGCACGGCTATTATCTGACGAATTGTTATTTATCACCCGGTTTGAAGTCTGTTGCATACCAGCCGGTGCCCTTTAACTGGAAACCGCTGGCAGAGATCAACTTGGTCAATGCGGGCTGCCCACACGCCGGACATTGAGTCAACGGCGCGTCGGAAAATTTTTGTAGTTTCTCTAATCGATGTTGGCATGAGCCACATGCATATTCATAAATCGGCATAGATCGCTGGATTAAAGATTGGTGAAAAAAGGCGGTCATTATAAAGGAAATTCATGCGCCAGATAAGAGCGAACACGGCATTGTTGCAACGCTAAATGGTACCGAACGTTAAGAAACAACACATCGGTTAACAAATTTCCCATTAACTGGCAGCAGTTTTATCACGTAGCCTATGTCTCCGTCGTCTTTCAAATGCCAGTAGCACAACCTTAAATCCACTTTAACCCAGAGACGCACCCAATGTTGAAACTTGATGCCCAAACCACCGCCCTGGTCCTGATCGATCTGCAAAATGGCATTTTACCTTACGCCGCTGGCCCGCATAGTGCTAGCCAAGTCGTCACCCATGCAGCCCATCTGGCAGGGCGCTTTCGCGCGCTGAATGCCCCCGTGTTTCTGGTGCGCGTCGGCTGGTCTGATTCCTTTGCCGAAGCGCTCAAGCAGCCGGTAGATAAACCTTCACCGTCTCCGGTCGGCGGGCTGCCAGCGTCCTGGTGGGAATTCCCCGAAGAACTGGCGGTACAAGACAGTGATGTGCTGATCACCAAACGCCAATGGGGCGCATTCTATGGCACCGATCTGGACCTGCAACTGCGCCGTCGGGGTATCAAATCGGTGGTATTGGGCGGTATCGCCACCAATATTGGCGTGGAGTCTACCGCTCGCGCAGCCTGGGAACATGGCTATGAGTTGGTGATCGCCGAAGACATGTGCAGCACCTACAGTGCCGAGATGCACCAATTCGCCTTCGACAATATCTTCCCGCGTATTGCCCGTGTGCGCAGCACCAGTGAGATCCTTGCTGCGCTGTAAAATCTCATCTAGCTGTTGATAAAGAGTAACAGGTGGAAGTCATGCAGAACGCCGACACGCCGTAAATCCGTCCATGGAGGCTCGTATCGAGCATCCCTGCGCTCAACGGTCGGCTAACCTGCATTGACCTCCACCCGACTCAAGCTCAGGTGTTGCGGTGGTAAACACTGTTTTCGGCACTTGAAAGCAAGGCAGTATGACGCTACCGTTGTTGCCAAAATGTAAAACAGGGAAGATGAGCGTTTAATGTACATCGGACTACCGCAATGGCAACATCCGGCCTGGAACCGCATCGGCCTGCGCGATCTGGCGGACTACAGCCGCTATTTCAACTGTGTGGAAGGTAACACCACCTTCTACGCTCTGCCGAAGGCGGAAATAGTGCATCGCTGGCGCGACATGACCGGCGATGATTTCCGTTTTTGCTTTAAATTCCCCTCAGCGATCAGCCATAAAGCGGCCCTGCGCGGCTGTGAAGCCGATATCAAGGCGTTTTATGACTGCCTGCGCCCCCTTGAAGGGCGTATCGGGCAGCTGTGGTTGCAGTTGCCCGCCGCCTTTGCACCCGAGCATCTGGGCATTCTGTGGGCATTTCTTGATGCGTTACCGCCGGAATACACCTACGGAGTCGAGGTCCGTCATCTAGAATTTTTCGCCAAGGGTGAGGCAGAACGCCAACTGAATCAGGGTTTGCACCAACGCGGCATTAACCGGACCATCCTCGATAGCCGCCCACTGCACCATGCCAAACCGCACAGCCCAGCGATCCGCGATGCACAACAGAAAAAGCCCAAACTGCCGGTGCATGCAGTGGTAACGGCTAACAACCCGCTGATCCGCTTTATCGGCGGTGACGTGCTGGCGGACAATCAGCGCTGGTTTGAGTCATGGCAACAGAGGTTGCCTGACTGGTCGCAGCAACATCAGCCTTATCTGTTTATTCACACGCCAGATAACAGCGATTCACCGCAGCAGGCACAGAAAATCTGGCAAGGGCTACACGGCATAATTCCGAATTTAGCGATGCCTCCAGACTGGCCAGAGCAAGAAACCTTGTTTTAACCTATTAATCTGATGGGTCCTATCGGATATTTCCTCGCGACAGTCGCGATGATGGCAGTTATGATGCTCGTTGCCAGATTTGGTTACGAATGGAGTTAAAAATGGTAAGCGCGCTCTATGTGGTGCTTGGCGCATTGTTGTTGATCAAACTCTCTTATGACGTGGTCAGGTTGAGGATGCAGTACCGGGTCGCCTACGGTGACGGCGGGTTCTACGAGCTGCAAACCGCGATCCGCGTACATGGTAACGCCGTGGAATACATCCCGATCGCCGCCATTCTGTTGGTGATCATGGAGATGAACGGTGCCGAAGTCTGGATGGTGCATCTGTGTGGTTTGCTGCTGATGGCAGGCCGGCTGGTTCACTACTACGGTTTGCGTAACCGTGAAGTCCGCTGGCGCCGTTCGGGTATGGCGGCTACCTATCTTTCTTTGATACTGATGGTGATAGCTAATATCGTTTATCTGCCGTGGGACATTATCTTCAGTTTGCACTGATATCCCCTGTGTTCAGGCGGCCACGCCGCCTGCTTCTGCCTGCGTCGCTTTTCTGTTAGTATACGCCCCTTCGAATTCTGACCTGATTTGCCGCTATGCCAAACCGCGATACTCTTTTTTCCGCCCCGATCGCCAAACTGGGCGACTGGACCTTCGACGAGCGCGTTGCTGAAGTCTTCCCAGACATGATCCAGCGTTCCGTTCCGGGCTACTCCAATATCATTTCGATGATTGGCATGCTGGCCGAACGTTTTGTCCAGCCACACAGCCGGGTGTATGACCTGGGGTGCTCGCTCGGCGCGGCCACGCTATCGATGCGCAGGAACATCAGCGTCGAAGGTTGTCAGATTATTGCGGTCGATAATTCCCCCGCGATGGTAGAGCGCTGCCGCCGCCATCTTGATGCGTTCCGTGCCGATACGCCGGTCGATGTCATTGAGGCGGACATTTTAGACATTACCATCGAAAACGCCTCGATGGTGGTGCTGAACTTCACCCTACAGTTTCTTGAACCGGCCGATCGGCTGCGCCTGCTCGAACAGGTTTATCGCGGGCTACGTCCGGGCGGCGCCTTGGTGCTGTCAGAGAAATTCAGCTTTGAGGATGCGGATGTCGGTGAACTGTTGTTCAACATGCACCACGACTTCAAACGCGCCAACGGCTACAGCGAATTGGAAATCAGCCAAAAGCGCAGCATGTTGGAAAACGTGATGCTGACCGATTCGGTCGAAGCGCATAAAGCGCGCCTCAGGCAAGCCGGTTTTGAACATGCAGAAGTCTGGTTCCAATGTTTCAACTTCGGCTCGTTGATCGCCCTGAAATCAGGAGAAACCGCATGATCGAGTTTGGAGACTTCTACCAGCGCATTGCCAAAAGCCCGTTAAGCCACTGGCTGGATACGCTGCCGGCACAAATCACCACCTGGCAGCGCGAATCGCTGCATGGCAAATTCAAGCAGTGGTTCAATTCGGTAGAGCACCTACCTTCCCTGACGCCGATCCGGTTGGATTTATTGCATGGCGTACGTGCCGAGATGGAACAACCGCTGTCACCTGGCCAGCTCGAAGGCATTGAGAAAATGCTGCGTACGCTGATGCCGTGGCGCAAAGGGCCCTTCTCGCTTTACGGTATCGATATCGATACTGAATGGCATTCCGACTGGAAGTGGGATCGAGTGCTGCCGCATATTTCCCCACTGGCCGGCCGTACCATTCTGGATGTGGGTTGCGGCAGCGGTTACCATCTGTGGCGCATGGTCGGTGCCGGAGCGCATCTGGCGGTCGGTATCGATCCGATGCAGCTGTTCCTGTGCCAGTTTGAAGCGGTGCGTAAATTGCTGGGTAGCGATCAACGCGCCCATGTGTTGCCGCTGGGTATCGAACAACTGCCCGAACTGGCCGCTTTCGACACCGTTTTCTCGATGGGCGTGCTTTATCACCGCCGCTCCCCGCTGGACCACCTGTATCAGTTGAAAAACCAGCTGGTTTCCGAGGGTGAGCTAGTGTTGGAAACGCTTGTAGTGCCAGGCGATCGTCATCAGGTATTGGTGCCGGGCGACCGCTACGCGCAGATGCGTAACGTCTACTTTATTCCGTCTGCCGAAGCGCTGAAGTGCTGGCTGGAGAAATGCGGATTTGTGGACGTTAGAATTGCCGATATCTGCCCGACCAGCACTGAAGAGCAGCGCCGGACTGACTGGATGACCAGCGAGTCACTGGCTGAGTTTCTCGATCCTCAGGATCCAACCAAAACGATTGAAGGCTACCCGGCACCAATCCGCGCCGTGCTGATCGCCAAAAAACCGTAAGCCTTAACCGACTCATTATGTAAGGGCGTAGCAATTCTACGCCCTTTTAGTTGCCTTGTTATTTTCTCAAAGCCTCTAGCAGATCCTTTTCAAACACCCCGCTGGATGAACACTCGAAAGGCTTGACCTTATCGTTGCCATCGCCCGCTACTAGCCCCGCAACGCCATTGACTTGCACCATCACGTTAGTCCCTTCTCCGGCGCTAAAAATCTGCACCAAGATCCGGTAGGTAACATTCAGATTAGACGGCCCAGGCTGGTCTGAACAAGTCAGATACAGACTGGCCAGTTCAGTATCATTGCCCGTCGTGCCAACAATCCCAAGATGTGGGTCGACAAACGTGGCCTTTAACCCTTTCTGCGCAAAAATTGCCTCGGCACGGGTTAACAGCTCATCCGGCTTACGGTTACCTATCAAGGTGGGCTTCTCCGCAGCAGTCGGTTCACCAGTGGCAGTTTCAGCCGCACTGCCGGGCTGGTTACCGGTTTTGGTTGGCCCATACACCGAGACGCAACCACTCAATGCCAATGCCAGCAAAAAAGTAAAATATCTCATCACTCACCTGTAATACAGCGTGGCGCAGGCCGTTAACGACATAACAAGGCCGACAATCAGTAAATAACGCATCGCCCCTCCTCCATTAACGATAATAGGCCGCAACACAGCCCGATAATGAACAACAAACCAACATTAACCACACAACATAAACTCTCATGTATCCTCCTGACAAAAAGCGGTTGAACTTGTTTAGTAACAGCGCCATCAAACGGTATCTTCTCCACATCAAGATGTCGCTTCCTGTCAGGTGTGTGAGCGCTGGCAATACAATCGTGAGGAAACCAATCGAGGCTCAGCGCTGAGGATTGAACACTTTCTCTGGCGTGGTCGACTGGACAAATTCATAAGTGTTGTTAATGCTATGTATGGACAGGCTGTTGATAGCCTTGCTTATCATCATGACCGGCATAGGGATTGCCGTCATATTCAATATCGGCGGCATCGTGCAAATGCTCTCGGCCATTTTTCACTGGGTGGAGAGTCTGCGATAAGCCACGGCTGCCGGTTACATTTTATCAATATTTAAACTTAAGGCCGTGGCTCATCGTTAACTAGAGTTAAAGTGTTGGTATCGCGCCAACACCAGAGAAGTATAAACCTGTTTGCCCTGAGCACCTCTACCCTGTTCAGGGCTTTTTTTGCGCACAGATGCAAAAAGCCCCGAAGATTCGGGGCTTCAGACTGGTCTCGCAACCGGGCGCAGCATGCGGCCCCTACGAACTCACTCGGCAGGAGTCAGCATGGCCAACGCGTTCTTCATCGCCTCGACCGTTTCACCATCCACGCAGTAGTGGCTGAATTCGTCAAACTCATTATCGGCACACATGGTGACACCCGCCTTACGGTAACGCATGGTGGAAGGCACCGTATGCCCGGCCGAGCTATGCAATTCCTGAATACCGATATCCACAAACTTATGCATATTGCTCAAACGGACACCTGCACCGGCCATAATCACTGGCCCCTTGCTGGCATGCACCAAGTCGCGCAACAGCGGTAAGCCCAACTCGGCATTTTGCTGCTGCCCAGAGGTCAGAATGCGCGCCACGCCGAGTTGGGTCAGGTGTTCCAGCGCCACCATCGGGTTTTGACACATATCGAACGCACGATGGAAGGTCACCGCCATATTACCGCTTATTTTCATCACCTCGCGCATCCGCGCAAGATCGATATGCCCTTCGTCGTCCAGCATGCCGATGACTACACCGGCAAAACCCATCTCGCGGATTTGCGCCACGTCGTTCTTCATAATCTCAAAATCGACGGAGCTGTAACAGAAATCGCCCCCACGCGGCCGTACTATTGGATGAACGGGTATCGTTACCCGCTCCCGAGCCAGCCGCAACGATCCAAAGCTCGGCGTCAACCCGCCCTCACTCTGGCTGGCACACAATTCTATGCGGTCAGCGCCCGCATGCTCTGCTGTTATGGCACAGTCGACGCTATAGCAACAAACTTCCAGCTTCATTATTGTTACCCCCAGATAACGGTCAAAAATGCTACAGCAAACGTTAACCCGTCGCCCTTAGGCCACAGGATGACAATCTGATAAAAGTCTTAATGGCACGAGGTGCTAACTATGGCACTCAATTTTGATTAATGGATCGATCGCAGTCACAGTGGCGGCGTTAAGTCGGATAAATAACGCGAACGCATCATTTTTTCCCCTAACCCCCCATTCGAAACAGGCAACGAAAGACACGCTACTGTTTCACCCGTTCACTGGCCACGATGTCACGAATATGATGCGGATGGAATTTGATGGTGACATTGCCATCGGTGATCGCCAAGGTCGGATTGGCCAGGCGTTCGCCCTCACCTTTAGGTGAGCTCTGCTTAAGTTTGATGCCCGGCAGCAGCAAGGCTTCGTCCGCCAGATGTTCCAGGGCGCGAGCATACAGGGTAGCGGGATCGCCGCTTAGCACCAGCTCTACATGTTCCCATCCTTCATGTGGATAGCGTTTCTCGCCGGGGTATGGCAGTTCAATACAATCAATCTGCCAAGGACCAACCTGTAGTGGCTCATGGAGATCAAACAGGCAAATCGGCCTGCCGTTAATCATCGTCTCCGAAAGCAGCGATCCGCATTGCAGCAACCCCTGCCGCCAACGATCGGCGGTGCTGTTCTGATGGCAACGCAGCGAGATATGGTCTGCGCTGAATTTTACCAGCTCAAGATGGAGCCGTTGTGCAAACTGCTCCAGCGCCAGTTCAAAGCGAGGCAAATCGAGCGTCAGGTCGTTAAGTTCAGCGATCGATGACAAGGTAGTCATAAGTTTCTCAGGCTCTCCAGGATCTTTGGCAGGCCAATAATCTACACGTCGAATCGGCTTGAGGCTATGGATCAGAGAATAAAAACCTAACGGATGAACATAATGTTGTCTATTTTGCGCCCAAGCCTATTTTGGACCGAATTATCCTTCATGAAAGATGAAGCAATCAAGAATCGTCTCATATCATAATTAATTAAACCATTATTAATAATCTTAAGAACGCCTAATGTTTAATCGTTCTTTACCCCCTCAAGGACAACATATATAAATCACTTGAAATGGAATCTAAACACAACCCCACAAAAAATGTAATGCCATGTTTTTACTGGTAAAAAACAGAAATCATGCGAACAGTCCTAAACAGTGCCATTACAATTGATTCAATGACGTTAATAAGTTAGGTTAGGAGGGCATTTGATTTTGGATAAATAAACATGATCCTGTTAGGTATATCCCTTGTTTTAATAGCCATCGCTGGCTACGCGATTTATCGCCATTTCAAAACTCGTCAGAATAGTGTGTTACGCTCTGGCCGAGGCAATAAAAAGCGCTAAAGCGTCCATTAATCCGCACCCATCAAACCTATGACAGCGGACGGTTTGATTCACCGACTTACCTTTTTGGCCTTCACTTTTCCCCATCTTTCACCATGCCAGCCCGCGTCAACTACTGACGCGGTGCCGTCAATCGGTTACAATTGCAGGCTGTTTTGTGGTTGAGCGTCGCCTGCGATGTGCGGCGTCGTCCCTGCTGGACTGCAAGTTGTGCGCCAAGGCGTTTTGCAGGCCAACAGAGTAAAACCACCTTTTGATCCGGAGGGCGTACTGCACGGCCCTCGTTTGTCATTTAAGGTAACCCGGTGAATATTCAGGCTCTTCTATCAGATAAGGTCAGCCAGGCGCTGATTGCCGCAGGTGCACCTGCCGATTGCGAAGCTCAGGTTCGTCAGTCCGCGAAAGCACAGTTTGGTGACTATCAGGCCAACGGCGTGATGTCCGTTGCCAAAAATCTTGGTATGCCGCCACGACAACTGGCAGAGAAAGTCGTGCAACTGCTGGACCTGGGTGACATCAGCAGCAAAGTGGAAATTGCCGGCCCTGGCTTTATCAATATCTTCCTGAACAGCGAATGGGTTGCCCGCCAGGCCGATGCCACCCTGGGCGCAGCTAAGCTGGGCATTGCCCCCGTTAAGCCGCAAACCATCGTGATCGACTATTCTGCGCCCAACGTGGCGAAAGAAATGCACGTGGGTCACCTGCGCTCCACCATTATTGGCGATGCCGCTGCCCGTACTCAGGAATTCCTGGGCCATAAAGTCATACGCGCCAACCATGTGGGCGACTGGGGTACCCAGTTCGGTATGCTGATCGCCTACCTGGAAAAGATGCAAAACGAGCACGCCAGCGATATGGGGCTGTCGGATCTGGAGCAATTTTACCGCGAAGCCAAGAAAAACTACGACGAAGACGAAGATTTCGCTCTGCGCGCCCGTGGTTACGTGGTCAAACTGCAAGGCGGCGACGAATACTGTCTGAAGATGTGGCGCAAGCTGGTGGACATCACCATGGCGCAGAACCAACTGACCTATAACCGTCTGAATGTCACCCTGACCGAAGATGACGTCATGGGCGAAAGCCTGTACAACGCCATGCTGCCGGGCATCGTTGCCGATCTCAAGGCGAAAGGGCTGGCGGTAGAAAGCGAAGGCGCTACCGTGGTGTTCCTGGACGAGTACAAAAATAAAGACGGCGATCCGATGGGTGTCATCATCCAGAAGAAAGATGGCGGTTACCTGTACACCACTACCGATATCGCCTGCGCCAAATACCGTTTCGAGACCCTGGGTGCCGATCGTGTTCTCTATTACATCGACTCGCGCCAGCATCAGCACCTGATGCAAGCCTGGACTATCGTGCGCAAAGCAGGTTACGTGCCAGACTCCGTCTCGCTGGAACACCACATGTTCGGCATGATGCTGGGTAAAGACGGCAAGCCGTTCAAGACCCGTTCAGGCGGCACCATCAAACTCTCCGATCTGCTGGATGAAGCCGTTGAACGCGCCAGCAAACTGATTGCCGAGAAGAACCCGGACATGCCTGCCGACGAAATGCAGAACGTGGCGAACGCGGTCGGCATCGGTGCGGTTAAATATGCCGATCTGTCGAAAAGCCGTACCACGGACTACATCTTCGATTGGGATAATATGCTGACCTTCGAGGGCAACACCGCGCCGTATATGCAGTATGCCTATACCCGCGTCGCCTCGGTGTTCAAGCGTGCTGGCGTGGATGAAAGCAACCTGACGCTGCCATTGGTGATGACCGAAGAACGTGAAGTCGCGCTGGCAACTCGCCTGCTACAGTTCGAAGAAACCCTCACCGTGGTCGCCCGTGAAGGTACGCCGCACGTGATGTGTACCTACCTGTACGACCTGGCAGGGCTGTTCTCTGGCTTCTACGAGCATTGCCAGATCCTCAACGCCGAAAGCGAAGAAGCTCGTCAGAGCCGCCTGAAGTTGGCTCTGCTGACCGCCAAAACGTTGAAAACCGGTCTGGATACGCTCGGGATCGAAACTGTCGAACGCATGTAATCCCATTCGATAGCCGTAAAAAAGGTCGCATTAGCGACCTTTTTGTTATCTGGTGATTAGCAATGGGGGTATCAATCTACCCGCCGAGCAAAGTCTCTAGGGCGGAAACCAAGGATCCCCAACACCGCGAAGTAGGCAACAATCCCCGCAGCCACCACGACCGATAGACGCAGTAAGCGAGCCAGCATATTGCCCTGATCCCATTCCGGCATCAGCCACATCACGCCAAGCAGTACCGCTGCCATCACCAGCACGGCGACTACCAGCTTGAACAGGAACATCGCCCAGCCGGGTTGCGGTTGGAAAATATCCTGCTTGCGCAGTTGCCAATACAGCAGCGAAGCATTCAGACAGGCCCCCAAACCAATCGACAGCGAAAGCCCGGCATGCTTCAGTGGACCAATAAATATCAGGTTCATTACCTGGGTCAGGATCAGCGTAATGATGGCAATCTTGACCGGCGTTTTGATGTCCTGGCGCGAGTAGAAACCCGGTGCCAGCACTTTCACTACGATCAGGCCCATCAAACCAACCGAATAGGCCACCAGCGCGCGCTGGGTCATCGCCGCATCAAAGGCGGAGAACTTACCGTACTGAAACAGCGAAACGGTTAGCGGCTTGGCCAGGATGCCTAGCGCAATGGCGCTCGGCAAAGCCAGCACAAAGCACAGACGCAGGCCCCAGTCCATCAGGCGGTTATATTGGTCATGGTTACCGCTGGAGAAGCTCTTCGCCAAGGACGGGAGCAGAATGGTTCCCAATGCCACGCCCAACACCCCAGACGGGAACTCCATCAGGCGGTCGGCGTAATACATCCACGAAACCGAGCCGGAGACCAGGAACGAGGCGAAGATGGTGTTGATGATCAGCGAGATCTGGCTGACCGAGACCCCCAGGATCGCCGGCCCCATCTGGCGCATCACACGCCATACGCCAGCGTCATTCAGCTTCAGGCGCGGCAATACCAGCATGCCGATTTTCTTGAGGTGCGGTAATTGATAACCCAGTTGCAGTACGCCCCCCACTACCACCGCCCAGGCCAAAGCCAGCACCGGCGGATTGAAGTACGGCGCGGCAAACAGCGCAAAGCCGATCATGCTGACGTTCAACAGCGTTGGCGCAAAGGCCGGGATGGAGAAACGGTTCCAGGTGTTGAGGATCGCCCCCACCAGCGAGGCCAGTGAAATCAGCAGAATATAAGGGAAAGTGATACGTAACAGCGACGAGGTCAGGGCAAACTTATCCGGCGTATCGGTAAACCCCGGAGCCGTAATAAAGATCACCCAGGGCGCAGCCAGCATGCCAAGCACGGTCACTACCGCCAGCACCAGCGTCAACAGGCCGGAAACGTAGGCAACAAAGGTGCGCGTCGCCTCTTCCCCCTGCTGGCTTTTGTATTCCGCCAGGATCGGCACAAATGCCTGGGAGAAAGCCCCTTCCGCAAAGATGCGGCGTAAAAGGTTTGGCAGCTTGAACGCCACAAAGAAAGCATCCGTAGCCATCCCTGCCCCAAAAACGCGTGCCACGATGGCATCACGCGCAAAGCCCAGCACCCGTGAAAACATGGTCATCGAGCTAACGGCTGCCAGTGATTTAAGTAGATTCATGTGGTTTTTCTGATGAGTACGACGGGTAAATATCAACGCCTGCATTGGCAGGCGTCAGTTGAGTGGCGTTAGTCTACGGCTCCACGCCGTTAATAGCTACCGCCATATGTTACATGGGGTTAACTGGCATCACGCAGCATTTTCTCGATCAATCGCTGGGCGTAAATGGCCTGTTCTCCGGCGGTTTCTGGCACGGTCTGGTTGATGATGGACTGAATAAAATGGTGTACCGCACCGGCAAAACCGCGTTGTTCCAGCGTGGTTTGCCAGCCTGGGGCTGGTTTCTCGAGCACGCCTTGCGGGTCTTCCCGCAGCCATTGGCGCATATCGTTCAGTTGATAGACCGCGCCGTTGGTGACTGCCTGCACACTCTCCCGTTGGCTGCCAGCACGCCGGTGCATGCTGGTCGTAACGATGGTGTCACCACAGGCAAAGTGGTGTTCCGCGTAAAGCATCTCGCCCGCTTCGTTTGCACGCAACTGGCCACTCTGCAAGCTGGCATTCCCGCCTCCCAACCACAGCGCGGTATCCACCACGTGCAGATAATCATCCAGCAAGGTAAAACGCAAATCCTTGGGTCCTACGCTATCGGCGCGGTGTTTATCCATACGGATCGAGGCCGGTAGCTGCATTTGCTGTTTCAACTGGCGATACAGTGGCGCAAAACGGCGGTTGAAGCCCACCATCAGTGCCACGCCCTGCTTTGCGGCCAGCTCGATCAACTGCTCACCCTGCTCTAACGTTTCCGCCAGCGGTTTATCCACATAGACGTGTACGCCCTGCGCCAGCAGTTCACCAACCACCTGAAAATGGCTAGCAGTGCTGCTGTGTACGAACACCGCATCACACTGCTGTGCCAGACTATCAAGGCGAGAGAAATAGGGCATACGATAGCTATCGCATACCGGCTGGGCTTTCTGCTGATTCGGTGAAAAGCCGCCGACAAGCTGCCAGTCCACCGCTTGAGAAAGAATTGGCAGGTAAGCCTTTTGCGCGATACCGCCTAAACCCACGACCCCGATACGAAGTTTACTCATGTGAACCCCGCGCCAGCAGTTGCTGCACCTGTTGTTTCAATTCAGCGACTTCAGCCTCCAGACGCACCACGCGTTCAGTCAATTCACCAGCATTAGCCTCCTCGGCTTCGGCCGGAGCCGCATCAATCTGGCCGCTGAACAGGTGCATAAAGCGGCTCTCACGCTTGCCTGGCTCACGCGGCAAACGCACCACGAACGGCCCATCTTCACGGGTCGTCAACTGTTGCAACACCTCTTCCACTTCGCTGACGTCGTTGAATTCGTGCATCCGGTTTGTGCGGGTACGCAGTTCGCCCGGCGTCTGCGCGCCACGTAACAGCAGGGTCGCAATTACCGCCACTTCGGCTGGCGACAGTTTCAGTTGGCCAAACTCGGAGTTGCAAAAACGCTGCTCATACTTCACTACTCGATTGCCAAAACCACTTAAGGTGCGCAAAAAGTGTCTTCTCAACAGCAAATCGAGCTGCTGCTGGACTTCGCTTTCCGTCAGGTCCATCACCGGCTCGCGGTTGGTTTTTTGATTACAGGCCAGCGTAATGGCATTCAGGGAAAGGGGATATTGGTCAGGGGTGGTCACCTGCTTTTCCATCATGCAGCCGATCACTCGGGCTTCTTTGGCATTTAATTCATATTTCATTGTTACGGCCTCAGCGTGGTGGTTGCCACTCTTTATTGGTCAATGCGGTCAGCACATGATCCTGCCACTGTCCGTCGATCAGCAGGTAATCCTTGGCATAGCCTTCGCGTTCAAAACCGAGCCGGGTCAGCAACGCTCCGCTGCGTTGGTTGTGCGGCATATAGTTGGCCATAATGCGATGCATCCGTTGTTGGCGCTGCATATAACGGATGGCCGTTTGCAACGCTTCGTACATCAACCCCTGTCCCTGCCACTTCTCACCCAGGGAATATCCCAGGAAGCAGGCATGGAACGAACCGCGCAGCACATTGCTGAAGTTGGCCACGCCGCACACATGAAGTTCTTCCGGATCGAGCAGGATAAAATAGTAGGCACTGCCCTGCTTTTGCATTTCCGTGATCATAGCCAGGCGGGCTTGCCAGCCAGAGGGGTAACAGTGGCTATCATCGCGCACCGGTTCCCAGGGCTTCAGGAACGCCCGGTTTTCGGCATAGTATTCGGCCAGGCGGTAGGCATCACGTTCGTGAACTAAACGGACAACCAGCCGGTCGGTGGTAAGGCGTATTTTCGGTGATGCAGAGCGATAGCCAAACATCATTTCCCCCGCGGTCAGAACGGTTCGATAAGAAGTATTGATTGGGTCAACGTCTACGGGCTCAGGCGTTATCTCGCATGACTCATGGCAGACTATCGGCGTAAAACCGCGTATTCCCCCGGTAATATAACCGTAGCCTGCCCGGCAGGTAAGCCCCTTAGCGCTCAGTAAATAGCCAGTTAGCTGTTTTTCCCATTTTTAAGTGTAGTTTTGCCACTCAGGTAACGTATTGACGATTAAAAAATATTATCTATCGCCCCCCTATCAGCCACCGCATATTGGGTAGAGAATAATCTAGGTAGTCTTCCTCTCCTTTTAACTGCTCGTGGTGAAGCATGTCTCTGGTATCGCAAGCTCGGAGCTTGGGTAAGTATTTTTTATTGTTCGATAACCTGTTGGTGGTTTTAGGCTTTTTCGTCGTCTTCCCACTTATTTCTATTCGCTTTGTCGATCAACTGGGCTGGGCGGCCGTGGTCGTGGGCCTGGCTCTGGGGTTACGCCAACTCATTCAGCAGGGATTGGGGATCTTTGGTGGAGCGATTGCCGACCGTTTTGGCGCCAAACCGATGATCGTCACCGGCATGCTGCTGCGTGCGGCGGGCTTTGCCACCATGGCGATGGCCGATCAACCCTGGATACTGTGGTTTTCCTGCGCGCTGTCCGCCATTGGCGGCACCCTGTTCGATCCGCCCCGTACCGCGCTGGTCATCAAACTGACCCGCCCGCATGAACGCAGCCGTTTCTATTCACTGCTGATGATGCAAGACAGCGCCGGTGCCGTAATCGGTGCGTTAATCGGCAGTTGGCTGCTGCAGTACGACTTCCATTTCGTCTGCTGGGTGGGCGCGGGTATTTTCGTGCTGGCCGCTGGTTGGAACGCCTGGCTATTACCCAACTACCGGATCTCTACCATACGAGCGCCGATGAAAGATGGCATGATGCGTGTGCTGCGCGATCGCCGCTTCCTGACCTATGTGTTGACGTTGACCGGCTATTACATGTTATCGGTGCAGGTAATGTTGATGCTGCCAATCGTGGTTAACGAGATCGCCGGTTCGCCGTCGGCGGTCAAATGGATGTACGCCATAGAAGCTGCGCTATCGCTTTCATTGCTATACCCGCTGGCACGCTGGAGCGAAAAACACTTCCGGTTGGAACAACGCCTGATGGCCGGCTTGCTGCTGATGACCCTCAGCCTATTGCCTGTCGGCTTTGCCACCAGCCTGCAAGCGGTGTTTACTCTGATCTGCTGCTTCTACCTGGGATCGATCATCGCCGAACCGGCGCGTGAGACCTTGAGCGCCTCGCTGGCCGACTCTCGGGCGCGCGGCAGCTACATGGGCTTTAGCCGCCTGGGGTTGGCACTCGGTGGCGCATTGGGTTATACCGGCGGTGGCTGGATGTATGACACCGGCAATGCGATGGGCATGCCGGAGTTGCCCTGGTTCCTGCTGGGGCTGGTGGGCTTTATCACGCTGTTTGCCTTGTACTGGCAATTTAATCCGCGTACCGCAGCCCCCGCAATCGTCCGCGGTGGCTGATTTTTGCCCGGGCGCATCCCTTGCGCCCAGTCTCTGGCGACCAACTCTGCCAAAGTTGCTATCCTGATAGTACAAAAAACGGCGCAGAAAGGCTTATGATGGAGCATCATCCCACGACAACCTGCGCAGCGGCCCAGACTGGCTGCTAAACCCGACAACAGGAGCATGCATGAAACTGTTTATTTACGACCACTGCCCATTCTGCATAAAGGCTCGCATGATATTCGGCCTCAAGGATTTGCCGGTGCGTTTGGTGACCCTGCTAAGCGATGACGAAATCACCCCCACCAGCATGATCGGCAAGAAGATGGCGCCAATCCTGCAAAAAGACGATGGTAGCTATCTGCCCGAAAGCATGGATATCGTGCATTACGTCGATAACCTGGACGGCAAACCACTACTGACGGGAAAAACCAATCCGGCCATCGCCGCGTGGTTGCAACACACCGCCACCTACGTCAACAAACTGCTGTTACCGCGCTTTGCCAATGCCGATTTCGAAGAGTTCGCCACTGACAACGCGCGCCGCTATTTCAGCGACAAAAAACAGGCCGCCAGCGGTGATTTTGCTGTATTACTGGCCGACAGCGCCGACCTCATCGCCCAATTGGAAGAGGATCTGGCCACGCTCTCCCCGCTGATCCAGTCATCGGAAGCGGTCAACGGCACGCTCAGTGAAGATGATATCCATCTGTTCCCGCTGTTACGCTCGCTGTCGATCGTGGCCGGTGTCGCCCTGCCGGACAACGTGGAGGCTTACCGCAACCACATGGCGCAGCGCGTTGATATTCCGTTGCTGTTCGATATGGAGCAATGATCCACATCGGCGATAAGGGAGTCACGCGCAGATGCTAAAAATGTTTTTTGTCACCGCTCGTGACCGCGCCAGGCTGCAAGAAATTTCTTCCGTACTAATCCGTTACGGTTTGCAGGATGTCATCAGGCTGCTAGGGTTAGGCAAGATGCTTGGCGGCCTGAGAAGCGGCGGCGTGGAGGTCGATAATCAGACATTGCCAGAACGTCTGCGCGCGGCCCTGGAGGCTTTAGGGCCAACCTTCGTTAAATTCGGCCAGATCCTGGCCACCCGCACCGACCTGCTGGAACAGCGCTGGACCGACGAGCTGGAGCGCCTGCATAGCCAGGCGACAACCCTACCCTGGGATAAGCTGGCCGCGCAGATCACCGCCGATCTGGGCGGTGATCCTCAGCAGGTATTTGCCCAATTCGATCCCATCCCGCTAGCCGCCGCCTCCATGGCGCAAATCTACCGCGCCCGCCTGCACAGTGGCGAGTCGGTGGTGGTGAAAGTGTTGCGTCCAGGGTTAGCCAAAACCATTCATGCCGATCTGCGCCTGTTGGCCTATCTGGCAGAAACCGTGGAGCAACAAAGCCCGGCACTGGCGCGTTATCGCCCGCACCAGATGGTGCAAACGCTGGCCACCGCGCTCAATCACGAGCTGGATCTGACGCATGAAGGTAATAATTGCGATCGGGTTGCGGAACACTTTGCCAAACAGCCCGACGTGGTGATCCCGAAAATTTATTGGCAGCACTCGTCAAAACGCCTGCTGGTACAACAATATCTGCCCGGCATCGCCCCCGAAAACCCGCAGCAATTAGCCGACGCCGGGTTCGATGGCCCGTTGCTGGCACAGCGTGGCGCGCAGGCATTTATGACCATGGTGCTGGAACATCGGCTTTATCACGCCGATCCTCATCCCGGTAACGTAATGGCCCTGGGCGACAACCACGTAGGGTTTATCGATTTTGGCATGGTTGGCCAGTTGTCGGAAAGGCGGCGTAACCAACTTCTGCTGTTGCTGCAGGCCATTGCGGAGCGCCAGAGCGACGGCATCGTCAATACGCTGATCGCCTGGTCTGACAGCCAGGAACTGGATCTGACCGATCTGGAACAGGCTGCGCAAAACTTTCTCGATAAGCAAGCCTCAAGCACCCTGACTCTGGGCAAGGCACTTACCGACCTGTTGGTGATGGCCCGTGAGCATCAGCTACCGTTACCTCCCGATCTGGTGCTGTTATTCAAGGCGCTGATCACCGCGGATGGCGTTTTACACCGCCTGGATCCCGCCTTTGATATCGTAGCCACCCTTAAACCGATGTTGCGCCAGGTGATGCTCCAGCGCTATACACCCGAAGCGCTGCGCCGTCGTGCTCTATTGCTGGGTGGTGAGGCGCTGGATGCCGGAGAGGAACTGCCACAGGCCATTCGTTTGCTGATGCGCCGTTTAAAGCAGGGCAAGATCGACGCCGAAATCAACGTCAAGAACCTCGGCCAGCTCAGCAAAGCTTTGGAACGTGCGGCGGTCACGCTGGCCATTGCGATCGTCACGGCGGCATTCGCACTGGGGCTGGCTCCTTATCTGATGCGTTCCACCAGCCAGCTGTGGGGCATTCCTCTGTTCCCCGCGCTTGGCGGGTTAACCTGTCTGGGAGGCGTGGTGCTGTTGGTATGGCGGCTGCGGCGATAGGTAATTTCAGCCTTATCCGACTAGGTAAAAAACCCTTTGCGCCGCGTCATCTGTTATCCTGCGAGCTGAAATTTTTCTTTGCTGGCAGTCACCTTTGGTTTGCAACAGTCAAAGTCTGCCGCATTTTCGTTTTACGAGGTTTGAATGAAGAAGATCCTGATGGGCATGGCTGCCCTGGTCGTTGCCGGTACGCTTGTCGGCTGTAACCAGCTTACCCAATACAGCGTCAGCGAGCAGGAAGTGAATAATTACCTGCAAAAACACAACGACTACCAAAAGCAGATCGGCGTGCCGGGGTTGGTTGATGCCAATATTGTGTTAACCCAGTTGCAGAGCCAGATTGGCCGTACAGAACCTAATAAGGTCACGCTTTCCGGCAATGCCAAGGTCAATATTACTTCGATCCTCGGGCCACAGGCCGCCGATTTGCAGTTAACGTTGAAGGCGCAACCGGTCTACGACCGCGAAAAAGGAGCGATCTTCCTCAAGGAAATGGAATTGGTCGATTATCAGGTGCAGCCGGAGAAGATGGATACGGTGATGAAGGCTCTGTCGCCTTACCTGAATCAGTCGTTGAAATCGTATTTCGATCAGAAACCGGTGTATGTTCTCAATGCGGATAAGAGCAAAACGGAAGCCATGGCACTCAAGCTGGCTAAAGGGTTGGAAGTGAAGCCCGGTCAGTTGGTGATCCCGTTCACCGATTAATTCTTTTGGGCGCAGTCTAGGCTGCGCCCTCTCACATTTACTCTTCTTCGTCCTGCCCTTCTTCACCTTGTTCATACTCTGCTAGCTCATCACACATGGCGGCAATGGCATGGCGAGCTATCTCTGCCAGAGTACGGTAAAAACCGCTGGTGGCGTGTGCCTCGACCTTACCCAGGAAGCGGCCACACCAAGGCAGCAAGAACTCGTTAAACAGCGTGATTTGCGCCTGGACTTCATCTTCCTGCGACTGATCTTCCAGCCAGGAGGCGGCCAACAACAGCGAACCGAAATGATCGGCTGGCGCTTCACCTAATGGCATCCCACGCTGCTGGAGAAATACCCGCACGTCCGCTTCGCTGGCCCCTTCAACGTAGGACGAACGCAGTGGTGAGACGCTGCACTCGCTGCCGACAAACAGAGCGTTAAAATCGGCGGCCAACTGCGGATCGGTACAATGCTGTTGCAAACGAGTCAGCAGTTCGTCCTGCTCGAGCGGCCAGTGCTGCTGCAGTTTGCCCTCTTTGATCAAGGTAAACAGTGGCTCCAACAACGGATCCTGCGGCTGGCGGTAAAACAGCGTGCCCAACACCCGGCAGACAACGGAAAACTCATTCATGATAACACCCTATAAAACTAAAATTTGCCGTGACGATGTCACAGATCGGCTAATTCCGCAATTGCCGGTCTGCCACGCTGCTCAAGAAAGTTCAGGATCCGGCGCGGTGACACGTTTAAAACGCGCTCCTGCGGGAAATCCACTTCCTCAAGGATACGCTCGCAGTGTTCAAAACCACCTAGAGCAAAAGCCACGTGCGAGTCAGAGCCTAATGCCAGCCAGCCGCCAGCGTCACGCACTGCGGCAGCTATCGCACGGCAATTTGATTCACTGCCCTTACGGGAATGAATAAACGAAGAGTTATTCAGCTCCAACGCTACCTGATATTTGGCTGCCGCTGCGGCTATCGCCGGGATATCGACCGGATATTTTGGGTTGCCCGGATGGCTGATGATATGGACATCGCCCTGCACCATGGCGGCAATCATCGCCTCGGTGTTGGCGGCCCGATCCTGCGGAGCAAATACCGGCTCATGGAACCCGGCAATAATCAGATCGATTTCGTTGAGCATGGGTCCGGTGCAGTCGATATCACCGGCCAGGTTTTTGATATTGGCCTCAATACCGCGCAGAATGCCAATGCCATCCACCAGACGTGGCCACACACGCATGTTCATAAAGTGCCAGTAGTGTGGCGCATCGGCCATATCCGGCCCATGGTCGGTGATGGCGAACAGTTTGATGCCTTTGTGTTTCGCTTCGGCGATATAGTCGTGCAGGGTGCTATAGGCATGGGTACTGGCTACGGTATGCATATGTAAATCAACGGGGTACATTCTTTCTCCTTCTTAGGCGCTCGCCAGGGTCAGCGGATGGCGGCCAATCCTTGTTCATGATAGCAGTTAACGCCGCTAGCGACATGTTAACGGATTGGGAAAGCATCAATAGCCACGCTGAATATCAACCAGTCCAGCAGGCTGTTCACCCGCCTCAAGCCGCAGGAGATTGGCACTAACCTGATCCATCGCCTGTTCCGGCAGAGTAACAGCAGCAATATGCGGGGTAATCGTGACACGGGGATGACGCCAGAAGGCATGAGCGGACGGCAAAGGTTCGTTGACAAAGACGTCAAGCATGGCGGCCGCCAGTTGCCCTTGTGCCAACATCGCCAGCAGATCGTCTTCCACCAGATGGGCACCGCGCGCAATGTTGATCAGGTAAGCACCTGGCACCAAACGGCTAAACAGCTGGCGATTAAGGATACCCGCAGTTTCAGGCGTATTGGGCAACAGGTTGATCAGCAACCGCGTGCCATCAAGAAACGCCGCTAACTGAGGTTGCCCGGCAAAACTCTGTACGTGCTCAATCTGCTTGGGGCTGCGGCTCCAGCAGCGGACGTTAAAACCGAACGCCACCAGCTTTTGCGCCACACTTTTCCCCAATACCCCGGCGCCCAGAATGCCGATGGTGAAATCACTCTGCTGATGAGGCTCAAGCGGCAACCAGTTCTGCTGCTGTTGCTGCAACTGATACTCATCAAAACGACGAAAATAGCGCAACACGCCAGCCAGCGCGTATTCATCCATCTGCTGCGCCATGCCGGTATCCTCCAGCCGGATTAGCGGTACTCCCGCCGGTAGGACACCGGGATGCTGACGTTCCTGCTCAAGAATGGCGTCTACTCCAGCTCCCAGAGCAAAGATCCCTTTCAGATCGCGGCGGTTGGCCAGCATCTCATAGGGTGGCCGCCATACCAGCGCGTAGTCCGCCGGACGATCGTCCCCAGGCTGCCATGCCCGGATATTCGCCTGTGGTAAACGCTTCGCCATTCCTGCCAGCCAATCTTGCGCATCAAAAAACGGGTGATAGAAAATAATATTCACTGCCGGTTCCCTTGTTGGGTGGATTTTTAGCTATCCTTTCGCGCTTTGCCGCACTATGCAAGAATAAACTGACAGGGAGAAGGAGGAATTATCGTGCGACAAATCAGCAGATTGCTGGAAGTTTGGCTAAACGCACACGGTTATGGCACAAGGCTATTGACGCTGGGATCAGATTCTCCTACATTAGCGCCCGTCGACAGCGTAAACCGTTGCCGATGACAAAACGGTGAGGTGTCTGAGTGGCTGAAGGAGCACGCCTGGAAAGTGTGTATACGCGTAAGTGTATCGAGGGTTCGAACCCCTCCCTCACCGCCATCTTAAATGAGAAAGCCTGAATTCACATTCAGGCTTTTTTATTGCATGTACCACACTCTGGGAGGGGTGAGAATCCTCGACAGGGTTCGACAAAATGGCTCGCATCGCAGAGACATTTTGGACGGCCGACCGGCCGCCCGTAGGGTGAGCTTGCGAATCAAGCCCTCCCTCATCGCCATATTATAAGAAAGAGTCTGAACTAACGTTCAGACTCAGATTGATGACAAAGTGGCAATATTGCTGAATGGGTCGGGATCTATCTATACCAGTATTTGCTAACCCATTGATTATCCAGACGGGCGCAGCATGCAGCGCCCCTACATTGTAAGCCCGGTGAGGGTTTGCCAGTAGCCTCAGTCTGAACTAACATTAAGCTGTCCAAAGATATTCTTATCGGTTAACCGATCGGGATGGCACACCGGCACCAGTCTCTCCTCAAAGAGTACCTGCCTACGCATGCCTGCCCATACTGGGTGCTCGAAATGAATCGCCGCGTCAAATCCGCTCCCGGAGAGAAGCAAGGGATCGGTTCTGGCCGCGATATTTAACGTGATGTCCGTGTATAAGGATTGGAAGCCGCTGAGGCGAGGGATCCGAGCATTCTGTAAATCTCAGAAATGACCTGCATTGTTGCGTCTTCGATTCTTCCTTCATTACGGCATAAAACCCAGCCGTGATTTGCAATTTCTCGCTCGAATGCCCTGGTACAAGCGACATGCTCCTCCACCTTAGAAATCACTGTACTGCCTAGCCCACGCGATCGGGCCGCGGCCCTTGCCCATGAAATATCAGGCGCAGTAATCACCCCGACATGCAGGTCTGGCGCTCGCACGTTTCGTTCAATATTAAGCTGTAAAATCTCTGCGAATGGAACCATTCGCCGAAACGCTGCGTCCGAAGGGTACCAGCGATCCATCAAGATAATGCTGTCCGGTGGCTGCTTAGTCAGCACATGCTGTGAAATCCAAGCACGGCTATCAGCAAAGCGCTCACAAACCTCCAATTCCAAATCCAGGGTGGGATTTCTGGCGTGCTTGTTAACGAGGGCCATTGTTTCCGCCCTGTAGGGATCGCTTTTTTTCTCGCAGAGTCGGATCACCTTCTTGTTGTCAGCCCTTAGTTCTTTCGTAATGGCCTCTAACAGTGTGGTTTTACCGGCTCCCTTGGGCCCATCCAGAGAAACAAACAACTGACGACTCATTCTTTAAATGACGATGGGTATACGGTTTTTGTAAAGCCTACATCTTGCAAAAGCATCTTCCTTCTTTCGTACGAGTTGTATGTCGGCCTGACTAGACCTGTTAAAAGTGTTGCGATTGTCTTTAATGGTGGCGCTGCTTTTAACTTTAATGGGATTAAAATTTACACTGCAGAGTAGGACCATGAGGGTCTCACAGTCTTACTCTGCTTCTTGTTATCATTGAGTTATGTTGATGCGTCCGCTTCTGGCACATCACGGACATTTCAACTTTGCCCTACCGCACATCTGAACTCATTACCTACTTTGCAAAAACATAGTTGGTTCGCAAAATGGCCCCCTCCCCGCCCCTCAAATCAGCTTAGCTTCCCTAAGCTCACTCTTCAGATAGGCATAATAGATAGGAGCGGCAACCACGCCTGCCAGGCCAAATGCGGCCTCAAAGACCAACATCGCCAGCAAGATCTCCCAAGAGTTAGCCCTGATTTTAGTGCCGACAATACGGGCATTAAGGAAGTACTCAAACTTGTGGATCACGATCAGGTAGAGCAGCGCAATCAGTGCCACTCCGAGTGAAACCGACAGGCCAGAGATGAAAACAATGGTATTGGAGATCAGATTGCCGATCACCGGCAGCAGGCCAAAGATAAAGGTAAACACCACCAGCGTTTTCGCCAACGGGATATGGATCCCACACAGCGGTAGCACACCAAGGATAAAGATAGCCGAGAAGAAGGTATTGATTGCCGATATTTTAACCTGAGCAAACACAATATTGCGGAACGCCTGCGATAACAGCGAAATCCTTTTCATCAGCTCACTTTTCAGTAATGGCCGCTCCTCGCTGCTATCAATGTTATACAGTGAGACTATGGCACCGAGCACCATCCCGATCAGCATGGTCACCAGGCCATGCAGTACGCTCTTACCCATCGTCTGCAGCAGCGCTATGTGCTGTTGCATCCGGCTCAGGATCTCGTTCTTCAGTTCTTCCACACTCAACGGCAGGTAGCCCGGCATATATTTTGCCACCTCTTGCTGGACATCCTGCAGGATGAACGCAATACGGGTGTTAATGGCAGAGATATTCTTCATATCCTGCATCAGATAGCCGACGATACTCCCCACAATGGTGATCAACAGGCCGACCACCAAAGTACTGATCACCGCCACAACCAGCCATCTGGCCCGATGGCCACCGATGACCTTCTGAAAATGTGGCGTCAGGATATTCACGATCTCGTAAACCAGAAAACCAGCCATAAAGCAGGTAAGAAGATGCAACGGCAGCAGCAGCAGGATCCCCCCCATCACAAAGATGAAACTGATTATCCTGGCCTGTTTGACATTCATTATCTGCATTGTTACTCGCTTGTCCCTGAGGGGATAGAATTTTTAAGCACCTGTTTAGTATTATATTTCATTTATCATGTCCACCAGAACACGACAAGCTAAATTCATCCAACCTCAAGCCGGAAGCTTGGGCTTTTTCCCTAATAGCTCTCAGGCTCTGCGGGATGGCTGTCCCCTAGCACATGTGGCGATTTCACGAATACCCCTTTCCACGGCACCGAGCCAGTATTGACCAGAAAATGCGCCTCACCAGGATCACACTGCAACACATCCCCTTCACGTAGCATGTGCATATCCCCTTCCAGATACAGACAAACCTCCCCGCTGAGACTATAAAAGACTTCGCAAACCTCCTTGTGGCGATGATTTCTGAATGACTGCCCTGGTTGCAACACCACGACGCCCATATCGCACATCGGGCCGCGGATCAGGTATTTCGGGCCATTGTCACCGAAGCGATAGTCGTGAGCCATTTCATTAGTCTTGAGCATGATTACTCTCCTTTAAAGGCCGGGAGCCTTCCACATTGACGTCGTCAACCCGTGATCGACCAAACCAAGTTGATCCAGATACACCTCCAGCCATTTTTGACGTGCCTGTTGATAAACCTCACTGTTTTCTGGATTCGGGATATGTTCCCTATCCCAACGCACCAGGCTCTCCCCCGCATCCGCCAACGACGAATAGACTCCTACCCCCACTCCAGCGGCAATAGCACATCCCAGCGCGGTCGCTTCCTTGACCACCGGGACTCGTACGGTCAGCCCGGTGACATCGGCCAGGATCTGACTCCAGAGCGTCCCCTTTGAACCGCCACCGGCAAACACCAGTGAATCGGCCTTGATACCTGAAAACTCGGCGATTTGTTGCAGATTACAGGCCGACACGATAGCCGCGTTCTCTTCCAGGGCGCGGAACAGCGTGGCTTTGTTGCACTTTTCCGGATCGATTGACAGGTTGATAAATGAGGGGGCGGCGTGATACCAGTTCTTAAAGCGCATGACATCGGAGAAGATGGGCATAACGCCATAAGCACCTGATGGTACACGCCTGGCCATATCCTCCAGCAACGCATAGGTATCCACGCCCAGACGTTCACCAATCAGCTTCTCCTCGGCGCAGAAGGCATCACGAAACCAGCGCATGGTCAGCCCGGTAAAAAAGCTGATGGATTCAGCCTGGACCATGTCTGGGATCACATGCGGGTTAATGCGCACATTCATATTGGGATCGGTAACCGGCGCAGGAAGGTTCACGACCTGCTGCCAGAACGTTCCCCCTAATACGGCGATCTGCGCTGGTCTGACGATGCCTAGCCCCACGCATCCCAATTGAACATCACCGCCCCCGACAATCACCGGTGTGCCAGCCCGCAGACCTGACAGTGTGGCAGCGTTGTCCGTCACCGCCCCCAGCGGGGTTCCCGTCTCTTTTACCGGTGAAAGAATGTCCGAACGCAGGCCCGCCATTTCCAACAGGCCTTTTCTCCAGTCTCGCGTGACCAGATCAAGCAACCCGGTAGTCCCGGCATTTGACGGATCGACCGCAAGTTCACCGCTGAGCATATAAGCCAGCCAGTCACTGATCATGGTGACCGCGGCTGCCTGGCGATAGATATCAGGGCGGTAGTGCGCCAACCACAGCAGCCGGGGCATTGCGCTGAGTGCCAGCGTCTGCCCTGAACAACGGTAAACCTCATCTTCAAAAGTATGGTTGTGGATCTCTTTTAACTCGCTGACCTCACGCGTTGCCCGTGCATCTACGTTGGCGCATGCCCAGATTGGCTGACCTTCTGCATCATAGATCACAATCCCTTCACGCATTGAACACGCAGCCACGGACGCAATCGCCTCCGGCGCAATGGCCGCCATCTTTAACGCTTGATGGATGCATTGGCAGGTGAGGTGCCAGTTTTTGGCAAGATCGAATTCCATGGAGCCCGGTACATCAGGAACCGCCAAATGTAGCCATTCGGCTTGCCCTACTGAGACTTGATTGCCTTCCAAATCAAAAATTACCGCTCTGATGCTGCCGGTACCGGCATCCAGAGCCATCAGGTATTGGCCTGATGTGGCAGGAGTACAGAGTCGAGCCATGTGTTTGTCCTCGGCTGGTGTTTGAGACAGTCTGTTACATCGTTATTAACCTTTACTTTCCAATAAGTTTGAGCATTTCTGCCGCCGTGTCCTGATCGGTGACCAAGGCGTTGATATAGCCACCCTTCAATGCCGCCACGATCGCTTCAGCTTTTGGTACTCCCCCCGCAACCCCGACAACGGTAGGTATGGTGGCGAGTGCACTTAAACTCAGTCCTATCAATTCTTGATGGATCTGCATGTCGGGAATGATTTCGCCGCTGGCATCAAAAAAGTAGCCGAGAATATCGCCAACGGCACCTTTGCGGCCAATCATCAACTGCTCGCCTTCGGTGATATAGCCAGCGCGTAAAATGGTGGCGGCATCTTTTTGACTCACCGCACCGATCCCAACAACGGCGACATCGGCAGCCTGGGCCGCCAGCAGAACGTCCCTGACGCTATTTTCATCCCGCAGAGTGCGGGCAATATCGGCAGAGGAAGCGCGCAACGGAGCTGGGATCATGCTGACACTGCAGGCGGCATCCAACTGACCAATCCCGGTCATATAAGGCCCTACACCACCGGAAAGCGTGACCAGCCGAATTTGCTGCGAAGAAATGAAACCGCTGAGCCTTTTCAAGGTGCTCATGGTGGCCTCACCAAATCCCGCCGCCAACAGCTGCTGCGGCTCCAGAGACTCCATCAGCATGTGTGCCGCCCCGATCCCCAACCTCGCGCTGTCATCAGCCTCGGCCAAGGCGGGTAATACGCGAATGTTTTTCAGGTCAAAGTGTTTTTTCAATGCATCTTCATACTGTAGGCAACCTTCAAAGCGAGAGTTAATCTGCACCCGAATAATCCCAGACTGATGCCCTTTCTCCAGCAAACGCGAAACTTTAAGGCGCGTCAGCCCAAGCCGGGCGCTAATCTCGCTTTGCGTCAGCCCGTCGTGATAGTAGAACCAGGCGATACGGGCGACCTGCTCCTCCTCACACATGCCATGTTCGGGTGTCAACGCACTGTCATTTATCGTCATAAATCCGCTTCTCTTTGAACATTTTTAAATCTTGAACACAATTGTTCCGCTATCGCTCAACAATAGCTGTGAGTCATGCCACAAATATACACCAAATTTGAACATCGGTTTTCACAGCAAACAATTATTCAAAAAACGTGATCGCAGTGATGGTTTTATCGCCAAACCATGACTAAGGTTATGAACAATTAGTTTTCTAAAAAATATTTGTTCAACTCAGTCACTCATCTTCGAGTGAACGGAGGCAAGATGCAAACCGGTGAATATTCAGATCCGCCTCTGCTCTGCGTACAAAACATTAATAAACACTATTCCGGTGTTGAGGTGCTGAAAGGTATCGACTTTACCCTGCATGCCGGGGAGGTACATGCCTTGCTCGGTGGCAATGGCGCGGGGAAATCTACGCTAATGAAGATCATCGCTGGCGTAGTCCCACCGGATGGCGGCGCTATCGAGATCAATGGCCAGCGTTGTGCCAGCCTGACCCCGGTAAAAGCGCATCAACTGGGGATCTATCTGGTGCCGCAGGAACCGCTGTTGTTCCCCAGCCTGTCGGTTAAAGAGAATATTCTGTTTGGCCTGCCAGCCAAGCGGGCTGCTGTGGAAAAAATGCAGCAGTTACTCGAACTGTTGGGATGCAAGCTTGAGCCCAACAGTATGGCAGGGTCGCTGGATGTGGCTGACCGCCAGATCGTTGAGATCATGCGGGGATTAATGCGTGATTCCCAGATCCTGATCCTGGATGAACCCACGGCGTCGCTGACGCCTGCCGAAACGGACAGACTATTTGCCCGCCTGCATGAACTGCTTAGCAAAGGTGTCGGTATCGTCTTTATTTCCCATAAGCTGCCGGAAATCCGCCAGATTGCCGACCGCGTCAGCGTAATGCGTGACGGCAAAATCGCCCTGACGGGGAAAACCGCCTCGCTAACCACGGATGAGATTATTCAGGCAATCACCCCAGCGGCCCGTAATGTGGATCTCTCCGCTAGCCAGAAACTGTGGCTCGAACTGCCTGGCAATCGGCCAGCCAACCCTCAGGGCAAAGCCGTATTGCAGTTGAGGGAACTCACTGGTGAAGGCTTCCGGCAGGTGACACTCAACGTCCACGCTGGGGAAATCCTGGGTCTGGCTGGCTTGGTCGGCTCCGGGCGCACCGAGTTGGCTGAAACGCTGTATGGATTACGCCCAGCCAGTGCGGGCAGCATAATGCTCAATGGTGAAGAAATCGCGGAACTGAATACCCGCCAGCGGTTGCAACGCGGGCTGATCTATTTACCGGAAGACCGGCAGTCTTCCGGGCTGTATCTGGATTCATCGTTATCCTGGAACGTCTGTGCCCTGACCCACAATACTGGCGGGTTCTGGGCCCATCCACAGCGTGATAACGCTACGCTTGAACGTTATCGCCGGGCGCTGAATATCAAATTCAACCACCCGGAACAACCGGCCCGCACCCTGTCTGGCGGTAATCAACAAAAAATCCTGATCGCCAAATGCCTGGAAGCATCGCCACAGTTGCTGATCGTCGATGAACCGACCCGTGGCGTCGACGTCGGTGCACGCAACGATATCTATCAGCTCATTCGGAGCATTGCCCAGCAGCATGTCGCTATCCTGTTTATTTCATCCGATCTCGAAGAGATAGCCATGATGGCCGATCGGGTCTGCATCATGCACCAGGGCGAGGTGGCAAGCAGCACGCTGTCCGGCGACGAGATCACTGTGGATACCATCATGCATATGGCCTTTGGCGAACAACATGTCGCATCCCATCAGCCTCATGCCAACGGGGAGACCTCATGCTAAAGATGATACAAAACAACCGAGAGCTGACGGCGCTGCTGGCCATCATCGGCCTGTTTGCGTTACTGGGGGGCATTGATAGCAGCTATTTCAGTTTCCAGACGCTGACCATGATTTTCAGCAGTTCGCAAATTCTGATGTTGCTGGCTATCGGCGCGGCGCTGGTCATGCTGACCCGTAATATTGATGTCTCCGTCGGTTCCATCACCGGGATGTGTGCGGTCCTGCTTGGGATAACGCTCAATGCCGGATACAGCTTGCCCGTCGCCTTTACCGTCACGCTGCTACTCGGTTTGCTGGCCGGTTTTTTTAATGGGGTGCTGGTCGCCTGGTTCAAAATTCCTGCCATAGTCGCCACCCTGGGCACCCTTGGCCTGTATCGCGGCATCATGCTGCTATGGACCGGCGGTAAATGGATCGAGGGTTTGCCAAGCTCGCTCAAGCAACTCTCTTCCCCAGTGCTGCTGGGTATCTCACCGATTGGCTGGCTAACTTTACTGCTGGTGGCGTTAATGGCCTGGCTACTGTTGAAAACCTCATTCGGCCGCAGCTTCTATGCCACCGGTGACAACCTGCAGGGTGCTCGTCAACTCGGGATCCGCACCGAGGCCATCCGCATCATCGCTTTCTCACTTAATGGGCTAATGGCGGCGCTCGCCGGGATCGTGTTTGCCGCACAGATTGGCTTTATTCCCAACCAGACCGGAACCGGCCTGGAAATGAAGGCCATTGCCGCCTGTGTGCTGGGAGGCATCAGTCTGCTTGGTGGTTCTGGTACGGTGGTGGGGGCCATTCTGGGGGCCTATTTCCTGACGCAGATCGACAGCGTGCTGGTACTGTTGCGCATTCCTGCGTGGTGGAACGACTTTATCGCTGGCCTGGTTTTGTTGGGGGTCCTGGTATTTGATGGCCGCCTGCGCTGCGCCCTGCAAAGGAATATCCGCCGCCAGAAATATGCCCGGTTTATCGATCCTCCACCTCCGTCCCCAACATCCCCTAACTCCACCCAACTCCCTGCACAGGGAAAAAAACGGGAGATCGCATGATGGCACAATGGCGACGTTTCGGCTGGGAACTGGCGCTGGCCGCCCTGCTGCTGATTGAGATCCTGGCGTTCGGAGTCGTTAACCCGCGCATGCTGGACATCAATGTCCTGTTGTTCAGCACCAGCGACTTTATCTGTATTGGCATTGTGGCACTGCCGTTAACCATGGTGATCGTCAGTGGTGGCATTGATATTTCATTTGGATCCACCATTGGCCTGTGCGCCATTGCGCTAGGGGTATTGTTCCAGGCGGGCCTGCCCTTGCCGTTGGCAATTGCGATAACGCTAGCCTTGGGTGCCCTATGCGGTTTGATCAACGCCGGATTGATCATCTACACCGGTATCAATCCTTTGGTGATCACCCTCGGCACCATGTACCTGTTTGGCGGTAGCGCCCTCCTGCTTTCGGGCATCTCTGGTGCCACCGGCTATGAAGGCATCGGAGGATTCCCGATGGCCTTTACCGATTTCGCCAACCTGACGGTGTTTGGCCTGCCAGTACCGCTGACCTTCTTTATGGTCTGTGTGCTGCTGTGCTGGCTGCTGATGCACCGGACACACGCAGGGCGCAACATCTTCCTGATTGGCCAAAGCCAGCGCGTGGCGCAATACAGTGCGATCCCGGTTAACCGAACGCTATGTGCACTCTATGCAATGACCGGATTTGCTTCGGCCATCGCTGCGGTATTGCTGGTTTCCTACTTTGGTTCGGCACGTTCCGACCTCGGTGCCTCCTTCCTGATGCCAGCCATCACGGCAGTGGTGCTTGGCGGGGCGAATATTTACGGCGGCTCTGGCTCCATTCTCGGTACCGCCGTAGCCGTTTTGTTGGTCGGTTATCTGCAACAGGGATTACAAATGGCTGGCGTGCCCAACCAGATCTCCAGCGCACTTTCCGGAGCGCTGCTGATTATTGTCGTCGTTGGCCGTTCCATCAGCCTACATCGGCATCAGATCAAAGAGTGGCTCCAACGACGACGCAGCATCCATCAGGTTTGAGCTCAGACAGATAACTTCTGACAACGCGATATACGGAGAACAACATGACCCTACAACGTATCAAAAAAATCGCGCTTTTAAGCGTACTCGGCATGGCTTCGCTAAGCATTGGCGTACAGGCGGCGGAACGCATTGCCTTTATCCCCAAACTGGTGGGCGTCGGCTTTTTCACCAGCGGGGGTAATGGAGCACTAGAGGCGGGGAAAGAGCTGGGCGTTGACGTCACCTACGATGGCCCAACCGAACCTAGCGTTTCCGGCCAGGTTCAGTTGATCAATAACTTCGTTAACCAGGGCTATAACGCCATTATCGTCTCTGCCGTTTCCCCGGAAGGACTCTGCCCGGCGTTAAAACGCGCCATGCAGCGGGGCGTGAAGGTATTGACCTGGGACTCAGACACCAAGCCCGAATGCCGTTCTTACTACATCAATCAGGGGACACCAGCTCAACTCGGGGGCATGTTGGTCGATATGGCAGCCAATCAGGTGAAGAAAGATAAGGCCAAGGTCGCCTTCTTCTACTCCAGCCCGACAGTCACAGACCAGAACCAATGGGTGAATGAAGCCAAGCGTAAAATCGAAAAAGACCATCCAGGCTGGGAAGTGGTCACCACACAGTTTGGTTACAACGATGCCACCAAGTCACTGCAAACCGCCGAAGGGATCCTGAAAGCCTACGGCGATCTGGATGCCATCATCGCCCCGGATGCCAATGCCCTGCCCGCTGCGGCCCAGGCGGCAGAAAACCTCAAGCGTGACAACGTGGCAATTGTAGGGTTCAGCACGCCAAACGTTATGCGCCCTTATATTCAGCGCGGCACGGTTAAAGAGTTCGGCCTGTGGGACGTGGTCGAACAGGGGAAAATCTCGGTTTACGTGGCCAACGCCCTGCTGAAAAACGGCGAATTGAAGGTTGGCGACAAGCTCGATATCCCTGGAGTGGGTCAGGTAGAGGTTTCGCCGAATAGCGTACAAGGCTACGACTACCAGGCAAAAGGCAATGGCATCGTGCTGCTGCCTGAGCGCGTGGTGTTCAATAAAGACAATATCGACAAATACAACTTCTAACCTATCGCACTGATTATTTGGAGGGAGTAAGACAATGGCTGATTTAGATGACATCAAAGATGGTAAAGACTTCCATATCGATAAGCCGCAGCAAAATGCCCTGTTCAGTTTAAAAGGGTGCGGTGCGCTGGATTGGGGCATGCAGTCCCGCCTGGCACGCATTTTCAATCCCCGCACCAACAGAACCGTGATGCTGGCCTTTGACCACGGCTATTTCCAGGGGCCGACGACCGGGCTGGAGCGGATTGATATCAATATTGCGCCGCTGTTTGCACATGCCGACGTGTTGATGTGTACCCGGGGTATTCTGCGTAGCGTGATCCCGCCAGCCACCAACAAACCCATCGTGCTACGCGCTTCAGGGGCAAACTCCATTCTGACCGAGTTGAGCAATGAGGCGGTGGCGGTCGCCATGGACGACGCGGTGCGTCTGAATAGCTGTGCCGTTGCCGCACAGGTTTATATCGGCACGGAACATGAACACCAGTCGATTAAAAACATCATCCAACTGATCGATGCGGGTCTGAAAGTCGGCATGCCTACCATGGCGGTGACCGGCGTAGGGAAAGATATGGCACGAGATCAGCGCTATTTCTCACTGGCCACACGTATCGCGGCCGAAATGGGGGCGCAAATCATCAAGACTTACTACGTGGATAAAGGATTCGAGCGCATTGTGGCCGGTTGCCCAGTGCCGATAGTTATCGCCGGTGGGAAGAAGTTACCAGAGCGCGAGGCGCTGGAGATGTGCTTCCAGGCGATTGATCAAGGGGCGTCCGGGGTAGATATGGGGCGGAATATTTTTCAGTCAGAAAGTCCGGTTGCCATGATCAAGGCAGTGCACGCCATCGTTCATCAGAACGAAACGGTAGAACACGCCTACGAACTATTCCTTAGCGAAAAAGGCTGATACGGCTGAAATGCGGGCTGGTTTTCCAGACCCGCCCCCCATTCAAGGAGGCTGATTATGCACGTTACCCTGGTCGAAATTAACGTTCATGACGACAAGGTTGAGCGGTTTATCGAGGTGTTTCGCCAAAACCATCTGGGTGCGATCCAGGAAAAGGGCAACCTGCGCTTCGATGTGTTACAGGACCCTGACATCCCCACGCGTTTTTATATTTACGAGGCTTACGCCGATGAGCAGGCCGTGGCTTTCCATAAAACGACCCCGCACTACCAGGCTTGTGTTGAAGAGTTGGAATCGTTGATGACCGGTCCACGTAAAAAGACGGCCTTTATTGGCTTAATGCCCTGAAGACTTGCCCCACCTTACCGGTGGGGCGAGCAATGAAGCTCGTGTTTGAACAGCACCTGTCCGCAGGTACTGGACTAAAAAATGCGTTATTCCGGCCTTGATTTACGCCAAAGCGACCACGGCTTAACCACCTGAGCTAAAACCGTAAAAATATTCTTGACCGGTTAACCGACTCTCCCTATAGTAGCGCCCCGTTGCACTGAGTAACGCGCAACGTACGGTGAGGTGTCTGAGTGGCTGAAGGAGCACGCCTGGAAAGTGTGTATACGCGTAAGTGTATCGAGGGTTCGAACCCCTCTCTCACCGCCATATTTTAAGAGAAAGTCTGAACTCACGTTCAGACTTTTTTTTTGCATATACCCCGTACAGAGAGGGGTGAGAAGCCTCGACAGGGTTCGACAAAATGGCTCGCAGCGCAGAGACATTTTGGACGGCCGACGGGCCGCCCGTAGGGTGAGCTTGGAATCAAGCCCTCTCTCACCGCCATATTCCAATAAAGACTGAGCTATTGGCTGTCAGTTAAGACTACTAATCCCCCCTCACCCCAACCCTCTCCCAAAGGGCGAGCGAGCTAGTACGGAGCCATGTTCAGGTACAGAGGCGCTCGGTGACAAGTTTGATGTAGAGGACGATTGCCGTAATTAAGTTGTAGCACATTCGGTCCCCTCTCCTTTTGGGAGAGGGCTAGGGTGAGGGGTGCGGCTTTAAGGTAGTTGTAAGCGCCACAACGATAAAATCGAACAATTTATCGGCACACTCTGTTTAAACAAAAGTTAGAAAGTATTTGCTACAATACTGATAGGGCTATAATTTAGTTACTTTACTCAGGATACAGGTATCATCATGACTAATCAGCACACCAACAACGAATTGACTGAAGAACAAAAAAAAGAAATTGACTTAATAGCGTTACAACGAGTCCAGGCAATGAATAGCGATGAATTCCTTTGCCAGCGCATTGACGAAAAAGTTCACGCGATGGAAGACCACGTCAAAGCTTATTTCAATAAGTGTTTTTCACTGCACTTAAACAACAAGCATAGCGAAAAGTAAAATGCTTTACGGGCCTGAGCTAAAACGCCCTACTCCAAGCCATTAACTAAGCACGGTTTGTTGGTGAGAGGCCTGATAAACATGGAAAACGGAGCTATCTAATTGGAAAGTATCAAAGAAATAATTATCTATTTCTCTCTAATGCTACAGGTTTTTTTAGAGTTTCTATCCGTTATTTGCGTTTTTGTCGGGCTGATAAAGGCACTTTATACTACAATCACCAAAGTTAAAAGTCAGTCCATACTCTATTTAATAAGGGCACGTTTTGGAACCTGGCTTGCTTTGGCGTTAGAGTTTCAATTAGCGGCTGATATCTTGGCAACGACGATCAACCCTAGTATGGAAGAATTGGTTAAACTGGTAATCATTGCCGTGATACGTACATTCCTTAATTACTTTTTATCTAAAGAGTTAGATTATGCTGAAAGCAATGTTGCTGTCGTCGGTAAAACCGACGCAACAACACTGGAGGGGAAAAAGTAAAGGTGTCAGAGAAAGCGTTGTTTACTCCCGGGCCAGGCTAAGACTTCTTAGCCGCCATAGGGCTATACCTCTTCCCCAACTGTGATAGCGACATCAAACGGCTGCTTACCACGCGGTTTTTACCCTCGCGCTTAGCGTCATACAGCGCTTCATCCGTCATCTCTATCGCTTTCTCCACCGACATACCAGCCAGATAGAGCGAGGTCCCAATGGAGATGGTCAACCGGATCGCCTCCCCACTCTCGGTAATAAAATCAAATTCTTCCACCCGGCTGCGAATACGTTCCGCCACGGCCGCAATATGCAGCGGTTCATAGCTGGAAGTGATGACCATAAACTCCTCGCCGCCGTAACGGCCGACAAAGTCTTCATCACGTACGCAATCTTTCAGAATGGCCCCCACGCTGGCCAATACACCGTCACCGGCCAAATGACCATGGGTGTCATTCACCTGTTTGAAATTATCCAAATCCAGCAACATTAGGCCACAAGACTCCCGTTGGGCATGCTTCAGCATCATTTTGTAGTCCACGCTGGCGCGGTTGTTGATGTGGGTCAGGCTGTCGGTCGTCGCCTTGTTGCGCATGGAGAAAAAGGCATTAATATGGCGCTCTTTAAAACTCAGGGCGTGGTAGCAAATCGCCAGGCAAAGCGCCGATGCGGCCTGATACAACAGAATATCCAGCCACAGTTCACGGAAGTTGACGAACGAGCCGACCACGGCAATGCGGTAGAGCGCAATGATACCGATGGTAAGGTAAAACACCCGGTTCGATTTTTTCCGCCAGACCCCCGATAGGAGCAGCGGCAAGATGATCGAACCGATGAATAGATTATCCAGCGTGAAGCCGCCGTTAAAGCCAAAGTTCACCAGATAGCACACTATCCCACTGACTGCACCACCGAAAAACAGCACCAGAATCATCGGGATCATGGCAAAGCTGTAATAAATGTTACCGGTGAGCAACAGCCGAGTCTGATTCAGATACAGCACCGCCAGCCCCGCCAGCACACCAAATAACACTCGTTTCCACACGGCGGACTGGTAGGAAAAAGGGGCATTTCTGCTAAGCGCAAAGTAGGTTACCGACAACGTGGCATAGGTGATGCACGCGTCACTGTAAATAGACGAGATTGACGCAATATATGTCATAACTATTCGGCATACTCCAGGATGCGGCAATGTTGTTTTTCGGGTTACTACTGATTATCCAGATGGGCGCAGCATGCAGCGCCCCTACGATAGTCAAAATGATAACGGCTAGGTGGGTATATGTTATTGCCAGGCAATCTATGTCCTATCCTCAGTTCAGGATAGTCTGTTATCCATCACACCACGGGGAAAATCTGATGAATATCGATGATGAATTGCAAGCGCTGGCGACACAAGAAGCGGACCTTACCTTCCACCATTTCGACCATGCCACCGCGTGGGAGCTGGGTGTAGCGCTAAAAAATGCCGCAGAACATCGCCAATTACCCATCGCTATCGAAATTCAGCTAAACGGACAAACGCTGTTTTATTACGCCCTGCCAGGCGCAACGCCAGACATTGCCGACTGGGTGCGGCGCAAGCGCAACGTGGTCAACCATTTCCATAAAAGCTCTTATGCCGTGGGTTTACGCCTGCAACAACGGCAAGTGACGCTGGAGGAGAGATATGGCCTCAGCGTACGTGACTATGCCGCCCACGGTGGCGCATTCCCCATCAACCTGCTCAATGTGGGTTGTGTCGGTTCCATCTCTATTTCTGGCTCCCCGCAGCTCGAAGACCATCATCTGCTGGTCAGCACTCTTGCTCAGTTTCTAGGCTTACCCTTGCCCTCAGTACACTAAGCGATAAAAGCTGCGCTTTTCCCCCAATCCACAGCGGACGATCTGCACAGGCTGGCGCTTGGCGCGAATAGTCCGCTGAACAAATATAAATTAATCGCAATCCTGATGCTTTGATACAAATCTAGGTATCGGCGGACAGAAAGGGGTATGGTATCTACCAGCTATTCCGAGACGGACCTCCATGGCCCGCCATTCCGTTCTCTTTTATAGACTTGGTTTGCAACTTAGATGAAAACGCACGAAATCAACGGTATCCGCCCTTTTAGCGCCCTGATAGATGCCTGCTGGCGCGAGCCCTATTCCCTTCAACGTCTGCTGAAAGATGCCATTGCCGGGGTGACCGTCGGCATCATTGCCATACCCCTGGCGATGGCGCTGGCCATTGCCAGCGGCGTTCCCCCACAGTATGGGCTGTATACCGCCGCCATTGCTGGCATCGTAATCGCCGTCAGCGGCGGTTCGCGCTACAGCGTTTCCGGCCCCACCGCGGCGTTTGTGGTGATCCTGTTCCCCGTTTCACAGCAGTTTGGGCTCTCTGGCCTATTGATTGCCACCATGCTGTCCGGCGTATTCCTGCTGATTATGGGGTTGGCGCGGCTTGGCCGCCTGATCGAATACATTCCACTTTCGGTCACGCTTGGGTTTACCTCTGGGATTGCCATCACCATCGCCACTATGCAGGTGAAGGATTTCTTTGGCTTACAGCTGGCGGAAGTACCGGAAAACTACATCGGTAAGGTGAATGCGCTGTTGCATGCTTTACCCACCCTGGACTATGGCGATACGCTGATTGGCGCGGTCACCTTGGTGGTCCTGCTGCTCTGGCCAAAGCTGGGGCTGCGTATTCCCGGCCACCTGCCCGCCTTGTTGGCTGGCACCGCAGTGATGGCAATTCTGGCACAGTTCGATCATCAGGTTGCGACCATTGGCTCCCGTTTCAGTTTCGAACTGGCAGACGGCAGCCAAGGCCAAGGTATCCCGCCGATCCTGCCGCAGTGGCTGTTGCCATGGCATCTGCCTGCTGGCGACGGTAAACCAACGGAGCTGAGCTGGCAGCTGCTTTCCGCTCTGTTACCGGCAGCCTTTTCCATGGCGATGCTTGGTGCGATCGAATCGCTGCTGTGCGCGGTAGTGTTGGATGGCATGACGGGCAAAAAGCACCACTCCAACGCCGAACTGATTGGCCAGGGCGCGGGTAATATCATCGCCCCGTTCTTCGGTGGCATTACCGCGACGGCCGCCATTGCCCGCTCGGCAGCCAACGTGCGAGCAGGAGCAACCTCACCGGTTTCGGCAATCATCCACTCGTTAATGGTGCTGCTGTCCTTGCTGATGCTGGCACCGTGGCTGTCCTACTTACCGCTGGCGGCGATGGCTTCGCTGTTGCTATTGGTCGCCTGGAACATGAGCGAGGCGCATAAAGTGGTTTATCTGTTGCGCCGGGCGCCGAAAGACGACATTTTGGTGATGCTGCTGTGTATGTCGCTGACGGTACTGTTTGATATGGTGATTGCCATTACCGTTGGCATCGTGCTGGCCTCACTGCTGTTTATGCGCCGAATCGCACGCATGACCCGCCTGAGCGAGTTGAGCGCCGAGGATGGCCGGCTGGTGCTACGCGTCAACGGGCCGCTGTTCTTCGCCGCTGCCGAACGCGTGTTCAACGATCTGCTGGTACGCGGTGAAAACTACCACACCATCGTATTGCAATGGGATGCCGTGCCGGTGCTGGATGCCGGGGGGCTCAACGCGTTGCAACGTTATATCGACGCCCTGCCCGCCGAAAAACAGCTGGTGATCACCGATATTCCGTTCCAGCCGTTAAAAACCCTGGCTCGTGCGCGCATGAAGCCAATCGATGGCAAACTGCATTTCTACCCCACCTTGCCTGAGGCACTCACCGCGCTTAACGGCCAGTAAAGCAAAAGGCCCGACAAATTAATGTCGGGCCTTCAAATCGATGACAAAGTAGCAATATTGCTGAGTTTGTCGAAATCGAACACCCCAACCTACCTAACCCATTGATTCTCGAGGCGGACGCAGCATGCAGCGCCCCTACATCATGGGCCAGGAGAGGGTTTGCCAGCAGCAGTTAGTTGCTGGTATCCAGCTCAGCGAAGCTTTTCACCAGATCGTCAATGGCTTTCATTTGCACCAGGAACGGTTCCAGCTTATCCAACGGCAACGCCGAAGGACCATCGCATTTGGCATTGCTTGGATCTGGGTGTGCCTCGATAAACAGGCCAGCCAAACCTACCGCCATACCGGCACGAGCCAGCTCGGCAACCTGCGCGCGGCGGCCGCCTGAAGCAGCACCAAACGGATCGCGGGTTTGCAGGGCGTGGGTCACGTCAAAGATCACCGGATGGCCACCGGTCACATTCTTCATCACGTTGATACCCAACATATCAACTACCAGGTTGTCATAGCCAAAGTTGCTGCCACGATCGCACAGGATAACCTGATCGTTGCCGCCTTCTTTGAATTTATCGACGATATTGCCCATCTGGCCCGGGCTGACGAACTGCGGTTTCTTGACGTTGATCACCGCGCCGGTTTTCGCCATGGCTTCAACCAGGTCGGTCTGGCGTGCCAGGAAGGCTGGCAGCTGGATCACATCAACCACTTCAGAAACTGGCTGCGCCTGTGAGGCTTCATGCACATCGGTGATAATTTTCACGCCGAAGGTGCTTTTGATTTCCTGGAAAATCTTCATCCCTTCTTCCAGGCCTGGGCCACGGTAAGAATGGATAGATGAACGGTTGGCTTTATCAAAAGAGGCTTTGAAAACGTAAGGGATGCCCAGTTTTTGCGTCACGGTGACGTAGTGTTCGCAGATGCGCATCGCCAAATCGCGTGATTCCAGTACGTTCATACCGCCGAACAGTACAAACGGTAGATCGTTCGCTACCTTGATGTCGCCAATGCTGACTACTTTCTGTTCCATGCTTGCACCTTATTGATTAATAAATCGGAATCAGTGAATTAATGCAGCGTGACCTGCTTGAGCTCGATGGAGTGGATTTGAATTTTTATCACTTCACTCACCGGGTCTTCAGGGCACTGCTCGACAAAATAGTTGAGATCGGAAATAGCGATATGGTTGCATTCCAGCTGGGCATAAATCAAGCCACGGTCACGGATCTCGTAAGGATCGTCTGGGTCAAAACTCAGCACCGCCTCGCTGGCTCGCAGCGCAATTTCCATCTGCTTTTCATCCATCAGCGCGGCTTTCAGCGTATCGAGCATCTTACGCACCACCAGAATGTTTTCCGATTCGTCCAGATCGTCATCTTCCAGTTCAGCCCCCAGCCCCAGATTACCTTTGAGCCAAACCTGCAACTGATGTTCGTTAAGCGTTTCCCCGTTCAACGGGTTAACCAGCCACATCTCCTCATCCAGCCAGTCAGCACGCATGATCAGCTGAGTGGGGAAAATCACCGGCATCAGCGGCAGATCCAACTGGTGGGCAATATGCAGGAAAATGGTTCCCAGAGAGACTGGCGTACCTTGGCGGGCTTCCAACACCTTATCCAGCCAGATGGCGTCAGAGAGCCGATAAACACCGCTGGCACCGCCGAATCCCCAGGTTTTAAAGAACAATTCGATAAGCGCTTCCAACTGCTGATCCTGGTTGAGATCGTCCGGGATGATTGCGCGCGCTTCTTCACTCAACTGCTGTAACTTGCGCTCAACTTCCGCCACCGGAAAGTCCCGCCGGATGATCTTGGATACCAGGATCACCCCCTCACTCAGTGAGGAAGTGTTAAATTCGAAATCGGCAATGCTGCTCATAGGTATCCCATCAAGAACGGTATTTTGGTCGTGGCAAGTTTAACGATCAGATACAGACAGCCCAGTGCCAGAACGAATGCCAAGGTACGGATATTCCAGCTTTGCGTCTTCTTGCCCAATGCGACATAGCCCAACAGGATATAGATAATAACGCCAAACAACTTCTCGGTCAGCCACGAGTCCATGCCAAGCAGTGGGTAAAGTTTGAACATCACCACCAGGGCAATACCGGTGGCAAACAGCACCGTATCATTGATATGCGGCGTGATCTTTACCCAGCGCTGGTTGATCATCGGCGATGCACGCCACTTCCAGAAGAAACGCAGTACAAACAACGTAATGCTGATGGCTACCGTTAATAAATGCAGATGTTTTAGCGCCATGTAAGCGGCCATAATGGTTTCCTTGGTTTCTTATAGTGGTTTTTGGCCCAGAGTCACGCGATCGTTGCCGCCATAGTCGCGATGCGTTGCCACCGCGATAAATCCCGCGGCATTCAGAAGCGTACGTACACTTTCACCCTGTTGCCAACCGTGCTCAAGCAACAGCCAACCCTGCGGCTCTAAATAATCTGCGGCCTGCTGCACGATCGCTGCCAGATCGGCCAGCCCCTGATCGGCGGCCACCAGCGCACTGCCGGGTTCAAATCGGACATCGCCCTGCCCAAGGTGAGGATCGGCTTCATCAATATAGGGAGGATTACTGGCGATCAGCGCAAACTTTTGCCCGGCCACCGGCGTAAACCAGCTCCCTTGCAAAAAGCGCGCATTGTTAATCGCCAGTTTTTGCGCGTTATGCTGCGCCAGCGCCACGGCCTCCGATTGCAGATCGATGCCGGTGAGCTGGCAGTCTGGTCTTTCGCTGGCTAACGCCAGGGCAATCGCGCCGGTGCCGGTGCCAAGATCCAGAATGGCACACGGCGTTGCGGGCAGACGCTCCAAGGCCAACTCCACCAAACATTCGGTATCCGGGCGCGGGATTAGCGTAGCAGGCGAAACCGACAGAGGGAGCGACCAGAACTCACGCTCGCCAACCAGATACGCCACCGGTTCCCCGCGCTCACGGCGAGCCAGCAGCACCGTTAACTGCTCAGCCTGCTCTGCCGTCAGCGGAGTTTCGCCAAACGCCAACAAGTAGGTTCTGGCCCGACCGGTCACGAAACCCAACAGGATCTCCGCATCACGTTTGGCGCTGTCACTGTGCGTCAGGCGTAAGGTCGCGGTTTTCAGCCAGGTTTGATAATCCATTACTCAGGCTCGGCAGAGAGCGCGGCCAACTGATCGGCCTGGTATTCCTGCACGATCGGTTGAATTAGCATATCCAGTTTGCCTTCCATCACCTCATCCAGACGATACAGCGTCAGGTTGATGCGGTGGTCGGTCACACGCCCCTGCGGGAAGTTATAGGTACGGTTACGATCGGAACGATCGCCGGTGCCCAGCAGGTTGCGGCGGGTAGAAGCCTCTGCCAACTGGCGTTTCGCCATCTCTGCCGCGCGGATACGTGCCCCAAGCACCGACATCGCCTTGGCTTTGTTCTTGTGCTGTGAACGTTCGTCCTGGCATTCAACTACAATGCCGGTCGGCAAGTGGGTAATACGGATCGCAGAATCGGTGGTGTTAACGTGCTGACCACCGGCCCCGGAGGAACGGAAGGTATCGATTTTCAGATCGCCCGCGTTGATTTCTGGCAGCTCCGCCTCTGGTACCGCTGGCATCACCGCCACCGTGCAGGCAGAGGTATGGATACGGCCCTGGGATTCGGTTTCCGGCACGCGCTGAACGCGATGACCGCCGGACTCAAACTTCAGTTGACCGTAAACGCCGTCGCCAGAGACTTTGGCAATCACCTCTTTGTAACCGCCGTGTTCACCCACGTTTTCGCTCATGATCTCAACCCGCCAGCGGCGAGTTTCAGCGTAACGGCTATACATACGGAACAGATCGCCAGCAAAGATAGCCGCTTCGTCGCCACCGGTTCCGGCGCGCACTTCCAGGAAGCAGTCGCGCTCATCGTCCGGATCCTTCGGCAGCAGTAGCACCTGCAGCTGCTGTTCCAGCTCTTCCGTCGCCGCTTTGGCCTGTTTCAGCTCTTCCTGCGCCATTTCGCGCATTTCCGGATCGTCCAGCATCATCTCTGCCGTGGCGAGATCGTCCTGCACCTGACGCCATTCCAGAAAACAACGGCTGACGTCGGTCAACTGCGCATATTCGCGCGACAGGCCACGGAACCGATCTTGATCGGCAATGACACCGGCATCGCCGAGCAGCGCCTGAACTTCTTCATGGCGCTCTTGTAACGCTTCCAGTTTGGCAACAATAGAAGGCTTCATGCGTGGTTTTAAACCCTGTTAATAAAAGAGAACTAATGCTGATCCAGCCCGAGGCTGTCGCGTAAAATGTGCAACCGCTCCATGTCGCCGTCACCGGCGGCCTGCTGGAGGGATTTGGTAGGGGCATGAATAAGACGATTGGTTAATCTGTGGGCCAGTTCATGGATCACCTGCTCCACGTTAGCGCCTTGAGCAATCGCAGCCAGCGCTTTTGACTCCATTTCCGCACGGATTTGATCGGCCTGCGAACGGTAGTCTCTGATGGTATCTGTCGCGCCCTGTGAGCGCAGCCAGGTCATGAAATTGCTGCTTTCCTGCTGCACAATGGTCTCGGCCTGTACGGCCGCCGCCTGCCGTTGCGCCATATTGCTCTGAATAATGGCCTGCAGGTCGTCCACGGTGTAGAGATAGGCGTTCGCCAGTTTGCCCACTTCCGGCTCGATATCGCGCGGAACGGCAATATCCACCAGCAACATAGGCTGATTGCGGCGCGCTTTCAGTGCCCGCTCAACCATGCCCTTGCCGATGATGGGCAACGGACTGGCGGTGGAGCTGATAATGATATCGGCATCTGCCAGGCGTGCGTCAATCTCCGGCAATGAGATCACCTCTGCCCCTACCTCTTGCGCCAATACCTGAGCGCGTTCACGGGTGCGGTTAGCGATGATCATATGCTGCACTTTATGCTCACGCAGATGGCGGGCAACCAGCTCGATCGTTTCCCCGGCACCGACCAACAGCACATTCAGTTCGGCAAGGGATTCGAAGATTTGACGCGCCAGCGCACAGGCGGCGAAGGCAACGGATACCGCGCTGGCACCGATTTCGGTTTCAGTGCGTACACGTTTGGCAACGGAGAAGGATTTCTGGAACAGGCGCTCCAGCTCACCGGAAAGTGACTGGCCACGCTGGGATTCGGCAAAGGCTTTCTTTACCTGCCCGAGGATCTGGGGTTCACCCAGTACCAAAGAGTCTAACCCGCTGGCAACGCGCATCAGGTGGCTGACGGCCTCGTCGCCGTGATGCCAATACAGGCTCTTGCGCACGTCTTCAGGGCGCAGATGGTGATAATCACATAACCAGGCTACCAGTTGTTCATGCAGATGATCCTGCTGCTCCACGCTGAGGTACAGCTCGGTACGGTTACAGGTAGACAGCACAACGCCGCCCTGCACCAATGGCTGTTGCAGCAAGCTATTCAGCGCCTTGTCGATCGACTCTGGGGAGAAGGTCACCCGTTCTCGCAGAGAAACCGGAGCGGTTTTGTGATTAATACCTAACGCCAGAAGGGTCATTGCTTCGAGTAATACTTCTCTTGGTACGGGTTCTCGTTGTCCGGCATTCTACTTGATGCGCGACATCAATTAAAGTGACAACCGCATCTTCCGGCCAATCGCTGGTATTGGCGGGACAAATCAGTCAGCACGACAAAACTCGGTATGTTTCAAACTCATCAGAAACCTCAAGGGAAAAACGCTGAAAGGCAACGCCAACCCTTGCAAACTCCCCCTTTCAGCCTGCTTGACGACATCCTTCGTATTCCCACAGCTTAACATTTCACATTACTGATAATCGCGATAGGTTACGGTTTCCATTGTTTTAATTGCTATTTTTTCGGCATGTTCCCATAATCCCGCCAAATAGTTAGCTGGCGAATTATTTACACAAAAACCGTTTCATAATTTCACTTTCTGAAATCGGAAAGTGAGCAAACCAGAAAGCCCCGGGCGTTGTTGGCCGATGGATGGGTTTTCATTTCTTGAGCAGCACGTAAGAAGGGACGTTCCATGAAATTACGTAGATTAAGCCAGGCGGTTACCGCAGGGCTGATAGCGGGTTGTAGCGCATTTGCAGCACATGGTGAAATCACCTTATTAAAGCAGGATCCGCAAGCGGGCGATCCCCTTAGCCGCCTCACTTTCACCGTTGGCGGTAGTATTCGCCCACAGTTCAACATGATGACTGGCGATGGCGATAAAGGTTCTTATAAACGCAACGGTTTTGACGGCGGCACACGTTTTCGCTTCGCCACTGATTACTACCTGTTCGACGACATCAGCTGGATCAACTATTACGAGTTAGGCGTCAACATCCCGGCGCTATTCAGTTGGGATAACCACTACGCAGAGGGTGCCAACAACACCTCACGCCGTATGCTGTATACCGGCCTGAAAAGCAAAACCTGGGGTCAACTGACCTTCGGTAAGCAAAACAGCGTTTACTACGACGTGGTCGGGGCCAAAACCGACATCTGGGATTACGACATGCTGGCCCAGGCACCAGGCAACGGCATTAACGGCGACTATGACGGCTCCTACCGGTCACGCAGCATGCTGAAATATAAAACAACCGTGGGCGATGCCGATATCTACGCCGCTTACCTGTTCAACGATGACGAATATCTGCCTGGTAATGGCTTACGCTACAAGCGCAAGGGCGGCGGTTCATTCGGTGTGGATTATCACCTGAGCAAAGACCTGACCTGGGGCACCGCCTGGAACTACACCAGCGCCGAGATGCGTAACCCCAATAGTGGCGAAAGCAATGACTACAATCAGAACATTTTTGGTACCGCACTGAGCTGGAAGCCGGACAACTGGACGCTCAGCTTTGGCGGCGGCTGGTATGACAACTTCCTGACCAGCAAGAAAAATCAGGTGAACAACTACTTCGCCGGGGATGCCTGGGGGATTGAATATTTCGTCGGTTATAGCTTCCCGGTAGGCGAATACGCGGTGAAATCCATCATGCCTTACTTTATGGGCGACCGCCTGCAGTACACCACTGGCCGCGATTATCAGCGTATTGATAATGGCTTGGGTGTCTCCTTCCAGTTCGACTACGGTTTCCGCGCCGACGTTGAACACGTGCTGACGTCCAGCACCGATAATCTGGGCGATATGACGGTTGTTCGTTTGCGTTACGATTTCTGATCTGGCAAAGCGCGCCACTGGTGGCGCGCTGAGGCGAAAGATTCGCTCTGTAGGGATGCAACATACTGCGCCCACAGATTTCCACCCCAAAAAACCTCGCCATCGTTTACAATCTTCCACACGCCAGACGCCACCCTTGCTGCAAGGCTTTTGCGCCATTGTATTATTGACGTTACGCCACTCGCCCGTTAGCGTGGTGGCAGAAATGCTAAACAGCACTGCCCCGCAAGGACAAAAGGACAACAAAACGTTATGCCTATCCGCAAAGTTAGTTTGCTTCGCCTGATCCCATTAGCCAGCCTGGTGCTGACGGCCTGTACTCTCACCAAGCCTGGCCCGGCCACCAGCCCGACGTCTCCGCAGTGGCTCGCTCATGAGCAAGCGGTGCAACAGCTTGAGCAGTATCAGACCCGGGGCGCTTTTGCTTATCTGACCGATCAGAAAAAAGTCTACGCCCGCTTCTTCTGGCAACAATACACGCCCGATCGCTACCGCCTGCTGCTGACCAACCCGCTTGGCAGCACCGAGCTGGAGTTGAACGTGCAAAAAAGCGTGGTGCAACTGACGGATAACCAGGGTAAACGCTATGTCAGCGACAACCCGGAAGAGATGATCCGCAAGCTGACCGGCATGCAGATCCCATTGGATAACCTGCGCCAGTGGATGCTTGGCCTGCCTGGGCAAGCTACCGATTTCAGCCTGGACTCCCAGTACCGCCTGAACAAACTGACCTACAAACAGGGCGATCTGACCTGGGTTGTCACCTATCAGGACTACAATACCGATCTCAAAATCCCGTTACCGAGCCGCCTTGAGCTGCAACAGGGCGATCAACGCATCAAGCTGAAAATGGATAACTGGACGCTCAAGTGATGATCCACCAATGGCCTTCCCCGGCAAAGTTGAACCTGTTTCTCTATATCACCGGCCGTCGTGCAGACGGCTACCATCAGTTGCAAACGTTGTTCCAGTTCCTGGATTATGGCGATACGCTAACCATCGTTCCCCGCCAGGATGACCAGATCCAGTTGCTAACACCCGTAGAAGGGGTGCCAGATGAGCAGAACCTGATCGTCCGGGCCGCTCGTCTGTTACAGCAACATTGCACGGCCCACGCCATTGCCACCCTTCCCCGTGGGGCTGACATCAGCATAGACAAGCGCTTGCCGATGGGTGGCGGCCTTGGCGGCGGCTCTTCCAACGCGGCAACGGTGCTGGTCGCACTGAATGAACTTTGGCAATGTGGCCTGAGCGACGACCAGTTGGCAGAGATGGGGCTAACCCTCGGTGCCGATGTCCCGGTATTTGTGCGCGGCCATGCGGCATTTGCCGAAGGGATCGGTGAACTGCTACAGCCGGCAAATCCGGCAGAAAAGTGGTATTTGGTCGCTCATCCCGGCGTCAGCATCCCCACACCGGTGATTTTTGCCGATGCCGAATTAAAAAGAGACACCCCGGTTCGCCCTCTGAACGCCCTATTACAGGCACCTTACGCAAATGATTGCGAACCGATCGCAAGAAAACGTTTTCGCGAGGTTGAACAGCTTCTTTCATGGCTGTTACAATACGCGCCGTCACGCCTGACTGGCACAGGTGCTTGTGTGTTTGCAGAATTCGACTCCGAGCCCGCCGCTCTTCAGGTGTTAAATCAAGCCCCGGCCTGGTTGCGTGGATTTGTAGCGCGTGGCGTTAACGTCTCACCACTACATCGCATCCGTTCCGGGCAGTTTGAGCCGTAGCTCAACGTGTCGTTGCGCAGGGTCGTCTACCTGGCCCTGTCATCTCTGCGCTGCTCTGCAGTTCAAGTTAGTTTTACACACCCGTATGTATATTGCGTCGGCGTCGCCAACTGCCCCTTGGCGAAGACCGTATGACAATATCTTCTCTGGACGCATGCTGAGGTTCTTCTCGTGCCTGATATGAAGCTTTTTGCTGGTAACGCCACCCCGGAACTAGCACAACGTATTGCCAACCGTTTGTACACCAGCCTTGGTGACGCCGCTGTAGGTCGTTTTAGCGACGGCGAAGTGAGCGTGCAAATCAACGAAAATGTACGCGGCGGTGATATTTTCATCATCCAGTCCACCTGTGCACCCACCAACGACAACCTGATGGAACTGGTTGTTATGGTTGATGCCCTGCGTCGCGCCTCCGCAGGTCGTATTACTGCTGTAATTCCTTACTTCGGCTATGCCCGCCAGGATCGCCGCGTGCGTTCTGCGCGTGTGCCAATCACTGCCAAAGTTGTTGCCGACTTCCTCTCCAGCGTAGGGGTTGACCGCGTATTGACAGTCGATCTGCATGCCGAGCAGATCCAAGGTTTCTTCGATGTCCCGGTAGATAACGTATTCGGTAGCCCGATCCTGTTGGAAGACATGTTGCAACAGAACCTGGAAAACCCGATCGTGGTTTCCCCAGATATCGGTGGTGTCGTGCGCGCCCGCGCGATCGCCAAACTGCTTAACGATACCGACATGGCCATCATTGATAAACGTCGCCCTCGCGCAAACGTTTCTCAGGTGATGCATATTATCGGGGACGTGGCAGGCCGTGACTGTGTACTGGTCGATGACATGATCGATACCGGTGGTACCTTGTGTAAAGCAGCCGAAGCGTTGAAAGAACGCGGTGCCAAGCGCGTATTTGCCTACGCCACGCACCCGATCTTCTCCGGTAACGCCGTGGATAACATCAGGAACTCGGTGATTGATGAAGTGATCGTCTGTGACACTATTCCGCTGTCAGCAGAAATCAAAGCGTTGAAAAACGTTCGTACTCTGACCTTGTCCGGTATGTTGGCTGAAGCTATCCGCCGTATCAGCAATGAAGAGTCAATTTCCGCGATGTTCGAACATTAATCCCTTCTCTGGCGCGGTTCACCTCCACTGCGCCAGGTTGTTCGGGTGAACACCTCAGAAAACAAAAAACCCGTTGAAGCGCGAGCAACAACGGGTTTTTTACGGGATGTGGGACATAACCTTAAACCTTATACGGCCAGGCTCCCTTGCCTTTGTTCGCCAGATCCTTGGTTGTGGTTAATCAATGTGACGGACGGCGCGGGTTGTTTTGGCAGCGTTTATCAAAGTGTTTTGCCCACCAATAACGATCTGCAACCCGCTCGCGCCCACCAATACGTGCACCGGCCAGCCACAACAAGGCGCCGATAAAGATACTAATGATGGCGCCGTGGGCAAAGAACTGCGGCAAATTGAACTGTGATACTTCAGCCAGGATGGAGTATCCAACCCCGCCAATCATTACCACCATACCCATTCCCATTAAAACGTTGCCAATGACCTCAGCGTTTTTACGTTTCATATGCCACCTCCATAGTGCCATGTGCCAATAGAGGGAAAACCCTAACTCGTTATCCCACTTTGATTAGTTAAGTATAGTCGTTATTTCAGCATGGGTATTGCGTGACCGATCACAAATGGCAACAAAAGGCTGACAATTCTTTACTTTATGATAAAAATTAGCGAGGTAACTAAATTGTTTTACTAATGTATTATTCAGTTTTCAGCTATTCACGGGGGGAGGCGCCAGATTTTTGTCATTCTGCACGCAGGCAGGTACACTAACGGCCTATAAATTTCGAGCTGTGCCGTTGTGAAACCTCAGGCGATCGCACCTGGCAGGCAACGGGCACGCCCTTTCCATTTTTCTAGCATAGTGAATCTCTTGTGAGCAGTATCAAACTGATTGTTGGCCTGGCCAACCCGGGCGCTGAATATGCCCAGACACGGCACAATGCCGGCGCATGGTATGTTGACCTACTGGCGCAACGCCACAACCAACCGCTGAAGGAAGAGAGTAAGTTCTTCGGTTACACCGCACGCCTGAATTTGGCCGGTAACGACGTTCGGCTGCTGGTTCCTACCACCTTTATGAACCTGAGTGGTAAAGCCGTTGGCGCCTTGGCTACCTTCTACCGCATTCTGCCGGAAGAGATCCTGGTAGCCCACGATGAATTGGATCTGCCACCAGGAGTGGCGAAACTCAAATTAGGTGGCAGCAACGGTGGCCACAATGGCCTGAAGGATATCCAGAGCAAGCTGGGCAACAACCCGAACTTTTATCGCTTGCGCATTGGCATCGGCCACCCAGGGGATAAAAACAAGGTGGTAGGCTTTGTGCTGGGTAAACCGCCAGCATCAGAGCAAACGCTGATTGATGATGCCATCGATGAGTCGCTACGTTGCACGGAGATCTTGCTGAAGGAAGGTATGACTAAAGCCATGAATCGTTTGCATGCATTTAAAGCGACTAGCTAAGCGGTTAGGCCAAGTGATGTGATTTTCACTTGCTTGGCCTGCTACTTATCGGGCAATAGCGGCACAGTTTACGGGTACAGCATGGCTGCACGTTGTTTTGCACAACAACATCAACCACATCCGGCGTAGTTTTCTTTTTCGAATCCGCATTTCCACCAAAAAAAGGCCGCTCAATCAGGCTCTTCCTCCGCTCGTTCCTGAAATGAATAATAAAAGAAATAACCGAAAGTAATAATAAAATCGGTGCGGAAAGCACATCAATCCCATTCATGGAATAAATTCCTCCTTGAATTTAAATGGTACAAGCAATAAGACGCGGATAATATCTTAAAAAAATAATCCCAACAATACTTATAGTTAAAATTATCGTTACCCCTCTAAGTCTACCTCAATATAATTAAGACAATACTTATATTTACACGGAAACATCCTATAAGGATTGTAGGATATTTCCATTAAACAGTCACAGATAATTCTCATTAAACCAAAGGCAATTACAATAATATATTAAATAAATTAACCATTCAGGCTGAGTACAAATAATAATCACACAAAATAATAAATACAAATAAAAACAATATCATATGAACATATCTCACTGAAAAAAATGACTACCAAACGAGACCAAGATTAAATATTCATCATATTTAAAACAAAAGCTAGTTTGAAATTAATGCATTTTTCTAGCCTATATAGATAGCCTACCATAAGATAAGTGACGTCTTGCGGCTTAACGTTCTGTAACTCTTTATCCGCCGTAATCCACCCGCTTTTATTATCATATGTTGCCACATTGTTTCATTGGATGAGGGAAAGCCCCCCCAAGAATAACCTCAGAAAAAGAGTGTCTTTTGTAGCTAAACATGCATTTAAAATAAAACATTAACTCACTTATATTACTAAATATCTGATAACAAATACCCAGAATAATCTCAGATATTAGCGTTCTATGCCCTATTGCCAGATGTGTTCAACCTGGCTCTGCACCTTGCCTGCAGAACACCTCTACCGACGTTGAATTGAGCCGACCCAGGCGTTAGCAGCCGTAAGGAACGCCTCAAGTGATAGCGCCAGCAACGGGCAGATCGAGATAACTGCCCATTACGTGTATAATGGCGGGATAATTTCGTCCTTTATGCAGCAGGCTAATGTTAACCTGTTGATAGTCAAGATATTTAAGGTGATATAAACATGGGATTCAAATGCGGTATCGTCGGTCTGCCTAACGTTGGCAAATCCACCCTGTTCAATGCGTTGACCAAAGCGGGTATTGAAGCGGCTAACTTCCCGTTCTGCACCATTGAACCCAATACCGGCGTGGTACCGATGCCCGATGCACGTCTGGATCAACTGGCCGAGATCGTCAAACCACAACGCATTCTGCCCACCACCATGGAATTCGTTGATATCGCAGGCCTGGTAAAAGGGGCTTCCAAAGGTGAAGGCCTGGGTAACCAGTTCCTGACCAACATCCGCGAAACCGAAGCTATCGGCCACGTGGTACGTTGCTTTGAGAATGACAACATCATTCACGTGAATAACAAAGTGGATCCAGCTGACGATATCGACGTCATCAACACCGAGTTGGCACTGTCCGACCTTGATACCTGCGAACGCGCCATTCATCGTGTGCAGAAGAAAGCCAAAGGCGGCGATAAAGACGCAAAAGCTGAATTGGCTGCGCTGGAAAAATGCCTGCCACAGTTGGAGAACGCCGGTATGCTGCGTGCTCTGGATCTGACTGCTGAAGATAAAGCCGCGATCCGCTACCTGAGCTTCCTGACTCTGAAGCCAACCATGTACATCGCCAACGTCAACGAAGACGGTTTTGAGAACAACCCGTATCTGGATGTTGTACGCAAGATTGCTGCCGAAGAAGGTTCCGTGGTGGTTGCTGTTTGCGCCGCTGTTGAATCCGACATTGCAGAGCTGGAAGATGAAGACCGTGCTGAATTTATGGCTGAGTTGGGTCTGGAAGAACCAGGTCTGAACCGCGTGATCCGCGCAGGTTATGAATTGCTCAATCTGCAAACCTACTTCACCGCTGGCGTGAAGGAAGTACGTGCCTGGACCATCCCGGTTGGTGCTACTGCCCCGCAAGCGGCCGGTAAAATCCACACCGACTTTGAAAAAGGCTTTATCCGTGCGCAGACCATCGCCTTTGAAGACTTTATCACCTACAAGGGTGAGCAAGGTGCCAAAGAGGCCGGCAAGATGCGTTCAGAAGGGAAAGACTACGTCGTTAAAGATGGCGATGTGATGAACTTCTTGTTTAACGTCTAAATGGTTTCTGCTGTTCCATAAGATATTGTTGATAATCATGGAGGCACGTCGGACATTTAAAATCCACGCAATCGCGTGGATTTTAAATGTCCGACGTAGCTAAAATACCGTATGAAATGCCGCCTGCCCCACAGGATTAGATACAGCGTTCGCTTAGTAATATCGGTTTATTTACTCCCGATCTTCTCAGTTCTGCCACCCAGTTGCAAACTCAGGTATATCAAATAATTCAGCGATGAGTGCGGTCGGCACTCGTTTTAATCCTTTCATCATTCATTGTTTATTCCCCGCGCGCGACTAGCATCTCTTAAAAATGTTCATTACGGTATTCATAGCGAAAACGTCCTCTAAAGTTCTCAATAGACCCATTTTGTGTCGGCTTAATGCGATGGATAAATCACAACTCCGCACCATTCCCATAAACGTACGGGTCTAGTGCCCAGCAGGTGAACTCAGGCACTTGATCTGTTCTTATCGTCACCGGATAACCACAAAACAGTGCAATACCGTCCAAAATGCCCGTTATGAAGCCGCGAAATTCTTAAGGCCACGGTGCCGTCAGACACTCCTTCGTGAAATCATCCACACAAGTCAGGCACTTTATACGGCGCCCCGTTGCCAATACATCCCATAATAAAATCCATCGACCACCCCAGGTTGGGGGCAGACGGACGCAGCAGTAGCTGTAACCAAGGCGCCTGCGTTCAAACGGTAGTTCATTGATACGCGCGAATAACAGCACGTGGACCACACAAACGGCAAGCTAAAAGAGAGAGTTGCGACAGCCCCATCGTATTTCACATTAACACTACTGTTTCGCGATTCTGGGCGTTGTTGAATAAATCGAACTTTTGGCCGTAGTCAGGATCAGATCACCACACTCCTCATCCTGCAGCGATATCACGTGGCAAAACAAAAGTTCAAAATCACCAACTGGGCCACCTACAACAAGGC
>NZ_JBLJAK010000129.1:0-892 GCF_047530105.1 Serratia sp. T13T92 | reverse complement strand
GTCGTGGAATATACATGAAGCAGAGTTTACAGGGAGGCAGCGGGCAGGAAAAGGGCGTCGGGGCCAGCGTACTCACGCCAGCGGCGTGCTAATTTATGCGTGTGTATCAATGCGACGGTGAAGGATACGCCGCCGATCGCGTGTACGGAACATCAGCCGGCGCCAGCATTGATCTGAGTCTGGGTCTTAAAGACGGTTGAGGCTGCAAAGCAGCCGTGCTCGCACCGCAGGGGCGCTACGTTCGGTTCAATGTTGTCTGACAACGTCTTCCCTGCCCGTCATTTTGGATGATTAATGGCGGATTTGTGCCAGGTCGTCAGCTGTCAGGCCGGTTATTCTCATTACCGAGTCGCGATCGATACCGTTCGCCAGCATGGAGCGTGCAACCTGAAGTTTACCTTCAAGCATACCTTCTTGACGTCCTTTGGCTTCACCAAGCTGGATACCTTCCAACCGGCCTTTTTCAATCCCTTTTTGTTCGAGTTTTTGTGCGATCGTCATCAATACCTCCTCGTGCTGTGGTGAGCGGCGCGCCAGCTCCCGAATAAAGTTTTCCGGTGCTGCCGTGTCGCCAACCTGCAACATGTAATTCATCAGCGATGTTAGTTGCTCATTATTAGTGTAACCGGCAAGCAGCAACGTGACCAGTTGTTCCAGTAGCTCGGCAAGGTCACGCTGACGAACGTGCTTTTGCAGCAGCTCCAGGATGGCCATGCGCCGGTGCGTCATTATTTCGTCATCAGAAATGACCGTCACGTCAACTAGGGCGTTGGTGCACGGATGGCTAAACGGGTATCATCAATGCCTGCCCATTCTGACATGTGTTAACGATGCCGCATAAACACAACGCCAAAAAACGTCACCACATTCCCAAAGCAAAATACACCCTCAC
>NZ_JBLJAK010000128.1:0-894 GCF_047530105.1 Serratia sp. T13T92 | reverse complement strand
CGTCAATCTCGGATACTGTCCAGACGCTGTTGGCCACAAAACCACGCTCATTGTCGCTTTTGGAGAAACGCATCCGGTCGCCGGGCGATACAGTGAGAGTATCCGGGCGATACAGCGTCACCCCCTCCGTCGCAGCCTGGGTGGGCGACAGCGAGCGGGTGTTGCCCTGTTCATCTTTCAGGGTGACCAACTGCCCATCCTTATCCAGGCTGTCAATCCGATAGTAGGTGTTGTCCAGCAGCACCAGATTGTCTTGCGCCGCTTGCCAGGTGGCCATTTTACGCAGCTCACCGTCACGCAGGTTGGCGGAGGTCAGTACCGGTAGTCGGGCCTCCTGCTCACCCAGCTCACCGGCCGCCTGACGAGCCTCATGTATCTGCGCGTTCAGCGCCCGCCGGTCGGCGTTCAGGGTCGTCACCACGATGGTCTGTGCCTGCGCCTGCGGTGTGCGCCCGGTGTAGTCCCGTACAATGGCTTCATAGAGGGTGGCGGGCTGTGCGCCGGGCGTCAGGCTCCCGTCGGCCAGACCTTTCTCGATGTCCTTCTCCTGCACCGCGCCGAATTCCACCACCGAACTCTCCGGCTGCCAGGCACCCGCCTGACGCGGCACCTGTGCGGGCGCCACCTGCTCAAGGGTGTTGAGGGCGCTGTCGATGTCCCGGTCAATCAAACTGTAGACCGCCGGTTTCAGGACTGGTGTCTGGCGAACGATCTCCTGCATCACCGCCACGTAGATGGCGCTGCGTTTTTGCAGCAGACGGAACGGTTGGCCAGGTGCGATGGACTGCAACTGATCGGTGTCGCCACTGGACACCGCCCGTCCGCCGCCCCCGGCGATCAGGCCATAGGCCCGGGCCATATCGGCATTGCCGACCATCGAGCTTTCATCCACCA
>NZ_JBLJAK010000127.1:0-902 GCF_047530105.1 Serratia sp. T13T92 | reverse complement strand
CTGGATATTTTCGCTTTGCGAAATGGATGGAGCGACTGGCTCAGGGGATTGCTGATGGCGTAATTGAGGCCCCGAAAGATCACTAAAACACAGGCCGGAAATTTCGGCGGTTCCGGCGTAGAACCCCGAGTTGCTGAATTCATCGCGACAGAGCGCTGCAACGCCGCCGCAGACCTGTACCCCTGCCGCGTTCGATAAGGGAGATGGCTATTCTCAGCTCGGTTATTGAGTCCCTTATGCGACCAGTGCTCAAGGCCAGGAGCCACGTCAGCTTTTGCCGCGCCATAAGAACGCAGTTTGCCCGTGATGATCCTTTTGGGCGTCATGCCGTAGCGCTTCATCAGACTGACTAACAGGCGTTTAGCCGCTAATTTATCGCGTTTTTTCTGGAGGATTTCTTCAAGAACCAGGCCTGACTGATCGACGGCACGCCAGAGCCAATATTTTTCCCCGCCACATTTCACCGCGACTTCGTCGAGATGCCAGACGTCACCGGGCTTAGGCTGGCGGCGCCGAAGATTTTGGGCGATTTTCGGCCCGAATTTGATAGCCCAGCGTCAGATAGTTTTATAGGAAACGTCAATCCCGCGCTCCAGCAACATTTCCTCCACTTCCCGAAGACTTAGGTTGAAACGGAGGTAGAGCCAAACCGCATGGGAGACTATCTGCGGTGGAAAGCGGTGATGTTTGAAACTGAGCGTTGATGTCGGCATCCGAAAAATTTAGCCCACTTTGGGTTGGCAGACAACTGCGGCATGATTAACGTGACAACACCCATTATTCAGATACTTGTTCTTCTTGACAGTAATGACCCCTTCTTCTGGTTTGTTGGCGTTGAGTGTGGTCTGCGTTGCCATGTTAGCGCCACTTTTATCAATGGTCACTTTCTCCGGTTCATGGTG
>NZ_JBLJAK010000126.1:0-955 GCF_047530105.1 Serratia sp. T13T92 | reverse complement strand
GCATGCGTTGCTGACGGCGCTGAAATCGCCGGACGATGCCATCGACTGGGACACGCTGCTGCCCTGGAAAATCACCCTACCTTAAACCCCACGACCGAACACTGTGGGGATTTAACGACGCTTACGCAGTAACGGAGCCTGACCAGGTCTGGTGCGGAGATATCACGTATATCTGGACCGGGCAGAAGTGGAGCTACCTGGCCGTGGTGTTGGACCTGTTCGCCCGTAAACCCGTAGGCTGGGCAATATCACCGGTTGCGGATACAGAGCTTATTATTAACGCCCTGGAAATGGCCTGGGAAAGCCGTAATAAGCCAGCGGGCCTGATGTTCCACTCAGACCAGGGAAGCCAATATACGAGCTTGAAGTTCCGGCAACTTCTCTGGAAAAAGCAGATAAAACAGAGCGTCAGCCGGAGAGGGAACTGTTGGGATAATAGCCCGATGGAACGCTTCTTCCGTAGTCTGAAAAGCGAATGGATACCGGAAGGAGGCTACGGTACGCCGGAAACAGCTCGACAAGAAGTCAATCGTTACATAATGGGTTACTACAGCACGTTCAGACCTCACCAATATAACGGAGGTCTGACACCTGATGAGTCAGAGAGAAGATACCACGCAACTTATAAAACCGTGGCCAGTTTTACTTGACCACTACATAAGGCACGGATCATGGCCATAGCCTCACCAACCTGCGCATCGTAGTCACGCAGCGTCAGGTGACCACCGAACAGTTGTTTAACCTGGTACATTGCCGTTTCGACCACCGACCGCCGGTTATAAGTCGTGTTCCATTTCCAGTAAGCATTGCTCCCGGTAAGCCTCTGCCTGAACCGTACCGGTTTTGTGGGAGAGAGTTAAGTCCGGGAACTCAGGCTGCCAGATCCTTTTTCCCGATGGAAGCGTAATATGCTTTTTCTGCTTCAGCAGGTGGGATATGGCCGAGCCGCTCAAGC
>NZ_JBLJAK010000125.1:0-977 GCF_047530105.1 Serratia sp. T13T92 | reverse complement strand
GTACGGCCGCCTTCACGGATTGCGAAACGCAAGCCTTGGTCCATAGCGATTGGGTGGATCAGGGTAACAACCATGTTCACGTTATCGCCTGGCATTACCATCTCTACGCCTTCTGGCAGTTCGATGGTACCGGTCACGTCAGTTGTACGGAAGTAGAACTGTGGACGGTAGCCTTTGAAGAATGGAGTATGACGACCACCTTCTTCTTTGCTCAGGATATACACTTCTGAATCGAACTGAGTGTGCGGCTTGATGGAACCTGGTTTAGCCAGTACCTGACCACGTTCGATGTCTTCACGCTTGATACCACGCAGCAGAACACCAACGTTCTCACCAGCACGGCCTTCGTCCAGCAGTTTGCGGAACATTTCAACGCCGGTACAGGTAGACTTAACGGTGTCTTTGATACCAACGATTTCAACTTCTTCGCCAACTTTAACGATACCGCGCTCAACACGACCGGTAACTACGGTACCACGACCGGAGATGGAGAATACGTCTTCGATTGGCAGCAGGAACGGCAGGTCGATAGCACGCTCTGGTTCTGGGATGTAAGAATCCAGGTGACCGGCCAGCTCGATGATTTTAGCTTCCCACTCAGCTTCGCCTTCCAGTGCTTTCAGCGCTGAACCACGAACAACCGGCAGGTCATCACCAGGGAAGTCATAAGCAGACAGAAGTTCACGAACTTCCATTTCTACCAGTTCCAGCAGCTCTTCATCATCAACCATGTCGCATTTGTTCATGAATACGATGATGTAAGGAACGCCAACCTGACGACCCAGCAGGATGTGCTCACGAGTCTGAGGCATAGGGCCGTCAGTCGCAGCTACAACCAGGATAGCGCCGTCCATCTGAGCAGCACCGGTGATCATGTTTTTCACGTAGTCGGCGTGCCCTGGGCAGTCAACGTGCGCGTAGTGACGAGTCGGGGTGTCATATTCAACGTGAGAAGTGTTGATGGTGATACCACGAGC
>NZ_JBLJAK010000124.1:0-1001 GCF_047530105.1 Serratia sp. T13T92 | reverse complement strand
GCTGGTCTGGATACACGTATAGGCACCTTGGGTGGCAGTGTTGCCGGGTCATTGGGGGGTGGCACGGTGTATGACAGCAGTACCGGGACCTTGACGGCACCGAGCTACACTATTCAGGGTAATAACTACAGTAACGTTGGGGATGCATTTGGCGGGGTGAACAGCAGCCTAACGTCATTAAGCAACAGCGTGGCATCAGGCATCACAGGTGTTGTGCAGAGAACTGCGACGAAGGACGTGGTGACCCTGACGGAAGATGGCGGTACGGCAGCGACACCGGGTAACGCACAGAAGCTGACCAATCTGGCGGCGGGCATGCTTTCTGCGGCTTCCACCGAGGCAGTGAATGGTAGCCAGTTGTTTGCGACCAACAGTAATGTCACCACCAACGCCACGAATATTGCTGGTCTGGATACACGTATAGGCACCTTGGGTGGCAGTGTTGCCGGGTCATTGGGGGGTGGCACGGTGTATGACAGCAGTACCGGGACCTTGACGGCACCGAGCTACACTATTCAGGGTAATAACTACAGTAACGTTGGGGATGCATTTGGCGGTGTGAACATGGGCCTGGCCACCAATGCTACAAATATTGCGGACAACATCACGGCCATAACCAATCTGGCCAACGGGACGCTCGGACTGGTGAAACAGGATGCGACCACTCAGGCCATCACTGTGGCCGCAGACACCGCAGGCTCTTCTGTTAGTGTGTCGGGTACCGATGGCAGTCGTACTCTGACTGGTGTGACGTCGGGCATGCTTTCTGCGGCTTCCACTGAGGCAGTGAATGGTAGCCAGTTGTTTGCGACCAACAGTAATGTCACCACCAACGCCACGAATATTGCTGGTCTGGATACACGTATAGGCACCTTGGGTGGCAGTGTTGCCGGGTCATTGGGGGGTGGCACGGTGTATGACAGCAGTACCGGGACCTTGACGGCACCGAGCTACACTATTCAGGGTAATAACTACAGTAACGTTGGGGATGCATTTGGCGG
>NZ_JBLJAK010000123.1:0-1002 GCF_047530105.1 Serratia sp. T13T92 | reverse complement strand
CGATGTCGCGCCAAAAGCAATCACTGCAAACATCATAACTTTATTAAGCTTCATATACGGTCCTTATATACATGGAAAATAACATCAAGATCAGGTAAAGCCAAACGAGAGTAAAAGACCTAAGGTCCAACATCTAAATTTGGCTCATTAAATTTAAAAAATATAACAACTTAAGCAGGATAACTATCTGAATCTGACTGGCCACTTTGCTAGCTGACTGACCACTTGAATATTTCATATCATGATCTTCCTGCCGCTAAATATCTTGGCAAAAATTTTTCTATAAAAAAAGTTTTTTTCAAAAAAACAAAATATTCAGTTAATTTTCACTGATTTTCGGCCAATACAGACATAATTTAGATCGATAGGTCGCAAAAAACAAAAAGTCAGAATAAAATCCTTTAAACGAAGATTAAACGACAAAATAGATCGCAATAGTATTGTTTGTGAGTTATATTGACTGCCACGAGAGCATAACGCGCCATTCGGCGCGAGTACGGAAGCATTGCTGCCTAAACCGTTTTTAAGGGTTCTGTTGCAAAAATCTGTAGCAGTGCGTTTACTGGTATCTCGCTTATGCCCTCAGTCTGCTTAATCTCGAAGAAATGATGGCTGAACGCAGCATTGCTGTTGACCATTCCAGGATTTATCGCTGGGTAATCCCACTGGTTCCGTTGTTGGATAATGGCTTTCGCCGACATAAACGTACTGCGGATCGTCGATGGCGCATGGACGCAACCAACAACAGAGTCAAAGGCCAATGGAAATATCTTTACTGTGCGGTCGATGCTGCCGGTCAAACCATCGACTTTCTGCTGACCGCCAAACGGGATGCTGCAGCGGCGTTGCGCTTCTTTCGCAAGGTCATTCGACAGCACCATGAACCGGAGAAAGTGACCATTGATAAAAGTGGCGCTAACATGGCAACGCAGACCACACTCAACGCCAACAAACCAGAAGAAGGGGTCATTACTGTCAAGAAGAACAAGTATCTGAATAATG
>NZ_JBLJAK010000122.1:0-1017 GCF_047530105.1 Serratia sp. T13T92 | reverse complement strand
TGCTAATTTATGCGGATATCAGCGCGGGGGCGATCAGGCGGCACCGACGTTGATGTGAGGTAGGGGGCTTAAAGACGGTTGAGGCAGCAACGCTGCCGTGCTCGCCCCGAAGGGGCGCTACGTTCAGCAATCTTGCGATGGCTCACCTGACTGAAGTCTGTTCCCTTGGGGTAAAAGCGCCGTATCAGCCCGTTGGTATGCTCATTCAACCCGCGCTCCCAGGAATGGTATGGGCGTGCAAAGTAGACCTGCGCCCCTGTGATTTCCGTGATTTGCTCGTGTAAGGCAAATTCAGGGCCGTTATCAGCGGTCAGGGTTTTAAACTCGCAGAAGGTATTGGCTTCAATGTCCCCGAACGCGGCAACCACGGTCTCCGACCGCTTATTGGGCAACTTACGAATGATGACGGTTTTCAGGGCCTTATCTACGAGAGTGAGCAGGAATGACTTCTGGTCTTTGCCAAAAATGGTGTCAATCTCGAAATGCCCAGGTTCCTGTTTGAGGTCGGCTTCCGCTGGGCGATGCTCAATGCCAACACGGTTGGGAATAGGGCCTCGTTTGAGGTTTTCGGCATTGTAGCTATAGCGTTTTCCCCGGTGAGGAAGTTGCTGATACAGGTCGCCGCCAGCCTGTCGCTCCTGCTGGATATAGCGATAGAGGGTATTTTTGCTGACAGAGACACCGAATTCCAGTTGCAGGCGGCCACTGATGACTTCAGGTGAGGTATGGGTGGAAAGCGCCTGCCGGATGAAGTCCTGAATGTGTGGCTCCAACTGGTGAAAAGCATTGTCTGGCAGAGGCTTATGACGCCGCCCTCGGGCCAGAGTATCCGCCCTTCTACAGCAGTAGACACCGTTGAAAGTGGGGTCGGTATTGCGTCTGAGTTCCCGGCTGATGGTCGAGCGAGGAAGCTCAAGCTCTCGGGCGATGGTGGCTTGGTTGACACCTTCACCACGCCGCTTTTCGATGTAGAACCGCTCTTTCTGAGTCAGATGTTTTCCCTGCATGCAACAGGCT
>NZ_JBLJAK010000121.1:0-1018 GCF_047530105.1 Serratia sp. T13T92 | reverse complement strand
CCCCCCATGTCAGGGTAGTTGTCGCCTGAACTGATTCAATCCATTGAACCTCAGGGGCGAGGAAACTAACCCGATGCAAACCTACTCTGCAGAACATAAAGAATCTCTGCTCAAACAGTTATTACCCCCAATTAATCGCTCTGTCTCTGAACTGGCAAAGCAGGAAGGGATCCCAGCAGGCACACTCTATACATGGCGCATCAATGCCAAACGGGGAAAGCAGACCCCTCCCACGTCTTCACTTCCTGCTGAACGTTGGTCCGCCGAAATCAAACTGGCCGTCGTGGTGGAAACCGCTTCTTTGTCTGCGGTGGAGTTGAGTGAATATTGTCGCACCAAAGGCGTGTATCCTGAGCAGATTACCCGCTGGCGACAGGCCTGCATCGCGGGCCACACCCAACAACAAGCGACCCTGATGACCGATCGTACCGAACTGAAAGAAGCCAAAAAATATATCAAAGAGCTGGAGCGTGAACTGCGGCGTAAAGATAAAGCCCTCGCCGAGGCCGCAGCCATCCTGGTGCTCAGAAAAAAGCTCTCTGCCTACTGGGAGCCAGACAACGAGGAGAACTGACCCCGTTGCCAGAACGGCAGAATATCCTCCACTGGTTTAACGACGCCGTCACCGCAGGGGCCCGCAAAACGGTGGCCTGCCGCGAGTTCGGGCTCAGGCTACGCACGCTGCAACGCTGGCAGTCTACCGATACGCTCGTCGCTGATGGCAGAACCACGGTGCTCAAACCGCCGCCCGCTAACGCGCTGAGTCCAGAGGAGCGGCAGACGATTATTGCCCTGTGCAACCGTGAGGAATATGCCTCCTTGCCACCTGGACAGATCGTTCCTCATCTGGCCGATAAGGGGGTCTACCTGGCATCGGAGTCGACCTTTTATCGGGTGCTGCACGCAGAAAACCAACTGCATCACCGTGGCCGCAGCCAAGCCCCGAAGAAACGGGCCCCGCCGACCAGCCACACGGCGTCGGCCCCGAATACGGTGTGGTCCTGGGATATCACTTATC
>NZ_JBLJAK010000120.1:0-1055 GCF_047530105.1 Serratia sp. T13T92 | reverse complement strand
GGCGTTGTTGAATAAATCGAACTTTTGGCCGTAGTCAGGATCAGATCACCACACTCCTCATCCTGCAGCGATATCACGTGGCAAAACAAAAGTTCAAAATCACCAACTGGGCCACCTACAACAAGGCGCTTGTCAATCGGGGCTCACTGACATTCTGGCTTGATGAGTCGGCCATTCAGGCCTGGTATGACGAGCCCAACACGTCTTTACGCGGTCGTCCGCAACGTTATTCTGAGCTGGCCATTTCCACCGTTCTGATGCTCAAACGCGTTTTTCGCCTCACACTTCGCGCTGCGCAGGGATTCATTGACTCCATCTTTACCCTAATGAAGCTCCCGCTCCGTTGCCCGGATTATTCCTGCGTCAGCAGGCGGGCTAAATCCGTCAGCATCCCTTTCAAAAACCCAACACGCGGTGAAATTGCCCATCTGGTTATCGATTCCACCGGATTAAAAGTCTTCGGTGAGGGTGAGTGGAAGGTGAAAAAACACGGCCAGGAAAAGCGCCGCGTCTGGCGGAAACTGCACCTGGCGGTGGACGCTGATACGCATGAGATTATCTGCGCTGACCTGTCCCTAAACAACGTGACTGATGCAGAGGCATTCCCGGGGCTTATCCGTCAGACGCACAGGAAAATCAGGGCCGCCTGTGCCGACGGGGCTTATGACACAAAGCGGTGCCACGACGAGTTGCGGCGCAAGAAAATTAAGGCGCTTATCCCGCCGCGAACGCGCGCCGGCTACTGGCCGGTGGAGTATGCCGACAGAAATCAGGCGGTGGCGAGGCAACGGCTTACCGGGAGCAATGCTTACTGGAAATGGCACACGGCTTATAACCGGCGTTCAGTGGCCGAAACGGCGATGTACCGCGTAAAACAGCTGTTTGGTGGGCATCTTACGTTGAGGGATTACGATGCGCAGGTTGGAGAAACTATGGCCATGATCCGTGCCTTAAACAAAATGACGCGTGCAGGGATGCCAGAAAGTGTGCGGATTGCCTGAGGAAATCAGTGACGAGAGGCGCTTTTATCTAAATCCGAATTATTCAACAAAGCC
>NZ_JBLJAK010000012.1:0-147448 GCF_047530105.1 Serratia sp. T13T92 | reverse complement strand
AACTATGGCCATGATCCGTGCCTTAAACAAAATGACGCGTGCAGGGATGCCAGAAAGTGTGCGGATTGCCTGAGGAAATCAGTGACGAGAGGCGCTTTTATCTAAATCCGAATTATTCAACAAAGCCACGCCAAGTTTTCTAAAAGTATTAATTTTATGTGCATAAACAGTTTTTCAGATAATTGTAACTGCTTGGCAGTTACAAAAGCTTTTTTCCATGTAGTGTGTCAATTAAAATCACCCGTTCTCTTTCTGAAAATTTAGTATATTGCTCCTGGTAATATATATCACTCCTGATCGTTCTTGAAACAGCATAAAAAATCGCTCTAATGATGCACGTTCATCTATGTATTTATTAATTTAGGATGAATGCCATTTAAACATTATCATTTTCACCCATTATAATTATACAAGGTTAAAATAAATTTATTAGTCACAACTCAGCGTGTAAGTCGCAACCGATATTACAGGGCCTCCATTGAGTACTCCACCATTATTTATCGATAGTAACCACCTCGAGTTTGCCGTGATGACGAATAGCCTTGCGAAAGAAGTGCAAGGCGACGGCAGCGCCCCGTTTGGCAGTCAGCAGGAAGTCGTTGGTCTGGTCTGCTGTATCCATCGCGCGGTACAGATACTTCCACTGTCCTTTAACTTTGATGTAGGTTTCGTCCATGCGCCACCAACGAGCCACGGTACGTTTATGTCGGCGGAAGGCCTTATCCAACAACGATACCAGGCGAATAACCTAGCGGTGAAGCGTGGAATGGTCAACAATAACGTCGCGCTCCGCCATTATCTCTTCGAGATTCCGCAGGTTGAGGGTATAAGCCAGATATCAGCGACCACATTGAACAACAACATCGATGAGATTAGTGCCAGCGTTTGAAAGCTTTAGGATTAGAGACATAGGCAGGCAACATATCAAAAAAAGTATGTTACCTGACGACGCCTTAATGCGACTGAACCCTATTGCTTTGCCGTGGGATGCCGCTACAGGATCAGGTATGTGGTGATCTGATCCTGATAGCAGTCAGAAATTAGTTTTATTCAACAAAGCCAAACATAATTTCAAACACAACTATAAACACATAAATAACGCTCAATAAGCAGTAGTTAATACCGTCCCTGTTTCATTATGCAATCTATTGTCTACACTTGAGATACGAAAAAAAGTATAAAGTACTTAGCCAGATATTAACAAATACACAGCTAGGATTAAATGGTTAAATTTACATTCTTATCAATGGCTTGGTGAGAATCTTAACTGTGTTATTAACTGCGTGTTAAGAATTTTTATGAGAATTGTCTAATGCACCCCAATAAACTATACTACAGTCATTGTAATGAAGAAGACCAACAAGAGTATTCAAGGTGTATCACTATGTTTAATGTCATATTCAACAACATCATCCATTACAATGCGGAGGAAGGGACATTATGCCGCCTTGACAATCCTGAAAATGTATTAAAACTCTACTACTCCGCTAACAGATGTTTACAGATTTTGATTGAAGCCTATCCTACCCCGGTACAACAGCGTTTTTTCCTAGAAAATGTGTGGGAAGAAAATGATCAATCTGCTACTGCAAACACTTTTTATCAATGTATATCTACCATACGAAAAGCATTTTCAAGCCTTTCACTTAATGAGGATGTAATCATAACCATACCCCGAAAGGGCGTTTGTTTATCCACTAATATATCAATTGATGTATTGAATACTAGTATTGTTGCAGAGCAAAAAAAGGTTTCAATAAATTCTGGAAGTTACTTTAGGAAAAAAACATTCATCACTTTAACTATAATGTTTATGATTCCCATCATGGGTCTATTCTATGTGAATATATTACATCAAGAAAAACAGAGTAAACTAAGTAATATCTATAAAAAAATAGGGGGTTATCAAAAGTGTGCTATTTACATCGACAAAAGTGAAACTACTGATATGGAAAACATCCTTAATGTTATCAGTAAACAAAATGTAAAATGTGATACAAAGGCAAGCATCTATTATTCCTCAATGAAATCCCCCATCAAGGAGTCAGTCATTGTTTGTTATGAGGAAAAACAGGGGAAATGCATCTCTATTTACAGAGTGAATTAAAATGTTAAAAAAAACATATATCTATTTAATTATTCTTGCTTTTATTATAATTGTGTCCTTCACTTTAGGTGAAATTCTTTTCCACAAAAAAAACCAGAACAATTTATCATGCATTTCAATATTAAAGCTTTACTCTTTAAAATCGAAAGAAAATGAATTTATTGATGGTGTTTATCATTTTGAAATGGCGGATGGTAATGGGATAATTACTATTAACGTTGATGTGCTTACAGCAAGGGGAGAACTATCAGAGCATCACGTCAGTTATACGTTCAACTACACCCAACAAAGTAACACTTATACATTAAATAATATAAAGTACAGTTCTAAAATTCATGATGGTGGAGATAACAGTCTTTCCGATCCCCTTTTGAAGGAAATATTAGACCAGTACATCATTAATGTAAAAGATAATTTAACGTTTAGGGTGGTTAAAATGAAGGATTCCGGTTACTTATTTTACACAAATAAAATCCCATTAATGATGTGCATGGAAGAATTAAGGTAGATACGCATTCACTTTTATTCTCTTAGATTTGAAAATCCAGGGCCTGCATCTGCTGCAGTTTGTAAAACCCCGTAATATGAAAAAGTGTGGGGCAGTCATCATCAAAAGGCTCGTCGAAGCCTGAGGGTTGGTCAATAGGTGTTGCGAAAACGGGAGTGACCATAGATTCTGTGACCTGCTGTTCAGTGAGCATGACATTTATCTTTTCTGCAGGAACTACGTCTTCATACGGCAAGAGTAGTAAAGTAGTAACCAAGGTGCAGGAACGGGAGTGACAACACGGGAGAGGCGATGATGACCAAGGCATTTTACCTTAAATATGTAATATACGGCTCTCTGTGGGGGGCTTGGCAGCGTATGTCTATTATACTGGTTTCAATCAGGGATGGAGTGACCATATCCCAGTAGACAGTTTCTGTCCTCACGGCGAGGCTTTTCGAAGGCCTACACACTTACGCCACCGAGATGACTGTGTCCGGTTTCTGCTACATGCTTCACCGACTTCATGCAGATCGCAGTGAACCCTGCGATAACCTTAAACACTGCTGCTCAGTGATCTGGCGGACTAAATTTAGGGGGTAAATCGTGGTGTGCCCATAGACTCCTCCTATGCTCAAAATATAGGCCAGATTTTTCGACGGGCTCGGGGCACTCCAGCTTAATGGGAAATGATTTTTCACTAACCCTATAACAACGTTCTAAACTCTATTGAGACTCAAGTCTTCCCACGTTCCTTTGGAGATAAGAGGGGATCATCTACTAGCCATAAATAATAAACGCTACCTGGTTCAGGGATCCGAGAGGGCATTACTGATGTTAGATTCAATCAAAAGAACATTCTTGGCCACATGTTGGACCGGCCTCCTGCTCCAACCCTCGTTATCCGTTGCTCAATCGTCAATGACTATCTTCGAGGATGTACGGATCTTCGACGGAAGCACCTTGACTGCCAAGATGAATGTGGCCGTTGAAGGCAATAAAATTACTCAAATTTCTTCCCAACCGATTAGTTCACCCACTGATGCAGTGCATATCGCTGGCAATGGTCAAACATTGATGCCTGGCCTTATCGATGCTCACTGGCATACCTTTATGGTGCGCCCTACCATGGCCCAGGCATCAATGGCTCCGTTAACTTTTATTACTTTGCTGGCCGGTGCTGAAGTTGAGTCAACGCTGATGCGTGGATTTACCAGCGTTCGCGATTTGGGGGGCCCAGCGTTTGGCTTAAAACTCGCTATTGATAATGGCGTCATCAAAGGGCCACGCATCTGGCCATCGGGGGCAATGATTTCACAAACGGGTGGTCATGGTGATTTTCGTATGCTTTCAGAGATACCGTCTACCCCTGACCAATTGAGCTATCCAGAGCGAGTTGGCATATCAGCGATAGCGGATTCACCCGATGAGATTCGCAAGCGTACCAGAGAACAATTATTGCAAGGAGCCAGCCAGATCAAGCTGACCGGGGGCGGTGGCGTCTCTTCTCCCTATGGCCCGATAGATACGGTACAACTTAGCGTCGATGAAATTCACGCCGCAGTCGAGGCCGCTGCAAATTGGGGGACCTATGTGACAGTCCATGCATATACCCCGGAAGCCATTCGTAATGCCATTCAGGCCGGTGCAAAAGTGATTGAGCATGGTCAACTAGCCGATGATGCAACGGCAAAGCTGATGGCAGATACGGGGACATGGTGGAGTTTGCAGCCTTTTTTGGCTGACGAAAATGCCAATCAACTGCCCGATGCAGCCGGACAAGCCAGGGCAGCACAAGTGTTTGCCGGAACGGATAATGCCTATCGCTTGGCAAAAAAATACGGTGTGAAAGTCGCATTTGGCACGGACGTGTTATTTGATGCGAATTTGGCAGCCAGGCAAGGCTCTCAGCTTTCTACCATGACGCGCTGGTACACCTCAGCCGAAGTGCTCAAAATGGCGACGGCTGATAATGCAAAATTGTTGGCACTATCAGATCGACGCAACCCCTATCCAGGAAAACTGGGTGTTGTCGAAGTCGGCGCTTTAGCCGATTTATTACTGGTCAACGGCGATCCGATAGCTGATATCGGCCTGCTGGCCGATCCTGGCAAAAACCTGACTGTCATTATGAAGGACGGCCAGATAGTAAAAAACCAGCGGGCGGGGAAGTGAGTTTTCTTAAAGGCAAAGAATGGGCTAATTTAATTAGCCCATTCTGCGCTTTAACAAATCATTCCGCTGTGAGAGATCACAGCGGCTCAACATGCCCCACCACCCGCGATACCATCGGGAATTGTATTCTCAATTGCCGTTCAATATGGTCCACCGCATCGTGCACCGCAGAAATCGACAAGGCTGGAAGGGCCCGACAGTGAAAATTCACAATCACGCCCTGTGGCGTTTCTCGCGCCCGGATATCATGGATGTCTTGCACCAATCCGCTGTTTTGCGCCGACACCGTCAATGCTTGTTCAATCTTTGCCAATTCGCCGTGTTCCACATCCTGGCTAGTTAGCCAATCCAGCATCTGGGGTTCCAGGTGGGTTTCGATCTCCGTATTTTCGCCCAACGTCTGGCGTAGAGCTTCCTCCACCTCGCTGGCAATATCATGTGCCTGTTCTACGCTGGCATTGGCCGGAACCAGCAGATCCATACCGATCGCCACACGGTCTGCCAATTGTTGTAGCGAAAGGCTCTGCACCACGGCCCCATGGTTGGCGGCCAGCATGCGAATACGGGTTGCCAGATCTTCATCACTTCTGGCTTGAGGGATGGCAATCACCCTCACTTCCGAGTTGGCGTATTGCTGCGCAAGTTTGGCGGTAATGGCCAGCTTCAATTCCTTGATCCGCTCAAGCGGTAGCGTCCGGCATACCCCAACGCTCACTTCGATAAACAGCGTGGCTCCGCCACTGCGCAGTCGAATGTTTTCTGTAGACAGCACTGCGGGGAAATCGTTAAGCAGGGTCGCGATATCTTCCCGCGTGCCAGCAGGTGCAGTATCAATCAGGGAATCAAAGGAGCGTTTCCCTAGCTTCAAGGCGGCAGTCAGGATAAAGCAGGCGACTATCAGTGCCGCTAGTGCATCCGCACGGGCAAAACCAAATAGCACAAAAACCATGCCCAACAGCACCACACCGGAAGACAACATATCGGAGAAGAAATGCAGAGCATCAGCTTCCAGAGCCGCGCTGTTGGTGGCTTTGGCCACGCGGTTCAAGGCCCGGACACGGAAGAAGTCAACCACAATGGACACCAGCAGTACCGCAATCACTACCGGTGCAGCCACAATCTGGTTGGCCTCACCTATCAGGCTGCTCATTGCTTCAAAGACGATCCAACCCCCAGCCGCCAGCAGGAGGAGTACCTCAAACAATGCGGCCAGATTCTCAACCTTGCCATGGCCGAAGTGATGGTCATCATCGGCAGGTTTATCGCTGACGCTCACTGCCCACCAGGTGATGCTGGTGGCAATAAAATCGGTAAATGAGTGAATGCCTTCGGATATCAGGCCAATACTGCCGGTAAATATACCTGCGATAAATTTACCTAACGCCAACAATCCGCTGATAATCATCGAGTTTCGGGCGACGGCCTGTTTTTGATTTTGCATAGCACAGCTCATAGTTGAATTAAAAAAATCAGCGTTTGGTTTTTACGGAACATTGCCAGACAAAAGCGACGAGCAGCAAGCTTGCGGTAGCTGTCAGCAATAAACAGGAGAGAAATGCAGTTTGACCGGTGGAATGTAAATAAATCTCATTAATACCGGCCGAGATCATAAAAATAGCGTACAGCAATCCAAGAATAAAAATCATCATCATTATCACGCGCGGTAAATACCGTCCGTTTATTGCGGTTATTCATCCTCCCCGCAATGATTTGATGAGGCTACGGGGAGGATGATGCTAGGCGGATCTTTTTCGTTCATTAGTCATCCCATTTGGTGCTCAGATAGGCTGCGATCAGCCCCAGTGAGCTGACGAAAAACAAAAATCCCATAAAAAACATCATATTTCCCATAATTTTATCCTCGGTTAACTGTAATCGATAACGACCTCTGTGGTTAAAAGTAAGTGTGCAACGTAGTCTCTGGCTTCATTCACCGTCATGGTGCCTGGCGGCGAAAAAGTCAGCGTTCAAAGAGTTAGCAATGGCTGGCCCGCCTGTGTTGCTGGCGCGGTAGCGGTCATCGCTGAGGAGTCTGGAAGTCATTGACCCTATTGCTGTTTAAACTTCAACAGTGCATCGCATAGAGGAGTAAACCAAAGAGGGGGAGTGCAGAAAGCCTATCTCCGCGTCCAGGTTTTAGCACTATACAACGTATCTGAAAAAAATTTCAGAAGTTACCTTGGGCTGAACCTTAATCCGATAAAGCCTGTCTTAACCTTGGGCATCTCTCGATGTCGTCAGATCAGTAACCTGTGTTTGTATAGGAGCCTCGCCAAACGAGATACTGCATATAACTACGCGGTGATTATAGGCGTACTGGGCGCGATAGTGCTCGAAAATCGGCAACTCGTTGAGGTAATATTTAAGAAGTTATATTTAAACAAGCGATTTGTTGCATTTTTATAAAATAAAAAGAAAAGTGCAGGAACACTGGTACACCAAGATATTTTACCAGTTTTTCTTGGGGGGGCCTATCTTCGATGTCTAAGGGTTTCAAGGCGATCTAATACTTCTTTAGCAACCAATACATCCGACATTGCTATAGTGTTAGTGTTTTCATTTTTTTCTTCGTAACGCGTGGATTTAAATGGGGTAACTAGAACATATCGATTTAACTAAATAGAGGCATCGACCTGGCGTAAAGTGCAAATCTGTATGCGATAGAACGGCTATAAAGGTCATTAATGAGCATGCCCATAACAACCGCTACCTTGCTAGCAAACACGGTTTTTCGGATGCAATTTTCAGTTTTTTATTGAGAGTATACGGAAATCATCTGGTCCGATGATGTCCGGAATTAACGATGGCTTTCAGGTGCTGAAAACTGTATCTTGAGGTTTATTGTGTATGTGTTAGACCCAACCAAAATTGGATGAGTCTAACTATCATAGACGAATTTAATAGAGTATTTCCCAGGAGGTAATTATATTCTAATCGAACGGAAACGCTTCGCATTACTGGCGGTGTAAATTACCGTATTCTGAATATTTCTATGGCCAAGATAATCTTGGATTAAACGAGTATCGATGCCATCATCTGCCAGCGCATAACCGCAGGAGTGGCGTAACATATGCGGATGCACCGGTACATTCAGACCAGCGAGTTCACCATACTCTCGGATCAGTCGATGTATTTGTTGGCGAGAAAGCCGCCCCCCCTGGCGTGAAAGAAACAGAAAATCACTATCTGCTTCAAGATATTGCGGGCGCTTCGACAACCAACTGACCAGTGCAGACTGCTCACGCGGCTGGATCGGGTGCTGGACGGAAAACCCGTTTTTCAGGCGATTGACATACAATTTATTACTGAGCAAATCCAGATCTTGAAGACGGAGATTAGAGAGTTCAGATACGCGCAATCCATGAATGAAACAAACCAGCAACATACATTGATCGCGGACAGTATTTTTATGGTCTGGAATTGCATCGAGTAAACGCTGTACTTCATCCATACTCAAAAATTTACGATTGGTGTGAGCCGTCATGCGGTATTTACCTATTAACATTTATCAAGATATTTTACGACACGATAAAATTCTTATTAAGTATTGAACCAAATAATAATCCTGTAGAGTAAATAGAGTTTCAGCGAATCTGGTGTCATTTATTTACTTATGATATTTGGTAATACCGCGTCAAAAGTGTGTTCATTGAGAAATTATAGTGTTATTTCAGTGCTTCATTTATATGTCATTGTGAAAACAAGTGGTGCTCTAACCATACCAGCCGAAACTTCTTGCGTACTAGTCCGATAAAAGGCTGCCTTAAATGGAATTTTGATTGAACTGGCACCAGGTGTATAGCTTACTGCTTTCGCAACATTAAACTTCACTGGGTTACCTATGTCATCCATTATTTTTATTCCGATACCCTTAGCCGCACCATCAATCGCATCGATGTCCATAACCGCCTGAGATGAGTTAACTATGGCATTTAGTGGCGTTAGGGTATAGCTGATACTCGTCATGCCTGACGTCGCACATCCGCGTAACTCGATAGAAAAATCTTTCTGTCCGGCTGTACTTCCTTGAACAGGGAATGCTCGGGAAGGTTGTATCCCTAAATCCACCATCGATTGTGTAGTTGAAGCATCACAACTGCTACTGGTTACTGTGAACGGGTTAACCTTGACATTGAGAACATTTAAAGCCGCGAGCTGGAAAGAGGCCATCAAATTACCGTCATATGCGCCACTGCTGATCGGACCAATGACTACGACATCTACCCCCCAATATGCATTACCATTCTGATACCATCCCCAATTAATGGAGCTCGTACTTCCTCCTATTATACCTTGGTTCACAAATCGATAATTCTTCCCATTATTATCCTTGGAATAAAAACGTAAACCAATACCTGGAATATTAGTAGGGAAAACGTTATTCAGACCGGCTACCGTCATACCATTCATGGCATTGACATTGTATGCATAGGTATTTGAACCGCTACACTTGGCATACGTACCATTTACCGCAGAAACTTCACCATTAGCCAGTACTGAACCAATGGTTTTATCTCTTGCCGCCGTGATGTTTACAGGGTTGACTGTTAACTGATGTGTCTGCAACCCGAAACCAGAATTAAAATTACATGCTGAAAATGCAGGTAAGGCTATCATTGCAGTAAAAAACAGCATGAATAATTTCAAATTTCGGGATATTGCATTGGCAATGTGATTGTTCATAACTCTAAAGTCACTCTATTGTATAAATAATACTTGGCTGATAGTTTATCGATTCAACGCTTCACGTTGTTGATGTAGTGCTCCGTAATCATCAATCCACTCAGCATCAACTTGGTCAATTCCTGCCATTATTTTTTTGGTTGCTGTGACAGGAAAGTCAGCACATTCTGCAGGTGCGATCATTCCTCCATCATTGTTGAAATAACTGACTTGGCTTACCGTTAACATGATTTTATTGAGTGAGACATAAAAAGCACTTTTATTACATCCAGTTAATTTCCTGCTACCATTCGTGTTATTAGAAACTGTCCAGTTAACGTCTTTAGCGGCCTGGTTGCTATTTCCAGGTAGTTTTTCAGGACGATAAAATAACTTAACTCTTGTGCGGTAAGCTAGCTGCATATAGTTATTTTCATTACCTTTCAGGATGGGGGGAACATCCTGAAAGTTCAACCAGAATACAGATTCCTTGTCTTTTGGAAGTTGTTCTTGATGTGTGAAAATAATTTTAAGAGTCGAGCCTTGTCCAGCATTGATACGAACCAGTGGTGGCATAATGATAAATGGTGACATGGTATCATCAGGCGTGGCGTTTATATTGCCATTGTCAATCCAGGCTTGAACCAAAGTGGCCCTGTGTTCAGGGTTATGGAGTCGTACCGTCACCTCACGCTCGTTGGCCGGATAAATCACTCGGGTAGATCCAAGCGTGGTACTGGCCTGGGTAAAGAATACTCCCGAACATATATAGGCTATAAAACAACAACAAGTTCGCATAATCATTAACCTTTCGAGTGGATCCGATGGCAGATAGCTGAAGCGTGCAAGAATGAAGCTTTTTTGCTGCTGACACTCTTAGGCAAAGTATAGTCAGCGATACATTGATGATCGGCACTTTTTCCCCACCAAACCTTTATCTGCCCTTGTGTATCCTGAACTCGCAGGAACACACGGCTACCTTGCCCCACAAAGGTCAAGTTTTCATCAGAAAGATTCATTACCTCTGCCCCAATAGGTAGGTTTTTACCTTCATCATCAATTATTTTAAGTAAAACTGGCTGTCCGGAAACTGTGGGGTAATCAAGCATCACAATTGCGCCATAGCCCGGTGCAGTGCTCTGTTCAGTAACACTTAACTCAATATCATCTGTAAGGCCTTTCGGATCCAATGACAAGGTATTTTCCCGATAAGGAGTTAACCCACTCACGACGGCGTAGCCATTACTTCCCACTTTTGCTCCATTACTGTTTAGTAAATTCGCCCCCATTGCTCCCTGAGCTTTTATTATAGCCTTGGTTTCACCTTGCTCCTGGCTGAAGTTGATCCCACCCGGGTGGGCAACCATACTACCGGTGACCCCCAACCCAAACTGCCGGTATTGTTTCCCCTTGCTGACATTGCCTGTAAATCCAGCATTGGAAGCTCGGTATTGTAAGTTGCCACCGGTGTCGGTGAACGAATCGCCCCTCATTTGGCTGCGAGTGCCATAAGCACTGTAGCTCAGTTGGTTCTGTTTCCCAGCTATGCCGGATAAACCAGCCTGGGTGGCCCAACCATCTGATTGGGAATGGGTCATTGACGAGGTCAGGAAAGGTGAGTGCGATGTATTTCCTAACGGAATCGATACTCCCGCCCTGTATTGTGTGTCATTCTCACCATATTGTGTGTAGGTACGACTCACGGTCACATTTAGACTGCCCCAACGAAAAGCATTGGAATAACCCGCCTGGTAACTCATATCGTTTGATTTTTTTGCGTGCCAATAGTTTTGTATCGATCCATTGAGATAAATGCTGCCAATTCCTTCCCCCAACGTTTGACTAATGTTTGTCTGGAGTCGGCTGCGCTGACGATAGGCATGAAAATTGTCTGCATTAGCTTCAGTGGACTGTGAATAATCAGCCAAGCTCATATAACCATCACTGGAGAAACGGTATGCTGCCAATGTGAAGTTGGTCTGCGTTGACTCAACTAATTTGCTGTAACCTAATCGATAACTTTGCCCAGTTAAGCGCGTGTTTTTCCCTGCGGTTACGGCCAGATCAGATGCTATCGAATGAGTAACATCCGCAGCCAATGCGCCAAATGGCGTGCTCATCCCAACCCCCCCTAATACTGACTGATAGTTTTCTGCTGCAATTGCACCTGTATACCCTGTCAGACGATTATCGAGCCCTTTTTGATAAGTCGCCTGGATAAATTCAGGTGTATCACTTAAGCGATCGTCTCTGTATTTTCCTAACACGAGGCTGTAGCGGTAAAACCCAGGACGCATGAGCTGTGATACCGATGCAAAGGGGACGGTAAAAGAGCGTTCGCGACCATCGGCCTCCGTGACTGTCACTGCCAGATCTCCGGCATATCCACTGCCTGAAAGTCCATCAATGGCAAAAGGCCCAGGGGCCACACTGGTTTCAATCAGGATATTGCCCCCCTGACGTACGGTGACCTTGGCATTGGTTTGAGCAGTTCCACGAACGATAGGTGCATATCCTCGCAATGAATCAGGTAACATGCGATCATCAAAAGCCAATTGAATACCACTATAAGCCACACTGTCGAATAAGTCTGACTGCGTATAATATTCACCTAACGTCAATTGAGATTTAAGTGCCACAATATCTCGCTGCATATAGGTATTAACTGTCGTATATAAGGCATTCGCGCCACTACTCTGACTGTAATTCCCACTGTGGCGAACTCGCCAGCCACCCATATTTGCCCCGGCATTAATTCCCGCATAGTATTGTGTTTGTTGTTCTCCGTGCATATCCGCATTCCACATGCTGGTGTTATAATCAACAAAAGCAGCATTTACACCTGCATCTACCCTTGATGGCGGAACATAATTACGATCTGATGTGGTAAGGTAAGCCTGTGGTATGCTCAAATTAATGCGTAAATTGGAGGTATCGAACTCTACCTTGCTATCTGGTACCAATAAAGTAATATCGATCTGGCTTTCATTTTTCAATGCTTTTTTTTTGGCAATACTGTCTGGCAGTTTATCGATATCAACACCCAACTTTCTGATTTGCGATAGTGAGAAATAATAATTTTTATTATTATCTATTTTCACACTTATTATTTCAACAAGCAGATCATTGACATACACATCTAATCGATACTCCCCTGCGTCAAAAGAGTCACCTCGTTCAAAACGAGATAAATCCAAAGAATTACCATTCTGGTTAACCAAATAGTCAGTATTAAACTGCACATCAGTGGTCGTTTCAGCTTGCGTTGAATGAGTCATCAGTAGAGTGACGACTCCAAATGTTATAGCTATACGGCACATATTATTAATACACCAAAACAACAATTTTAGAATAGAGGTTAATTACTATGCAAAGGACATGAAAATGCTATTAGTGCACTGGTGTTTTTTGCTCAACACCGACGCCGTAGTCTCCCATGGCACGATAAATAAGTTCAGCCTCGCCAGTTCTAGTGTTTATTGTTTTTAAGTTAATCTCACTAGAGGAAAATGGTGCAATCATGGCTGTTCCCAAATTCTCGACTTTTCCTGCAATAGATAACGTAAGCTTACTATAGGTTACATAATAAGGAGTTGGATTTTCACCACGTAATGAATAACCTTTTCCTGGAACTGCAGTATTAATTTTCCAGGTCACTTTTTTAACTGCACTGATGGGATCACTGGCTAAACCTTCAGGGCGGTAAAACAATTTTAACCTTGAGCGTACGGCTATTTGCATATAGCTTTTATCACTACTAGCCAATGGTGGAACCTCCAGTGCGTTAAACCAGAACAGGCTTTCTCTGTCCTGGGGTAATTTCTCACCAGTAAAAGCTAATCGTATGCTCTGACCTTTCCCTGCATCCAGACGGAAAATGGGTGGCGTTACTAAAAAAGGAGCATCTGCATTATGAGGCTGTGATTGAGAATTACCACGGTCAAGCCAGATTTGCATCAATGCAGGTGTTTTTCCTTTATTGGTAGTTTTCACAGTAATTTCCCTATTGTTAGCTGGGAATATAATACGTGTACCCTCAATATAGACGGCTGCCTGTACTGACCCAATCAGGCCTGACATTAATGTAGCAGTCAATAAAGTAAGAAAAAAATAAGTATTTTTCATGGTAAGCCTCAGTAGAAATAACCCCAGGGTTTCCCCTGGGGGAGCGATTACAGATATTGCATGCTGTATTGAATACTGGTTCGCAGCAAACCAGGAGTTGCAGTGGTGTTTTTGCTGAAGTAGTTGGCGTGGAAATCGATAGTAACATCATTACCATTTACGGTACCAACGTTGTTGGTAGACTCACCAAAGTTGGCCAAATTAATCGGTGTTGTACCATCTTCCATATAAATTCGTACCTGAGCATCCGTACCATCAGTATAGGTATTATTCAGATTACCATTAGTGACATCAACATTACCACCAGTGGCAAATACTGCAGCAGCACTGACAGTACCAGCCTCACACCCTGTTGCTTTAAGACTAAATTTGACTGTTGGAGACGTCGCTGCGGAGTTCGCCGAGGCAAAGTCGGATGATTTGATTGCTGGTAACATTACTGTTAGATCCTGACTGCCGGTATCTAATGTACATGTTGTGCTGTTTACTACACCTTGGAAATTAATTGTGCCATCGGCAGCTAATGCACCAGCAGACAAACTAAAAGCCATAGTAAACAGCGCAGCAGTTAACAAGTTCTTTTTCATAAAAATAATTCCATACTCTAATGTTGATAGGTTTAATTGAATTTTTCCATGATTTTCATAAAACATAATCGCTTAATGAAAACCATTTTTAATGGCAAAGCCAATACAGTAATAACAATCAAGACAAACTGACAAAAGGTCTCAAGTCGTTATGGGGAGCTATTATGGTCGCACTGAACTGTAAAGTTAAGGATTAAACACTTAGCTAATGATGTGTAAATATTATACTAAGGGAAAATGAGGTGATTAATGTTTTTATTTGATAAAAATCAAGTGGTTAACTAAAAATATTAACTGGGTCTTAGTTGCCAGATAAGTAAGTTAACTCTCTAATTTATTGAATTTAATGTTCTGAACTACACTTTACTGGTTACAATAGCAGATTTTCTGAATAAAACGAGGTTCACATTTCATGTATCATATCATTTTTAACAAAATCATTATGTACAATCCTGAAGAGGGAACCTTATACCATGTGAACAACCCGGAGAACGTTAAGAAGCTCCACTATCAGCCAATAGATGCCTACAGTTGTTGATTGAACACTATCCTAATCCCGTGCTACAAAGGTTTTTCGTTCAAGATGTATGGGAGATAAACTCTCAATATGAAACGGCAAATACGGTTTATCAATGCATATCTACTATAAGGAAAGTATTCACAAGTATGTCATTTAATGGAAACATTATAAAAACAATGCCACGTAAAGGTTTAACGCTATCGCCATCAGTCTCTTTTGAAGCAATACATTCAAATATTATCATGGAGGTTAATATTTAACTTTCCAGAGTTGCGCATATTTTTAAGTATAGTAATAAAAATGTGTTGATTAAAATTTTATCAGTAGTTTTTTTGAGTTTCTTTAATGATAATGACAGGTTCTTTATTGATAATAAATAAGAATAACAATTTTACTTGTAGTTCAATACTGACACTTAGATCATTAAAAAATGGAGGAGGGGAGTTTATACGTGGAATATTTAGTTATGAATTTAGAAATGGGAGTGGTTTAGTATTAGCTGACTATAATGCCCACATATTAGACGGTGAAGTTTTAAAGCAAAAAATATCGTTCACTTTCGACTATTAAATTAATTGAGCAACTTATATCATCAGTATTATGAAGTACATTTCAAGAATAACGCCAATTAATGAGCTGTATTTAAATATCCCTATCTTGATGATGTCTTAAATATTACAGATGTAATGTTTAAAATATCCTACAGGATTTTAAGGCTTGATGATTATAGTAGGTTGTTTTATGGAAATATAATGCCAGTAATGATTTTCTCGATAGATAAATAGCTTGTCATAATATCACTAAATTTTTGCTGGTAGTATATTCAATCTAGTCTGTTGCGAAGGTTCATTTTTACGCTCAATACGTTGTGTGTAAAGCTTACCCGTGATGTGACTTTCATTAGGTAACACCTTACAAAAACTGAAATTATCTGAACATTTAGTTGAAAGCTTCAGCGAGCAGCTTCTTCAGGTGGGTGTTCTCTTTTTCAAGAGTTTTCAGACGATTAACTTCAGGCACTTCCATACCGCCAAAATTCTTACGCCATTTGTAGAATGGTGGCTACGGCAGAGTTCACGGGCTTACACTCGGCTTCGGCTTCGCGGAGAATACTGATGATCTGTTCGTCGGTTAAACGCTTCTTCATGGGGGCACCCTCATGTTTATCATGAGGATATTACTCATACCGAGGTGTGTTAATCTGCGGGATCAGGTTTGAATTTGCAACCGCTTGAAAGAAGATGTCCCCGATTCTCAGGTCCTTTTAGGCGATATGGCTAAGGCAGACGATCAGGGGAATGACGAAAATATATCAGTAGAATCCACCGATACTTATCCTATAAATGAAGTTTTTCAACAGCTTTTTTTTACTTCCAGTGGTGCATTTGATTCACCATTTAAGAGTTAAGCTACTAGTACTCTTGTATGAAAAAGCTACTGTAGTCAAAAAGGTTTAATAATCAGTGCTTGGGGGGGAGAGTCTCTTTTTCAAGGAGGAGCTCATTGTAGCAAGTAGAAAACCGACCTTTTACAGTCGGTTTTCCATAGTGACAAAGGTATAAGAACGCACTATTACCGCATGGTCACGAACTCTTCCGCTGCGGTTGGGTGGATCGCCACGGTGTTGTCGAAGTCTTTCTTGGTCGCGCCCATCTTGATTGCCACGGCGAAGCCCTGCAGGATTTCATCCATACCAAAGCCAATCCCGTGCAGGCCAACAATCTTCTCTTCTTCACCTACACATACCAGCTTCATGCGGCACGGCTGGCGATGCTGAGTTACGGCGCTGTACATGGCGGTGAAGGAGGATTTATAAACCTTCACCTTATCCTCGCCAAATTGCTCTTTCGCCTGCGGCTCGGTCAGGCCAATGGTGCCAATTGGCGGGTGGCTGAACACCACGGTGGCGATGTTGCTGTAGTCCAGATGTTCGTCCGGCTTATTGTTGAACAGGCGCTCGGACAGGCGACGGCCAGCGGCGACAGCAACCGGGGTCAGCTCAACCGCACCGGTGTTGTCACCTACCGCGTAGATGCCTTTCACGTTGGTGTTCTGGAATTTGTCGACTTCGATGTAACCTTTGGCATTGGTTTTCACGCCGGTGACTGCCAGGTTCAGATTATCGGTCGCTGGTTCGCGGCCGATGGCCCAGACCAGGCTGTCCACGGTGAACTCTTTGCCGTTTTCCAACGCCAGCGTCAGGCTGCCGTCGGCGTTTTTGACGATGGATTTTGGAATGGATTCGGTGTGCAGGGTTGGCCCTTCGGTGTTCATCACCTCAACCAGGGTTTCAACAATCATCGGATCGAAGGTACGCAGCGGGGCGTGTTTACGCACGAACAGGTGCGTTTCCGCTCCCAGCGCGTTCATCACACCGGCAATTTCTACCGCGATGTAGCCAGCACCCACTACTGCCACGCGTTTTGGCATGGCATCCAGCTCAAAGAAGCCGTCGGAGTCGATGCCGTATTCGGCACCTGGGATTGAAGGGTGGCTTGGGCGACCACCGGTCGCGATCAGAATATGATCGGCGGTGATTTTCTCACCGTTGACTTCTACGGTATGCGCGTCGATAAAGCGGGCAAAACCTTTGATCACGTCAACCTTGTTTTTGCCCAGCACGTTGTCGTAAGAGGTATGAATACGATCGATGTAGGCGGTGCGGTTGGCGATCAGACGTTTCCAGTCAAAGGCGTTGACGGTGGTATCGAAGCCGTAATCCGGGCCGTACTGGTGAATGGCCTCGGCGATCTGTGCCGCATGCCACATAACTTTTTTCGGGACACAACCCACGTTAACGCAGGTGCCGCCAAGTTCTTTGGCTTCAATCAGTGCGCATTTCTGGCCATACATGGCTGCCCGGTTGATCGATGCGATACCGCCGCTACCGCCGCCAATTGCTAGATAATCGTAATGTTTCGTCATCTGGGTTTTCCATGAGTTGTGTGATTCGAGAAGGGTAAGAGTTTAACGCCTGACAGGGGGTTGTCGCAAAGATTGCGTCGATGGCTGTAATAGGCAGAGGCTTGATCCTCTGCCCGGTTGATTTTACACGATAACCAGTTCGGGTTTTGCCCGATCGAGCGCTTGGCGATCGGCACTGCTGATGCCGGTATCGGTAATGATCATGTCGATCTGGCTCATCGACAGCACCAGGTTGAACCCCCTGCGGCCGAACTTGGTGGAATCGACCACCGCGACTACGCGCTTGGCTGCCTGAGCCATCACGCCGCTGATCGAGTAGCCTTCATTAAAGGTGGTGATGCCATTGGTGGCGTCCAACCCGTCGGCCCCGACGAACATCACGTCACCGGCAATGCCCTGTAGGGAGAGCTCCGCGATAGAACCGTGCATAGAGCGCGTCTTATGGCGCAGCGTGCCACCACACAGCACCAGCGTGATGTCTTTATTGTCGGAAAGCGCAAAGGCGGCGGGCAGGTTATTGGTGATCACCGTGATATTGCCCATCTTCACCAGCTCTTCGGCGATCAGCATGGTGGTGCTGCCGCTGTCGAGGATCACCGTATCGCCGGGATTGACCATGGCCGCCGCTTTTAACGCAATGCGCTTTTTCGGGTCTTTGGCCAGCTGGTAGCGTTCCTCCAGGATGACCTCACCAGTGGTTTTCGGCGCCTCGGCCTCCTGCTCCAACTGGCTGCCGGGCCTGGCAGCACCGCCGTGGAAGCGGATCAGCAGGCCTTTTTCTTCCAGCAGGCGCAGGTCAGCGCGGATGGTAACTTCAGAAATTCCGAAGGAATTCGAAAGATCGCTGACCAAGATGCTGCCGTTCTGCTGAACCAAGTCGACAATTTTGTTTCGTCTTTCAAAAGAGTTCATCATCCTGACCTATCGAAATGTTTTGCTTTTATTTTATGCGAAAGGGATATGAAAGGGGAGCATAAAGATCAAGGAGATGGGATTTGAGGCAAAATAATGGCTGAGTTAGGGCAACTGACTTGCTTCGTAGGGGCGCTGCACGCTGCGCCCGTTAAGATAATCAATGGGTTAGGTAGGGGCGAATAGGTTCACCCCTACAAATTCAGAAACTCTGCCGCTTGATGTCACTCTTCGCCGAGTTTGAGCATGATTTTTCCCTGCATCGGCTTACCGGCCAGGGCTGCAACGCTGGCGGCGTATTGCTGCGGGCGATCGATGCTGGCAATCAACGGCTCCAGAGCCAGATCTGCCGATTGGAACAGCTTCATGGCCTGCTGCCACTCTTCCCCTGGCCACGGGGCCGAATAGTTCATCCAACTGCCCAGTAGCGTCAGCTCCTTGCGCAAGATCTGACTGAAGGTGCTGAAAGACAGGTGCAGATCTTTATGCAGCGTCCCCACCAGCGCGATTTGTGCCCGCGGCCCGGCGATATCCAATGCCAGCCCGACCGTTTGTGGCGTGCCAGCGGTTTCCAGAATCAACTGATCAAAGCGCCTTTCCTGTAAACGTTCGGCTATCTCTGAAGGGCTAAGCTCCGCGCTGTTAAACGCGTTTTCTGCACCGATCTGCCGTGCCAGCTTGAGCCGGTCGTCATTGATATCGATCGCCGTGACACTGCGTGCGCCCATCGCTCTGGCACACTGGATCGCCAGTTGGCCGATGGTGCCGGCACCAATGATGATCACCTCTTTGTCTTGGCAGCCCCCAGCCAACTGAATGGCATGCAGGCCGACGGTGATGGGCTCAATAAACGCCCCCTGCAATAAGCTGACGTTGGCAGGTAATTTCACCAGATTGGCGCGTTTGACTACGATAAACTCGGCGTTGCCACCGTGGCTGCGTGAACCGACGAACTGGTAATGCTTGCACAGCGAATAGTAATGGCGCTGGCATTCCGAGCAGTTAAAGCACGGCAGCAAAGGGACGCAGGCCACGGCATCATGCTGTTGCAGATCGGTAACCCGATCGCCGCAGGCCACGACCCGGCCACTGAACTCATGCCCCAGGGTGATCGGGTAGAAATGCGCGCCCTTGGCGAAGATGCGGGGGATATCTGAACCGCATAGCCCGGAATACGCCACCCGAACCAACACCTCATCGGCGGCCTCAATAGCAGGAGCTTGGCGTTCTTCAACGCGCACTTCTCCCTCCGTATGGATCACGACTGATTGCATAACTTGAACTCCGTAGAAAATAGATTGGAGGAGTTGACTCCCCAACAGACTCACATCGTAGGGGCGCTGCATGCTGCGCCCGTTTGGATAATCAATGGGTTAGATCGGGTCGAACCTGCTCGCTCCTTTGCAAATACTTTGAGGGGGAGGCGGGCTCCCCCGAAGGATTAGGACATGGCGTTGAGGCTTTGGGCTGCCTGTTGCTTGGCGGAGGCTTCAGCCTGGGCAAATTGACGGGCACGGCGCCAGGTGAGGAACACCCCGATGGCGTAAATGACGCCGATAACCACCAGACCCACCACGTTTTGCCAGGTGAGCAGTTGGATCAGCAGGTAGGTGATCGGTGAGCCGCCTTGGTCCATCGAGGCCACGACACCGCCCGCTTTCAGCGCACCGGCATTGGCAGCCAGTTGGGTATGCAGCCCGATGGTTTGGGTGGCGATCCACAGCGTGATGCTCATGATGATAAAACCCGAGATCAGCGTGCGGAACAGGTTGCCTTGGTGCACCGCCACGGCGAGGGCCACAAAGAAGCCGATGGTCGCCAGATCGCCAAACGGCAGCACCTGGTTACCTGGGACGATGACGGCGATCAGAATGGTCAGCGGGATAAAGATCAGGCTGGCGGAGACCACGGCGGTATGGCCCAGCAGCAGCGCTGGATCGAGGCCGATAAGGAACTCCTGGCCACCAAAGCGTGCTTGCAGGCGTTTACGGGCATGCTTGGCGATGGGCGTCAGGCCATCCATGATCGGTTTGATCACCCGTGGCATCAGCAGCATCACGGCAGCGGTTTTCACCGCCAGTTGCAGAATGCCCTTCAGGTCATAACCGGCCAGCGCACCGATAATCAGCCCCATCACAAAGCCGACGGTCACTGGCTCGCCGAACGGACCAAAGCGTTTCTGTACGTCGTCTGCGCTGAAGTGAATGCGGTTCAGGCCGGGGATCTTCTCGATAATGGTGTCCACCAGTACGGCGATCGGCCCCATATAGGCGGAGGTGCCGTGCGGAATGGCAATCCCTTCCAGCCCGAAGAAGTCGCGGGTGTCTTTGGCGAACCAATCCCCCAGCTTGTAGACGAAGGCGGCATGCACCACCACGCCCAGCATACCCAGCCAGTATGAGCCGGTGGCCAGATGCACCATGGCACCGGTAAAGGTCATGTGCCAGATGTTCCAGATATCCACGTTAACCACGCGGGTCATACGCGTCAGCAGCATCACGATATTGACCGCAATCGCTACCGGGATGGCGATCAGGGCAATCTGCGAGGCCCAGGTCATCGGTGATGAGCCTGGCCAACCGATATCCACCACGTGCAGGTTGATCTGGAACTGCTCGGCCATCGACTTCGCCGCCGGGCCGATCGAGTCCAGCATCAGGCCGATAACCAGTCCGATACCGACAAAACCGATGCCGATATGAATGCCGGATTTAAATGAATCCCCTAATTTCATCCCTAAAATCAGCGAGAAGATGATGATCACGATGGGCAGCATCACCGTAGGGCCGAGATCGAGGATGTAACGCATGATGTCGGTAAACATGGGCTACTCCGTCAGAATGGTCAGTATTTTTTGTTTCAGCGCATCGATGCCGACGCCGGAAATAAACGGCATGCCGTGCACCAACGGTATATCGCCAAACTGCCGGTCGACGCGGGCGGTGGTACAGATCAGATCGGCATCGTCCATATAGGTTTCAATCTCGGTCACGCGGCACTGCACCAAGTCCAGCTCGATGTTGTGCTCCGCGCACAGCTCTTTGATCTCTTCTGCGGCCATGGTCGAGGTGGCAACGGCACCGCCGCAGGCAACAATAATTTTACGTTTCACAGTGTGGCTCCTTCATATTCTGTTTTTTGTTGTGGTCGGGAGGGCGAAGTGAAAACCCGCTGGGCAAAAATTTCGCCCAGTTGGTCCTCGGGGGCGGTCAGTAGCGCAGTGATAAACTCGGGGTGCTGCAACTGGCCAAACAGCGTGCGCAGTAAAACCAACTGCGCCGCCGGGTCGGTGACGATCAGCGCGATAATCAGCGCAACGTCGATCGTGCCGTCATCATCCGCCTGAGCGAAGGGCACAGCCTGGTCAGGGCGGATTAGATAAATAGCCGGGGCACGTGCATGCTCCGCTTCACAATGGGGGATGGCGACCGCGTGCTGCTCAAGGGCGATGCCGGTGGGATAAGCGCTCTCACGCACCAGCAACGCCTGCGGATAGCTGTTGTGAACAACCCCGGCGTTGAGCATGGTGACGCCAATGTGCTCCAGCGCCTGCTGCGCGTCGGCAAAGCTGATGCCAGTGCGAACGAACAGTTGGCTGTTATGCATGGGCCATCTCCTCGGCGTTTTTGGCTTGCTCTGCGGGGGCACAGCCGAAGCGATAAGCGCGCAGCACATCCTGAATTTTGTCGATCATCAGTGCGTGGGGCTGCTTCGCCAGCTTGCGTTCCATCACGCGCTGATACTGCAGCGGGAAGTATTGACTCAGCAGGCCTGCTGGGATCTCTTGCTGGTCGAGGTTATTGAGCAGCGTCGTCATACTTTGTGCGATACGCGGGTGAGGCCAGTAGTAGCGGATACGGTCCGACAGGCTGAAATGCAGGTCGATCAGCGAGCGGCTGAACGTCGGGTGGTAATACTTTTTCCAGTAATCCGGTTCGTCGAGCATCACGGCGTCAATCACCGCCAGTATCTGGCTACGTTTTTCCGGGGCAATCAGGGCCTGTTCGATATTGGCCAGGGCAAACACCGCTTCGCGCAGGGCAAACGTCAGGGCCGGGCCAACCTTGAGAATGGCGAAGTGATCGCGCACCAGCTGCTGATAGGCTTCACGCGTTTGGTAATCGGTAGAGTGTGCCTCATAGACCAGCGGCGTGGTGGTAATAAACTGGGAGAGCTCGCGGGCCAGCTGTGGTTGGTAAGCGATCACCTGTGAGTGGTCGAACTCCACTCCTGGCTGCACTACCACGGCGATGATCCTCGGGATCGCCTCTGCCAACCCGGCCTTGCGGAAGGCCTGATAGTGAGTTTCCAGCGTGGCGGCGGCATCCGTCGCGTGAGTGATATGTACGCTGCCAATGGCGGAAGATTCTCCTCCAGGAACGGGCACCTCGGTCCCAATCACATAGGTCAGCTGCTGTTTTTGCTCTGGGGTAGCGACCCGTTCGGCGACCTGACACAGGCGGGCGGCGCGTTCTGCCACCACGTGGGGATCTAACGGGATCGGATCGTCGGCGCAGGACATGGACGCATCCAGATGGATCTTGCTGAATCCGGCGGTGACGTAGTCGGCGATCAACACTTCCGCTTTCGCCATTGCGCTGGCGGCGGGTTCATTTTGCCAACAGTTCGGGCCTAGATGGTCGCCCCCTAACAGCAGCCGGGAGAGCGGGAAGCCGACGGTTGCCGCAATATCGCAGACAAACTGCCGGAAATCCGCCGGTTTCATGCCGGTGTAACCGCCAAACTGATTAACCTGGTTGGATGTGGCCTCGATCAGTACCTGGCGATCGCTGTGCAGATCCAGGCGTAATGCAGCTTCAATCACTAATGGGTGTGCCGAACAGACAGAGCAGATCCCGATCGGCTCCCCTGCTTTATGTCGTGCGATTATATTTTTCATTCTACCCTCCGTTTTCTTACGAATATAATCGTAATGTTTCGAAAGGTTAGCAATGCACTTTTCTATTATTCGTGATCAAGATCGAAAACTTTACCGCTATTTTTCCGCGCCGGTGCTTTCAGTGTGAGGGAGTAAGTTAACGAACGGGGTGATTTTAGTTATTTAAAATCAGTTGATTACAGGTATTTGGTGAAAAGAGGAATGGGCATACGCAATAAAGTGAAAGCGGTGATTGTGACGAGAGGATGCCCCTCACCCCAACCCTCTCCCACAGGGAGAGGGAGCTGTTAGCCCTTGCTCTTTTGGAAGTAAAGAGGTCATCTCATTAAACTCGATCGTCCCCTTATCCAAGGTACGTCACTGAGTTTTCAGACACACTTGATCGGCTCCCTCTCCTTTAGTGAGAGGGAGCTGTTAGCCCCTGCTCTTTTGGAAGTAAAGAGGTCATCTCATTAAACGCGATCGTCCCCTTATCCAAGGTGCGTCACTGAGTTTTCAGACACACTTGATCGGCTCCCTCTCCTTTAGTGAGAGGGAGCTGTTAGCCCCTGCTCTTTTGGAAGTAAAGAGGTCATCTCATTAAACTCGATCGTCCCCTTATCCAAGGTACGTCACTGAGTTTTCAGACACACTCGATCGGTCCCCTCTCCCTGTGGGAGAGGGTTAGGGTGAGGGGCCGTTACCATGCTGGCGTAGGTCACAGCCTGCCTTCACAGCCACAAACCTGAATCACCTTTTGCACCACCTGCTGCATCGCCAGCTTGGCGGGCTGCATATAGTGGCGCGGATCGTTGGCCTGCGGATGCTCCGCCAGATGCTGCTTCAGCGCATCGGAAAAGGCGATCTTAAGCTCCGTCGCCACGTTCACCTTGCACACTCCTAGCCGAATCGCCTGCTGAATATCAGCGTCTGGCAAGCCCGACGCACCATGCAGCACCAGCGGTACGCTGACTTTGTCGCGGATCTGCCCAAGGCGAGTGAAATCCAACTCTGGCTTGCCCTGGTAAAGCCCATGTGCCGTACCAATCGCCACCGCCAGTGAATCGATGCCGGTGGAACGCACAAACTCCTCGGCCTGCTGCGGCGAGGTATAGCGGGCATCCTTGGCATCAACGCTGATGCCATCCTCAACGCCACCAAGCCGCCCCAGCTCCGCCTCAACGCTGACATCATAACGATGGCAAAACTCGGCCACCTGCCGCACCAGCGCGACATTTTCCGCAAAGGGCAGGTGTGAGCCATCAATCATGGCCGAGCGGATGCCTGCATGCACTTTGGTTTCAATATCTTGCAGAGTCTCATGGTGATCCAGATGCACCGCCAGCGGGATGCGGTATTCGGCGGCCAGCTGTTTGACAATAGCGACCACGTTAGCCGTTCCCGCATAGAGATAGGTACCGGGCGTACCGGCCAGGATCACCGGTGAGCGCATGTGCGCGGCGGTTTCAGCCACCACCTGCATGGTTTCCAGGTTATGAATGTTGAAGGCCGGTACGGCATAGCCCTGTTGTTGTGCCTTCTGCAGCATATTATTGGTCGAAATGATGTACACCGCCTGCCTCCTGTTTTCTTTGGTTACGTTATCTTTCGATAGTCATCATCTAATCGGAAGGTAAAATAAGCAAACAGTTATTTTGCGGTTGTGATGAGGATCGGCAAAAGATCGCGGCAAAATGAGGAGCAAGCAGGGGGAATAGCGAAGGGAAAAACGGATGGCCGCCCAGGCAGGCGACCATCATCGAACTTATTCTGGTACGACCCAGTTCACCAGGTGGTGACCGATACCGGACGGCACCAGCACCTTGTGTAGCCACGGCAGCACGTTGTTCATCTGCTGTTCCAGCTTCCAAGGTGGGTTAATCACGATCATGCCTGAAGCTGTCATCCCGCGTTGATCGCTGTCGGGCTTCACCGCCAGCTCGATTTGCAGGATACGGCGGATGCCTGTCGCTTCCAGCTCTTTGAGCATGCGTTTGATCTGCTGGCGCATCACCACCGGATACCACAGAGCATAGGTGCCGGTAGCAAAACGTTTGTAGCCTTCCTGAATGCCTTTCACCACATCTTGATAATCAGTTTTCATCTCATACGGCGGGTCCATCAGGATCAGGCCACGGCGTGACGGAGGCGGCAACTGGGATTTTAACTGCTGGTAACCATCGGCACGCTGCACTTTGGCGCGCTCGTCTTTCTGGAATTCGTTACGCAGCAGCGGGAAATCACTTGGGTGCAGCTCTGTCAGATGGATTTTATCCTGCGGGCGCAGCAACTGGCGGGCGATCAGCGGTGAGCCTGGGTAGTAACGCAGGGTGCCGGAGCGGTTGAAGTTGTGCACCACGCTCATGTAGGCCGCCAGCTCTTCTGGCAGATCGTCACGTTGCCACAGTAGGCCGATGCCTTCCAGGTATTCCCCGGTGCGCTCGGCATGCTCACCGCTCAGCTGATAGCGCCCGGCACCGGAGTGGGTATCCAGGTACAGCAGCGGCTTATCTTTTTCTTTCAGCGCCTCAATGATCAGGCTCTGAACGGTGTGCTTGAGCACGTCGGCGTGGTTGCCGGCGTGAAAACTGTGGCGGTAACTTAACATGGCGTTTTGTGTTTCCTGATTTTCGAGTTATTTTCAATAAAATCAACTCATTAAATGCAAAAGAGTTCTGCGTGTTTACTGCAAACTCGTAGATCAACGAATTTAAGCTACCAAGTATAAACCGCCTTGCTGGTAAAAAGCGAAAAGCGTTGCAGCCTGGAGGGATCTACGCCGGTATAGTCAAGAATAGGTGATAGCTATGAGGAATTTGCCTTGATTGTTCTTTATACAATGCCGAATTTCAATTATATTAGTGGATGAGTAAATGGAAATACTTTCTTATAAGGCAACCGGAGGCCGCGATGAAAGACAGAATATACCCCAACTATCTCACGGGAAATAATTCCACTCTCTTCCCCACACCACCCGATCATGGCGCCTATGCCCGACGAATTGCGGAAGAAAAATTCCAGGCTTGCATGAATGCCGAACAGCGCCACATCATGCTGCTTACCAAAGAAGAAGCCTATGATGTTCTGGAGTGCTTTGGAGAGTTTGGCAGAGGCGATCGGCAGCATGATGAGGGTTTTCTAAATATCACACGTGATGAAGGGTTGGACTATCTGGGATATGCTGCAACCTATAGCGGCAACGCAAAGGATTTCTACTCTGCGGCTGACCTGGTCAGGAAATTGGGGGGCTTTGGGATTGCCGCCATCATTTATGTCGGAAGAAACGGCGAGAAGTTAATCAAGATCACCGGCTACCCAGGTATTAGACGGATCTTAAATGGAACGCGTTATTCGTTAAATAATATGCAGGTAATCCGTGTAGGATTAGGAAAAAAAGGTATTAATAATAGTATAATAGCAGGTGTCAGATGGAGTATTTATGCTTCATTAGCTTTTCGCTCTGTTGAGTTAATATTTAGAGATGGAAATGATACTGCAAAATTCCTTGGGGATGTTACTGCTGATATGGTTAAGGCAATCGTAATTGCTGCTAGTACAAGGGCCGCAACTGCACTCATTTTGACAGCGGCATCAGTAAGTATTGGTGGTACTTTCATTATCGTTGCAATTGTTTTATTTGGCACTGCAGTTGCACTTAATGCGATAGATGAAGAATTTGGGATATCTGAAATGATAATAAAAAAGATAAGAGATTTAGAGAAATCCGCACCTAATACATCGGATGTATTAGGTATGCATAGTCAGTTATTATATAAGAAAATATGAAAAATAAAATTGAATTAGAAACGACCTTCACTGAGAAACTGAGTTTTCTCTTTTCCTTTTTTGTTGGGTTGCTTGGTGTTTTATTTGTACCGTACATTTTAAAAAGCAAGGTATTACCTTACTTATCATACCCAGATGTTGTGTCATTTTATCTAATGGCGAATTATATGGTGGCAGGTTTCTTTGGATTCGTAATGATGATGGTGATGTCAGGGTATGTCTTGGTTACAAGAAGGAAAGATTTAACAAAAATAAAGAAATTTAGCATGTTGTGTATATATTTAACAGCCTTATTTTTTGTGCTTGTGACTGTTTTTAATTTTTATTTTACTAGCGCCCTACATCAAAAAGGTTATGGCACTTGTTGGAAAAAAAGTTTATATTCGGAGACGCTCTATATCAAAGATGCCAGCGAATGTAAAAAAAGAGGCTTGTCTTTACTGAGAAAACCAAGGCCTGCTATATAATCAATAGAGTCACCTTGAGGAGAACGATAAGAGAACATGGAAAAAAAACCGCAAAGCAGAACGAAAGTAATTTATGCAATGTTCGAATATAGGTTAAGTGCTTTGCTGGTTATTCTTCTTGGTGTTGTCGCTTTTTGGTTTGTTCCTGAGATCGTTAGAGAATATGAAGTAAAGTTTACTTTCCCGGATGTGGTGCCATTCCAGAGGTTAGAAGATTATATTATTGCTGGGGTGCCAATTTATTCATTATTCATGATCCTAGGTTTTTATGTTCTTATTACTGGAAAGACTGAGCTCTACGGACATAAACATTATACCAAGATTAAAACCTGTACAGTGTGGTTTTGCCGTATAACTATGTTTAATTTCTTAATCGCAATTATCTTTAATTGGCACTTCACCACGGTGTTAGATGTGCATGGCTACGGTTACTGCTGGAAATCAGGCCCAAATAGTGAAATCCTCTACATTAAAGATGCCAGCGAATGTAAAAAAAGAGGAACCCAAGTGCTTAAAAGACCCAGCGCAGTTTATAGACGTTAGGGCCTCTTGGTAAAAGAGACCCAGCTAGTCATTAATAAACTCTGTCGTCCCATACGCTATAACCTGAGGTGCCAGCGATATGGTGTTGGCAGATAATATCTTTATAACGTACGGAAATAATTTCTTCGGGTTGTGCACTAGAATGCGTTAAGCAGTGGGGATAGTTTATGTTGAAATCTACGATGGTCGCCTCTCTGAGTTCGATCGTGTAGTACAACTCTTGGGCACCATTTTGTGATGTGCGGTAAAAATCAAACTTAAGGTTAAGCAACTCGTTATTAGAAATAGCCAGCAAAAACAAAGGAGATGATTTATCCTGTGGTTTAACAAAAATCACTGGGTTATGCATCACATTTTCGCCCCGGCTGATGTTATGCGCGAGCTTAAGAACCAGTATCTGGTTTTCGTGGCCTAATTGGTGCTTGTTACCGATCGAATCCGCTGTAGAACACCCTGCCGATATCAACCCTTGTTGTTTTCCGTTAATCGTTGCGTAGATATTATTTGCCATGATGAACTCCTTGTCATGTAATTCGTGGCTGGGGTTGGTTAAAAATAGACCGAACCATTTTGTATCAAAACAACCTCAATTAACATGGTTTTTAGCGCACAGGCTGATTTTTTAGCTAGGAATAATAATATTCATCAATAAATAAAAATGACTCATAAAGTATGCTGTATGTATGTGAGCGTGTTTGAAACGTGTATTAACGCAAATGAGAGCATTTTATAGGTACTTAGCGGGGAGGTATTCTTGTCGCTTTCCTACTTAATCTACTTAATGCAATCGTGGCCTATCTTCCTCACTAAACGATCCGCGTGAGTGAAGAAACAGGTTCAATGACACGCATGACCATTGATTTTCCCACTGGTTGGCACCATGTTAGATAGAAGCTTATCTTTGTCTGGCCTGATGTGCGCATCGGGTCCACCACCCTAATCAGGACTTCCTCTATGACCAATGCGTTGCTGACACCGTTTGCCTTACCGCCGTTTTCTGCCATTCGCCCTGAAGATATCGTCCCTGCTGTGACATCCGCATTGGCTGACTGCCGTGCTGCGGTTGAGCGCGTCGTGGCACAACCGGGGCCGTTTACCTGGGAAAATCTGTGTCAGCCGCTGGCCGAATCTGACGATCGCCTGTCACGCATCTGGTCACCTGTTGGTCACTTAAACTCGGTAAAAAACAGCCCGGAACTGCGCGAAGCTTACGAACAGGCGCTGCCGCTGCTTTCCGAATACGGTACTTGGGTGGGCCAGCATGAAGGGCTGTACCAGGCCTATCGTAATCTGAAAGAGGGCGAAGGCTTTGCCAAACTGACCGCGCCACAGCGCAAGTCGGTAGAAAACGCGCTGCGTGATTTTGAGCTGTCGGGCATTGGCCTGCCAAAAGAAAAACAAAAGCGTTACGGCGAGATCGTGGCGCGTCTGTCCGAACTGGGTTCGACCTACAGCAACAATGTGCTCGATGCCACCATGGGCTGGAGCAAGTTGATTACCGATGTGAATGAACTGAGTGGCCTGCCGGAAAGTGCGCTGGCCCAAGCTCAGGCGATGGCACAGGCCAAAGAGCAGGAAGGCTGGTTGCTGACGCTGGATATGCCGAGCTATTTGCCGGTAATGACCTATGCCGATAACCAGGCGCTGCGTGAAGAGATGTATCGTGCCTTCACCACCCGGGCCTCCGATCAGGGGCCAAATGCCGGTAAGTGGGATAACAGCGAAGTAATGGCGGAAACGCTGGCTCTGCGCCATGAACTGGCACAGTTGCTGGGCTTTGCCAGCTATGCGGACAAATCGCTGGCGACCAAGATGGCAGAAAGTCCGGAGCAGGTGCTCGGTTTCCTGAGCGATCTGGCCAAGCGCGCTCGCCCACAGGCAGAACAGGAACTGGCACAGCTTCGTGCCTTTGCCAAGCAGCACTATGGTGTGGATGAGCTAGAGGCTTGGGATATCAGTTATTACGGAGAAAAACAGAAGCAACATCTGTTCTCCATCAGTGATGAGCAACTGCGCCCATATTTCCCGGAACAGCGTGTGCTGGAAGGGCTGTTCGAAGTAGTTAACCGCATTTACGGTATCACCGCCAAAGAGCGTCAGGGTGTCGATACCTGGCATCCAGAGGTGCGTTTCTTCGATCTGTTCGATGCCAAAGGTGAACTGCGTGGCAGCTTCTATCTGGACTTGTATGCCCGCGAGAACAAGCGCGGTGGTGCATGGATGGATGATTGCGTCGGTAGTCTGCGCAAAGCCAATGGCGAATTGCAAAAGCCGGTGGCTTATCTGACCTGTAACTTTAACCGCCCACTGGGTGACCAGCCGGCGCTGTTTACCCATAACGAAGTCACCACGCTGTTCCATGAGTTTGGTCACGGTCTGCACCATATGCTGACGCAGATCGATACCGCCGGGGTTTCTGGTATCAACGGTGTGCCTTGGGATGCGGTAGAGCTGCCAAGCCAGTTTATGGAAAACTGGTGCTGGGAGCCGGAGGCATTGGCATTTATCTCTGGTCACTTCCAGACTGGCGAACCACTGCCGAAAGCCCTGCTGGACAAAATGCTGGAAGCGAAAAACTATCAGGCGGCGCTGTTTATCCTGCGTCAGTTGGAGTTTGGCCTGTTCGATTTCCGTATGCACGCCGAATACAGCCCGGAAAAAGGTGCGCAGATCCTGCCAACCCTGGCCGAAGTGAAGAAAATGGTGGCAGTGATCCCTTCACCAAGCTGGGGCCGTTTCCCACACGCATTCAGCCATATCTTTGCCGGTGGCTATGCGGCGGGTTACTACAGCTATCTGTGGGCGGAAGTGTTGTCGGCAGATGCCTACTCGCGCTTTGAAGATGAAGGGATTTTCAACGCTGAAACCGGTCAATCCTTCCTCGATAACATCCTGTCACGCGGGGGTTCCGAAGAGCCGATGGAATTGTTCAAACGCTTCCGTGGCCGTGAACCGAAGCTGGATGCTATGCTGCGCCATTACGGTATTAAAGGGTAACCCGCCAAGTGAGCGTGTTTTTATTGTGTGAAGCAGGCGCCGATCCCGGCGCCTTGTCTATTTTGGCCGATCGTTGGCAGCTAACCAGCGACGAAGATGCGACGATGGCGCTGGTGCTGACGCCAGAACGGTTGGAGCTGCGTAAGCGCGACGAGCCAAAGCTTGGCGCTATCTACGTCGATTTTATCTCTGGCCCGATGGCCCATCGGCGGCGTTTCGGCGGCGGCCGTGGCGAAGCGGTGGCCAAAGCGGTAGGCATCAAAGGTAGTTATGTGCCTAGCGTGGTGGATGCCACTGCCGGGTTAGGGCGTGATGCGTTTGTGTTGGCATCGCTGGGTTGCCAGGTTCGTATGTTGGAGCGTGATCCGGTAGTCGCTGCGTTGCTGGAAGACGGTTTGCAACGGGGCTATCAGGATGCGGAGATCGGCCCTTGGCTACGTGAACGTATGACGTTGCTTCATGCCTCCAGCCTGACGGCGCTGAGCGATCTTGATCCACGCCCGGAAGTGGTGTATCTCGACCCAATGTATCCGCATAAGCAGAAGAGTGCGTTGGTGAAAAAAGAGATGCGGGTATTTCAGTCGCTGGTGGGCAGTGATGATGATGCCGACGGTTTGCTGGAGCCTGCCCGCAGGCTGGCCACCAAAAGGGTCGTGGTGAAACGACCGGACTATGCCCCTCCGCTGGCCGATGTTCCCGCTCATGCTGCCACGACCACCAAAAATCACCGTTTCGATATTTATATGCCACTGTAAGATAAACGTGAGGGGGTATTCATTGAACTTCCTCACATTTCCCATGCTCATTCTGCAATGTCACTGGTAACGCTGAGATGTGCGTCGCATAATCCTGTTTAATTACAATCAACTATAATGAAACAACATGATGAAAAAGACGCTGCTTTCCCTGCTGCTTTGCTTGAGTACCTCTGCCATGGCCGCTGAACCGGTAAATATCACCATTCTGGGCACTTCCGATCTGCATGGCACCTTCGTGCCTTGGGATTACTCTACCGACACCGAGAACCTGGCGGGCAGCCTCAGCCAGATTGCCACCCAGGTGCATAAAGTCCGTGCCCAGCAGCCGAACGTGATCCTGGTAGACGCCGGGGACACCATTCAGGGCAACTTTGTTGAAACTTTCAAGAACGACAAGACCAGCCCGATGATCCTTGGCTTTAACGCGCTGGATTACGACGTATGGGTGATGGGCAACCACGAATTCGATTTTGGCCTGAAGGCGCTGGCAACTCCACTCAGCCAGTTCAAAGGCACCGCGCTGGCGGGCAATATCGTCTGGGACAGCGGCAAGCCTTACCTGCCCGCCTATAAGATCGTTGAGCGCCAGGGGGTGAAGATTGGCATTATCGGCATGGATACGCCGATGACCGCCGAGTTTGCCAAGGGCACCGATCGCATCGACGGCCTGACGTTTACCGATCCGGTGCAGGCGGTGAAAAAAGTGATCCAGCAGATCCACGGCCAGGTGGACGCTATCGTGCTGGTGGCCCATATGGGGATCGATAATGAGAACCAGCGGCCGGGCACCGGGGTGGGCGACATCGCGCGGGCCAACCCAGAGCTGGCGGCGATCGTTGCCGGGCATATGCACGTCAAGGTGGATAAAGAGGTGATCAACGGCGTGATCGTCACCGAGCCGGACAAATACGGCCGTGCGCTGTCGCGTATCGATCTGCAATTTGAGCAGCAAAATGGCAAATACGTGCTGATCAATAAAGACAGCTACACCTACCCGATCAAAGGCGTCAGCTCCGACAAAAAGCTCGAAGAGATCTACCAACCGTTCCATACCATCCTGCGTGCCAACGCCAACCGGCCGATCGCTCAGTTGACCGGCCAGGATCTGGTGCCGCCGGACGCGGTGAAAGGTATTCCACAGGTACATATTCAGGATACCGGCATCAGCGCCCTGTATCAGGAGGCTGCCCGTCACTACGCGCCTAAGGCCCAGGTGATCGCGTTGCAGATTGATAACGACAGGCCGAAGCTGAACGTGGGCACCATCACCGCCAAGGATATCGCCTTCAATTATCAATATGCCGGTGGTGAAATCACCGTCTACCAACTGACCGGTAAAGAGCTGAAAAAGTACATGGAGTGGTCAGCGGACTACTTCAACCAGCAGCATGATGGCGATGTCACCTACAGCTTTAACCCACAGCGCCGATCGTCCAAATACTCAACCAATGACTTCTTTGACGGCGTGACTTATACCATCGACCTGCGTAAACCCGTTGGGCAGCGCATCACCGAGCTGAAATTGAACGACGGCACTCCGGTGACCGACAGCACGCCGATCCAGTTGGGGATGAACAGCTATCGCATGGGTCACCTGACGCAAAAAGGCGGCGTACTGGAAGGTATGCAGTTCCCGGTGCTGTCAGATACCAAGGCGGAATTCGGTGAGGAAGCGGGGACTATCCGTAATCTCACCATTCGCTATCTGACCGAGGTGAAGAAGGGCGAGTATCAGGGCAAAGCGATGCACCGCTGGAAGCTGGTGGGGCTGGAAGGGTACGAACGTGAGCGCAAGATTGTGGACAAGCTGCTCAATGACGGCAAGATCAGCGTGCCGACCACCGATGATGGGCGTTATACCAACGTGGCCTCCATCAACGTCAAAGAATTACTGTTTAGTGACCCGCAAATGATGAAGCAACAGGTTGCAGCGCTGCAACAACAGGCGCAAGCGGCTACCGATCCGGTCATCAAACAGCGGTTAAACGATCGGTTGGTGATTATCGAGGCTATTAATTGAGGTAATACTCAGTTAACCAGATAAAAAAATGCCGGCGAATCTGCCGGCATTTCTCATTCAGGGGTAAGGTTAGAGCACGCCCTGAGCCAGCATCGCATCGGCAATCTTAACGAACCCGGCAATGTTGGCGCCGTGAACGTAATGCGTTTGCTTGCCTTCGCCGCCGTACTCGACGCAGGACTGATGGATATCCGCCATGATGTGACGTAAACGGATATCGACCTTCTCTGCCCGCCAGTTAAGGCGCGCGGCGTTTTGCGCCATCTCTAACCCGGAAGTGGCAACACCACCGGCGTTGGCGGCTTTGCCCGGTGCGAACAGCACGCCCGCTTCCAGGAAGGCATCGGTAGCCTGGATGGTAGTTGGCATATTAGCGCCTTCAGCCACGGCTTTGACCCCGTTGCGGATCAGCACCTGTGCGGCTTCCAGATCCAGCTCGTTCTGGGTGGCACAAGGCAGGGCGATATCCACCGGCACGTTCCACGGGCTTTCACCGGCCAGATAGGTCAGGCCACGCTCGCGGGCGTAATCGGCAACTCGGCCATAGCGCTGGTTTTTGATTTCGGCCAGATGCGCCAGTTTTTCAGTGGTGAAGCCAGCTTCATCCACTACGGTACCGCCGGAATCGGACACGGTGATCACCCGCGCGTCCAGCTCCAACGCTTTCTCAATGGTGTATTGCGCCACGTTACCGGAGCCGGAAACCGCGACACGCATCCCTTCAAAGCCCAGGCCATGGCGCTGCAGCATTGAATCGGTGAAGTAGACCAGGCCGTAACCGGTGGCTTCCGGGCGGATCAGGCTGCCGCCGAACGACAGGCCTTTGCCGGTGAATACGCAGCTGGTGTTGTTGGACAGTTTTTTCATCATGCCGGCCATAAAGCCCACTTCGCGGCCACCTACGCCGATATCCCCGGCTGGCACGTCAGTATCTGGGCCCAGATGACGATAAAGCTCGGTCATCAGCGATTGGCAGAAGCGCATGACTTCGCCCTGGCTTTTGCCTTTGGGATCAAAGTCTGAGCCACCCTTGCCGCCGCCCATAGGCAGCGTGGTCAGGGCATTCTTGAAGGTCTGTTCGAAACCGAGGAACTTCAGAATAGAGGTGTTAACCGAAGGGTGGAAACGCATTCCCCCTTTATACGGCCCAATGGCGGAGTTGAACTGGATACGGTAGGCGCGGTTTACCCGTACTTTGCCCTGATCGTCGACCCAACTGACGCGAAACTGAATGATACGCTCAGGCTCTACCAGGCGCTCTAACAGGGCGTGGTCACGATAATGAGGATTACGCTCGATGAATGGCCACAGAGAGGTAAAGACTTCACGCACTGCCTGCAGATATTCCGGTTGATGCGAGTTATGACGTTGTAAGGATTTTAGAAAGGATTCTAGCGATACAGCCTGTTCCATGGATAGCTCCTGTTTAGCATATTGGTTCCCCTGTTTTTATGATGTGTCTCACAGTTGGGGAGGATGTTGTGTCTACCTCGACTATATCACTGTGGGGTGGCTGATTAACAAGCAATAAATAACAGGAAACCATGAAAAACGCCCGCGCAGGGCGGGCGTTGGCCAAACAGGTTAGCGAATACTTACTTTTCTTCGTCGCGCAGCGGCACAATCAGCATATCAATGTGTACCGTATTGATTAACTGGCGCGCAGAGGACATCAACTTGCTCCAGAAATCCTGGTGGTGTCCACACAATACCAAGTCCATATCGTATTTTTTAATCGCATCAACCAGCACCTGCGCCAGATCGCCGCTGCCGCTCAGGGTTTCGGTGATGGGATAGCCCGCATTTTGCGACAGCTCGGTTAATGCATGGTGGGTTTCTTCGGAAATACGCTTTTGCATATCGCCCAGATTGACGTCGATCAGGCCGGTATACAGATCGGAATAGTTTACATCAACGTGGATCAGAGAGACTTTGGCATTGTACGGCCGCGCCATTGATACCGCTTTCTCGACCAGGATTTTACTTTCCGGTGATAGGTCAACCGCAATCAGTATGTGTTTGTAAGCCATGAGAATACTCCTTCCATATAATGCCGATTAAAGGGGGCAGGCATTCAGTGTTCCAGCTTGGCGCTTTCGCCTTACCTGCATAGTACCATCCAGATAACACAATGATATGTTGGGGCGATCACACTGCATCGCATCAATCACCCTTGTTTATACGTTTACCCCACCCGTTTTACACCGCCGGGGCAAAAAATCCTATGGCTTATACGGTTATCCGCCGTTTGAACGATTGAATTATAAGCATTGTTGCTCAAAGTATAGCTTATGACGGTTATCCGAGCGGAGAGCGGGTAGATGAAGAATTTGGCCCTGACTGTAAATTTTATGCGGCACCGGGATCTGTTTGCGTATCATTATTCTACACTAGTGAATGTGGGCCCCACTTATTTCCTCTGATCGCTGTAATGCCTGTTCATCAAGCGGTCAGAGGTTGTGGGTAGATTCGGGTCCGTAAGGTGCTAGGGGGATGGGAGCCAAGGCTCCGGCAGCATAAGGTATGAAGTAGGGCCGTTGGCCCGGCGGGTGTCCGGGATAACAACGCCTTGAGGGGGCTATCATGATTAGTACCGTCGCGCTGTTTTGGGCATTGTGTGTGGTCTGTGTGATTAACATGGCCCGGTATTTTTCTTCTCTGCGTGCGCTGCTATTTGTTTTACGCGGCTGCGACCCGTTACTTTACCAATACGTCGATGGCGGAGGGTTCTTTACTTCGCACGGCCAGCCGAGCAAGCAGATACGGCTGGTGCGCTATATCTTTACGCAACGCTATATGGAGCACCACGACCCGGAATTCATCCGCCGCTGTCAGCGTGTCCGCAGCCAGTTTGTGCTGACTTCATCGCTGTGTGGGCTAGTGGTGATCAGCCTGGTGGCATTGGCGATCTGGTATTAGGCCGGCGATAGCAAGGCAAAAAAAATGGCGGCCATTTTGGCCGCCATTTTTGTATCGAGCAATCGTCAAATCACTTTCAGCGCCAGCCAATACAGGCCACCGGAAAGCAAAATCGAGACTGGCAGGGTCAGAACCCAGGCCAACAAGATGCTCTTGATGGTTTTGCTCTGCACACCACCGCCATCCACCAGCATCGTTCCGGCAACCGCCGAAGACAGTACTTGGGTAGTGGAAACCGGCATACCGGTATAGCTGGCCACGCCAATCGACAGGGCGGCCGTCATCTGTGCCGACACCCCCTGAGCGTAGGTCATGCCTTTCTTACCGATTTTCTCACCGATAGTGGTAGCAACGCGTCGCCAGCCCACCATGGTACCGAGGGACAGCGCCAGGGCTACCGCGACGATAATCCAGGTTGGTGCATATTCAACGGTTTCCAACAGGTCTGAACGCAGATTCTTCAGGAAGCGTTGATCTTCCACTGAGGTTTCCGGCAGCTTGGCCACCTTGTCTGCAGTCTCGGTCACGCACATCAGCAGGCGGCGCAGATGGCTGCGCTGCTCTACCGTCAGCTGATCGTAGTTTTGCAGATTGTTCAGCAGGTCCAGAGAGCGCTCAACGGCGATCAGGGCACGTGAGCTGTCGCAGTGGAACTCAACCGGTTGATCAGGCGTTGGAGCCGCATTCTGAGGCGCAGGAACCAATGGCGTCTGTGTGGCCACGTGTGCCAGAGAATCGCCATGCTTTTGGTAGAATTGCTGCAGGTGGCTCACGGCATCACGGGTACGGGTAATGTCGTAACCGGTCGCACTCATATTGAGCACGAAGCCTGCAGGGGCAACACCGATCAGCACCAACATAATCAGACCGATACCTTTCTGACCGTCGTTCGCGCCGTGTGAGAAGCTTACGCCGATAGCAGATAGGATCAGAGCGATACGTGTCCAGAACGGTGGCTTGCGTTTGCCATCGACCTTTTCACGTTCCGCCGGAGTCATATGAATACGCTGACGCTTTTTGGTATTGCTCCAATAGCGGCGCAGCATAAACACCATCAGCCCGGCAATTATCATCCCGATCAACGGGGAGAAGATAAGCGACAGGAAGATGCTGATCATTTTTGGCACGTTCAGCGCGTCGACCACGGAGGTGCTGGTCACCAACGCATTGGTCAAGCCGACACCGATAATGGCGCCAATCAGGGTGTGGGAGCTGGAGGCCGGTAGCCCAAGATACCAGGTACCGAGGTTCCAGATAATTGCCGCCAACAACATGGAGAAGACCATGGCTAACCCGTGTGCTGAACTGACGTTCAACAACAGATCGGTTGGTAGCAGGTGCACAATGGCGTAGGCAACACTCAAACCGCCGAGCATCACGCCAAGAAAGTTGAACAGGCCAGCCATAACGACCGCAAGTTGCGAGCGCATAGCACGGGTGTAAATTACAGTAGCGACCGCATTGGCCGTATCATGGAAGCCGTTAATGGCCTCATAGAACAGCACGAACAACAATGCGAGAATTAACATCAGGCCGGTATGGAAATCCAGGCCAGTGAACAAATGCAGCATAAGCGTTACGCCAGGTTTGTGGACATGAACGCCGCGCATTATCGGCGACAACCGGTGTCGGGGAAAAGGAAAATATGACGTTTTTTTGATTTCTCTGATGTACAAAGGGTTTGAACAGTGTTGAATCGATGCAATTTCAGCATGTTACTGCCGTTTATGCCCGTTACATTTTCTTACGTTGGCGTTGGCCTGCCGATGCCTTTACAATCCCTCACCGCGGATTTAGCGGTATACAGGCACGTAAAAGGCGTAAAATACGCTCTTGTTGCCGCGATTGCTGTGGTTATTGCAAAGAGAGGTTTGGGTGGAACAGTTTGATGTTGTCGTCATTGGCGCGGGTGCCGCAGGGATGTTTTGTGCTGCGCAGGCAGGGCAACTGGGTTGCCGGGTGCTATTACTCGACAACGGCAAAAAACCGGGCCGCAAGATCCTGATGTCTGGTGGTGGGCGCTGTAACTTCACCAACATGTCCGCTGAACCGGCGGCCTACCTCTCGCATAACCCCCATTTCTGCAAATCGGCATTGGCACGCTACACCCAATGGGATTTTATCGATCTGATTAACCGCTACGGCATCGCTTACCACGAAAAAACCTTGGGGCAGCTGTTTTGTGATGATTCTGCGCAACAGGTCGTTGATCTGTTGGTACAAGAGTGCGAACTGGGTCAGGTGGTAACGCGCCTGCGCAGCGAGGTCCTGAGCGTCGAAAAAACCGACCAGGGCTTCGAATTGGCACTTAACGGAGAGAGTGTGAGTGCTCGCTCACTTGTGGTGGCGAGCGGTGGGCTTTCCATGCCGGGCCTGGGGGCCACTCCCTTTGGCTATAAGCTGGCGGAACAGTTTGGCCTGAAAGTGTTGCCGACCCGGGCCGGTTTGGTGCCCTTTACGCTGCATAAGCCGTTGTTGGAGCAATCCCAGGCGCTGTCTGGCGTTTCGGTTCCCGCAGTGGTCACAGCGGAAGATGGCACTAGCTTTCGTGAAAGCATCCTGTTTACGCATCGGGGGCTTTCTGGTCCGGCTATCTTGCAGATCTCCAGCTACTGGCAGCCTGGTGAGTTTGTGAGCATTAACTTACTTCCGACGCTAGACCTGGTGGGCTTCCTTAACGAACAGCGCCAGGCACATCCTAACCAGAGCCTGAAAAACACCCTGGCTTTGCATTTGCCCAAGCGCCTGGTGGAATTACTGCAAGAATTGGGGCAACTGCCGGAGGCCACGTTGAAGCAACTCACTCCAACGCAGCAGACAGCATTGGTTGATAGTTTGCAAGACTGGCGCGTGCAACCCAATGGCACCGAGGGTTACCGCACAGCAGAGGTGACCCTGGGCGGTGTGGACACCAAGGAGCTTTCTTCCAAAACCATGGAGGCGAGTAAGGTCCCGGGTCTGTACTTTATCGGTGAGGTAGTGGACGTGACGGGCTGGCTGGGGGGCTATAACTTCCAGTGGGCCTGGAGTTCCGCTTGGGCCTGCGCGCAGGCTTTGGCTGCTATACAAAGATCTTAAAAGTGATTTGCGATAAGCTCACATTAATGAGCCATATATGATTCATTAATGGGTTTTATGGTTCGTATATGACTCACTTCATACAGTTGATAGGGTGATCATTTAATCCTCATATGGTTTACATATAGCCCATTATCACCTTTAATGAACCTTATATGAATTATGTGGGGCATAAGAATGCCAAAGTCTATTGTAAGAGCCTATTCGCGTTACACAGAGGAAGCTCTAGGGCTGCTTGCTGTGTCTATTCGTGCGGCAAGGCTCGAGCGAAAGCTGACGACCAGTGAGGTAGCTGAACGCGCGGGCATTTCTAGAGGCCTACTGCAGCGCATTGAGAAAGCGGATCCTCGCTGCGGGATTGGCGTTGTCTTCGAGGTGGCCAAAATTGTCGGAGTCAGGTTATTTGACGAAGACGCAGAGGTGAGCACGATTATCGGTCACCGTACCCGAACTGAAGAAAAGCTTAGCCTTCTGCCACGGCGCGCCAGGAAAATATCCAAGGAGGTGAATGATGATTTCTAATAGGGAATATAACGAAGCCTATGTCTGGATCTGGTTACCGAATGAAACTCAACCCGTTGTCGCAGGAGTAGTCACCCGGGAGGGGGAAAGTCTACTATTCAACTATGGTAAAAGTTATCTGGAGCGCATTCGTGATGAGCCTCGTGCTATTTCCATCTATGAACCTGAACTCCCTTTGAAAAAAGGGTTTATCCCTCTGCTGCCAGGGTTGGGTATGCCAGGCTGTCTTAGAGATAGCTCTCCTGACGCATGGGGACGGCGTGTTATTCTTAATCGCAAACTCGGAAGAAAAGGTTCTGATACTGATACAGCCGCTTTGGATGAATTAACCTATTTACTTGAATCAGGCTCGGACAGGATCGGGGCTCTGGACTATCAACGCTCCCCCTCGATTTATGAACCCCGCTCAGCGATTAATGTCACCGTTGAAGAGTTAATGCATTCTGTTGAGCGAGTTGAAAAAGGGATACCTCTGACTCCTGAACTTGATCAAGCCCTCTTTCATGGGAGTTCTATTGGTGGCGCGCGTCCAAAAGCGCTGATCGAAGCGGAGGGTGAAAAGTACATAGCAAAATTTTCGGCCAGTTCGGATCTCTATAGTGTGGTTAAGGCTGAATATATTGCCATGCGGCTAGCTGCGTTGGTTGGTTTGAACGTAGCGCCGGTTAGTCTGCTCAAAGCGGCCAAAAAAGATGTGCTGCTCATCAAGCGATTCGACAGGGAGAGAACAAAGCGGGGATGGACACGTCGCTTGATGGTATCTGCGCTGACTCTGTTTGAGCTGGATGACATGATGGCGAGATATGCGAGTTATGAAACACTGGCAGAAATCATTCGTACGCGTTTTCAACAGCCTAAGGAAACGCTGAAAGAGCTGTTTTCTCGATTGTGCTTTAATATTTTATGCGGGAATACGGACGATCATGCCAGGAATCATGCGGCGTTCTGGGATGGAAGCACCCTGACACTCACCCCCGCTTACGACATTTGCCCACAAGGCCGTGCAGGAAACGAAGCATCACAGGCGATGCTCATTGTTGGCAATACGCGGCTCAGTAAGCGAAGTTGTTGCATTGATGCGGCCCACGCTTTTCTTTTGACCGCGTCGGAAGCAGAAAACATCTTTGATCAGCAGTGTTCAGTCATTGAGAATCATTGGCAGCAGGTATGCGATGAGGCCGAGGTTTCAGAGGTTGATCGCAGGATGCTGTGGCACCGGCAATTCTTAAATCCTTTTTCAAGGTTATGATCCTACATTGATGGGATCGCAGGGTGTCTGCATTGGCAAAGTGGAAGCCAATTTTCTCTGTTAATTGATTATTATCAGTTTTGGAACGTCCACTTTAGGAGCTTTGGAGATAGAAACATCAGAAATAACTCAGAATAATGGACTCGGCTCGTGCGTTGAGACAAGCGCACTCTTATTCAAATAATAACAAGGAAAGTTCTGCTGATGAAAATCAAATGCGGTTTGGCATTACTGGCTTCTCTGGTGCTGGTTTCCGGCTGTAGCCAAAAGATTTCCTCTTCACGCGTGGCGGCTGATCCTGCCGCTGCACCGGCTCCAGTCGCCCAAGAACATAAACTGGGAACTGCATGGGGTGAGGACGTTTACTCCAAAGTGACCACCGTTGACGCGAAGCGTATGCATTCCTCTCCAGACAGTGTCGCCAAAGTGTTGTACAGCGCGGCAGCTTCCAATAATGGGCAGTACACCAATGAGATCGTGTTGTCTTCCGTCAGAATGCGGGTGCAGACCGAAAACAATCGGGATTTCGCGCTCAATCGCTATAAAAATGGCGAGTTTTCATTCTCTGCCAATGACGGCGAGCGCTACCAGCTGTTCTTCTATAACACCAGCCCCAGCAAAACCTATGAGGTGGTAACCGCGGTTGACGGCCTGGACGTGATTTCAGGCCGCAGTGGTTCACTGCGCAATTCCGGCTATCTGGTCTCCCCAAAAGGAACCCTGGTGATTGAGGGCTTCCGTAAAAGTGATTCGTCTGTTGCTGCATTCCGTTTCGCAAAACCCGATGATTCCTACGCTGCGAGTTCACTGGCGGGCGAAAAAGAGAATACCGGCGTGATTAGCGTGGCGGTTTATGAAATGGCGCTGCCGGGTCTGCCTGATTGCCAACCGCAGGCGTTTCCTGGGGATGCTAAATACGCCCCTGCTCCCTGCAAGAAACCGTAATTGCGTGAACATGGCCTCAAAATCTGAGGCCATGTTCGGCTTCAGGCCTGTTTCCAGCTTACTCAGACACCTTAGACACCCCGGCATCTCCTGCCCCCTGCAGCTGCTAACGCCTCATGGCAGGGTGAACGCTTACCTTTCGGCCAGCAAGACCTTGCTCTTGGCCGTTTTCGAGATAACAAATGGTGTGCAGGAATAATCTTGTTAGTAATAACTTTACGTTTACAACTATCGTGTTTTTTTCAGAATATCCTCCTGCATCTTGCGAACGCGTTTTTTTATTGTTTTTAATGGGTAATTTATCGCAATATCTGGTTTTTTTTACCCAATTTAGGTTAGGGATAGATAGAGATCGCAGTAGGAATTTTATCTTTTTTTAAGTAAAAAATGTTGCATCATAGAAATTCTGCGAATTATCCTAACCATTGGTGGGATATAAAAATTTGGCGATCTTTATGCAATGTGACCTATATCAATAAACCATGGCTGGAAAAACCTATCTTGTATAGGGCCAGCTTGGTTAGGGGCGCTTGTGGTTTGTTGTGAGTCGTTAATGAATGTTAACGTACTGATTATTAATCATATCTAGGCAAGGCAATCAGTCTCAGAGGAAAGTGGTTATGCCATGGAGTCATGAAATTCAACAGGCAATTACCTTGTTACAGGCATGCCAACATCGCCATACGGACAGCTTGCCCTGTCCGGCCAGGGGGGATGAACCTGGCGCAGTAGGCACTTGCGCAGAAAAAATCATGCCGTCGATTATCCTGCTTAATGCGTTTGCGGATGTACTTCCGCAGCATCAGGAATTACATCGTCTTGGTATGGTGCTGGAGGCCCAAGGCTTGATCAAGAAATTGACTCAAGGGGAGAGCTACAGTCAAAGCGCACTGGCGTATTTACGTGCGCAAATCGAACCCTAGCAGCCACTATTAATATCCATGCCATGTGGATGAATAGTTCGAATATTTCATCGATATATTCGGGTTGCCTCTATATTTGCTGCCGAAGTTGACTTGATTAAGTGCTCATAATTGACGTATTTATTAAAATTCAATAGATACTTCGTTAACTATTCCGACGCGAATTCATAGGGCCCTACGCATGCTTGTGGTGGCGCTATCAAACACGTCAGGGTTACGCTGTTAAAACAACCCCCCGCATTCTACGGGGGGTTTTACTTTTACTGTTGCAGCAATGCAATACTGTGGCGGATCTCGCGCTCGATATCGCCCTCTGTCCAGGTAGTTAGCTGTGAAGAGAACGGTTCGAAGGCATAGATCCCCCGGTAGCCCAAACGTTCCAGGTTTTGTACCTGGGCTACGCTTGCCAACCGATCTTTCTCGCTCAGCATAATGCGTTCTTCATCGCTCAATGCGCTTTTGATGAGCGGATCCTCAACGCCAGAGAGATGCACCAAACCAATCTGCTCAACCCGGATCTGAGCATCAAACTCCGGTTGTGCTACGTCGCTCAGATAGTGATGGAAGGTATCCAGCACGATCTTATAAGGTGCGCCAGAATCACGAATGATTGCCTGTGCCAGCAAGGAAGAGCGCAGTGAACTTATGCCAAACCCCAATGGTTCCACGTAGCCCTCAACGCCATACTGCTTGAATAGCGGAGCGAGTAGCCGCAGTGCAGCCAGCGTATCTTCCCTTTTTTGCGATTCACTACGCCGGTCGCTCGCGTTGCAATGTGGGCACATCACCACCGCCTTGCTATGGATAGCTTTCGCCTGAACCAGCAACGCTTCAGCGTTTTTCAGCAGTGCTGCTTGATCTTCCAGCAGGTTGAACATTCCCAGCGCATTGATGGTGACGATCTCAATGCCGAACTCTTCGGCCAGCGCGTTTAACTGCTCGTTGCTCAGGTTGTCGGCCACTTTGCCACCCGACATATCGTTGCGCAGTTCGACCTTGCTTAACCCACATCTTTTCACCAGGCGGAAGAAGTTCTCCAGCGTGAGATTGGGGGCGATCTTACGGTTGATACAAAAACGTTCCAATGCAATGGCCATGATGCATCACTCCTGGGTTTGTCGGCTTTAGGCTTTGCCATCTTCTACCGTGACGATTTCAGATAGCGGTTGGCGATAGCGTTTTGCCATCACGACGTCTTCCATTCTTTCCAGTGAAACGCCCTTGGTTTCTGGAATAAAGCGGGCAATAAACCAATAGCTGAACAGGCAGCAGGCGGCAAACACCCACATTGGGAACGCCCCGTGGAAGGTGGAGAACAGATAAGGTTGGTCATTGATCATCGGGAAGCTCTGGGCCACGACGAAGTTGGCCAGCCACATACAGCCAACGGCAATGCTCATCCCTTGTGAACGCATGCGGTTGGGGAAAATTTCGGAGACCAGCACCCAGGCACCTACACCCCATGACATGGCGTAGAACACCATAAAGAACAGCATGCCAAACAGCGCGAAGTAGCCGGTTGCCTGGGTATACAAGGCATAAGAGGTGATCAGCAGGCCAACGATGGTGCCCAGGGTGCCCCAGCGCATCAGTGGGATACGGCCTATGCGATCCATCAGCATGGCGCCGATCACCGAGCCGACCAGTTGCAATACGCCGATCCAGATGGTCTGGAACAGGGCTTCTTGCGCGTTTTCGGTCACGGTTTTAAGCACCACCGGGGCGTAGTACATCATGACGTTAACCCCCGTCACCTGTTGCAGCATGGCGATCATACAGCCGACAAACAGGATGAAGCGTACGCGTACGTCGCCATAATTCAGCTTTTGCTTACGGTGCTGCTCGTCCTGGCGAAGCGACTCCTTGATTTCTCTTAACACGCTTTTAGCATGCTCAGCATTTGAAACGCGGGTCAACATGGCTAAAGCCTGATCGTCGCGGCCTACCATTACGCTCCAGCGTGGTGATTCGGGGATGACAAAGACCAAGGCGGTGAACAGCAGGCAGGGGATCACCTCTGAGCCAATCATCCAGCGCCAACCCATCTCCACCAGCCAGGCTTCACTGGCATAGCTGGCAATCTTGAAGTTAACGTAAAAAATCACGATCTGACCGAACACGATGGCGAACTGCTGCATGCTGAGCGCCCGGCCCCGCATATCCTTCGGTGAGACTTCTGACATGTACATAGGGGATACCGTTGCGGCCAGCCCGACGGCCAGACCCCCGATGATGCGATAGATAACAAACCAGGTGAAGGTGGTAGCCAGAGCGGCACCGACTGCAGAGACGGTAAACAGGAAGGCGGCGACCACCAGGGCCTTTTTACGCCCATAGCGCCCGGCCAGCGGCCCAGCGCCGAAGGCACCGACCACGCAGCCGATCACCACGTTGGACACTGCCCAGCCGGTTTCTGCCGGGCTGAGGTCAAAGTAGGTTTTAAGGGCTTCGATCGCACCAGAAATCACGGCGGTGTCATAACCAAACAGAATGCCGCCGAGTGCTGCAATCCCGCAGATACGCAGAATATACCCAGTATTGTGTTTACGCTGATGTGACATATGTTGCTCCGATTTTTATCCTGGCTTCTGCCTACTTAAGTGACTTGTAGGGTGTAGGGAGGCAGAAGGGTGAACCGTGCCTGTCATCAAGGCGGTGTTTTTCAGTGGGCCTTTGGCAGACAAGAACATTTATTTCATATTTAGTGAATAATGAAATATTGATTTTTAGATCCAGTTCAAAAAATTGAGCATAAATAGGGCAAATGTTCTCATCGTTTTGCATAGCAGATTGGAAAATTGACTCGCACAAGCGGGAAAGCGTATCTGTATAAAAAATAGGGATTACTGCGTAAAGCCACGCAGCTAGCGGATCGCGGATAGCATCGTTCGTCACCACCCGCTCAGCCTACGGACATGGCAAATTTGCGATCGGCGGCACTAAAAACAAATTTTCTAAAAACTTTTATTTGAAACTTTTTTTTCAATGGAATAGAGTTTGATTCATCTGGTCAGGATTTAATCTGCCTGTGGGCCGTACTCTTGCAGGCGGCACGATGAACGTCACGGTATGCGGGAATGCTTCAACCGGTGGCGATAGCGGACTTAAAAGAGGGTGAAACATGAAAACCGTGGGTAACTTTATTGGTGGGCAGGTTTGCCTGAGCAGCAGTAACCAAACCGTCGACGTGCACAATCCGGCTAGCGGCCAGGTTGAACGCCGTGTGACGCAGAGCACCGCCGCCGAAGTGAAACAGGCTATTGATGTCGCCCATCAGGCATTCACCGACTGGGCGCGTACCACGCCGCTGCGCCGGGCGCGTATCATGTTCAATTTCAAAGCATTGCTAGAGCAGCACCGCGAAGAGTTGGCGCAACTGATCGTCAGTGAACATGGCAAAGTCTATTCCGACGCGCTGGGTGAATTGACCCGTGGCATGGAGGTGGTGGAGTTTGCCTGCGGTATTCCGCACCTGCTCAAAGGAGAATACTCACCGGATGTAGGCACCGGCGTGGACAGTTTCTCGCTGATGCAGCCGCTGGGCGTAGTGGCCGGGATCACACCGTTCAACTTCCCGGCTATGGTGCCGATGTGGATGTTCCCTATCGCGCTGGCCTGTGGCAATACCTTCGTACTGAAGCCTCCGGCGTTGGTGCCTTCTGCCTCCGTGCGTCTGGCAGAACTCTTGAAAGAGGCGGGCCTGCCGGATGGGGTATTCAACGTCGTGCATTGCGGCAATGAAGAGGCCTCGCAGCTGTGCACCGATCCACGCATTCAGGCGGTGAGCTTTGTTGGCTCATCCACGGTTGCAGAGCATATTTACACCACCGCCAGCGCACATGGCAAACGTGTACAGGCCTTTGGGGCCGCCAAAAATCAGGCTATCGTTATGCCGGATGCGGATCTGGATGCCACGGTCAATGCGCTGATGGGAGGGGCATTTGGCTCGGCCGGTGAACGTTGCATGGCGCTGCCAGTGGCCGTCGTGGTTGGTGATAGCACCGCAGATAAACTGATTGCCAAACTCAAACCTCTGATCGCCCAACTGCGGGTTGGCCCCGGCATGCAGCAAGGCGGCGAGGAAAATGAAATGGGGCCGTTGGTCTCATCCGCCCATCAGAAAAAAGTGCTGGGGTACATTGATATTGGCGTTAAAGAGGGCGCAACGCTGGTGGTCGATGGCCGCGATTATCAGGTGCCGGGTTATCCAGAGGGTTACTACGTGGGCGGTACCCTGTTCGATAACGTACAGCCGGATATGCGTATCTATCGCGAAGAGATCTTTGGGCCGGTATTGGGCATTGTACGGGTCGCCGATTACCAAACGGCCATCGATACGGTGAACAGCCACGAGTTTGGTAACGGCAGCGCTATTTTCACCAATAATGGCCACTATGCTCGCCAGTTTGTGCATGAGGTTCAGGCGGGGATGGTGGGGGTTAACGTGCCGGTACCGGTACCGATGGCTTTCCACAGCTTTGGCGGCTGGAAACGTTCGGTATTCGGTGCGCTTAACGTACATGGTACGGACGGCGTGCGATTCTATACCCGGATGAAGACGGCCACCGCACGTTGGCCAACCGGCCAGCAAACGGTTTCCGAATACAGTATGCCAACGCTGGGCTAAACCGCAGCCAGGTATGCCGAGGCCGTTATTCCACCGGGATAGCGGCCGCTGTTGCTGGTATCAATGTATTGCAGCCACACTCACAAGCACGGGATTTAAGGAGCATTGTCATGTCATCATTACTTGCGAAATGTCAGCAACCGGATGCTCAGGGACGTATTCAGTCCGTCACCCCGGAAAATGCCGGTTGGCGTTTTGTCGGGTTTGAGGTCTATCGGTTAGCGGCCGGGCAGTCGTTGCGGTTGGAGAGTGGCGATAAGGAGCTTTGCCTGGTGCTGGTCGCGGGTATTGCCTCTGTGGCAACGCAACGAGCGGAGTATCCACACATTGGTAAGCGGATGAGCCCGTTTGAACGTACGCCACCTTATTCCGTTTATGTTCCGCACCACGACCAGGTTGAAGTCCGGGCAGAGACCGATCTGGAACTGGCGGTATGCAGCGCACCGGGTAACGGGCATCTGCCTTCACGCTTGATCACCCCGGCAGACGTCGGTGTGGAGCGGCGGGGTAAAGGCCGTAACCAACGGCTGGTACACAATATTCTGCCTGATAGCCAACCGGCTGACAGCCTACTGGTGGTTGAGGTCTATACCGACGAAGGCAATACCAGCTCCTACCCAAGCCATAAGCACGACCAGGAAAACTCGCCGGACGAAACCTACCTGGAAGAAACCTATTACCACCGTCTTAACCCTGAACAGGGGTTCTGCCTGCAACGCGTCTATACCGACGATCGTTCGCTGGATGAGTGTATGCCGGTCTATAACCGCGATGTGGTGAAAGTACCGCGCGGTTACCATCCGGTGGCAACTCTGGCCGGATATGACAGCTATTATCTCAACGTGATGGCGGGGCCGGTACGCTTGTGGAAGTTCACCTGGGAAAAAGATCACGCCTGGATCAACAGCGAAAGCTATTGATACTGACAAGGTAGGGGCGCGGCTGCGCCCGTTTAACCGAATATTACAGCTCTTTGGCGTTATTCAGCGCCAATGATACCGCCAGCGTCTGTGCTAGGCACATGGAGGCCACCTGCGAGCGGAACCCATCTACCTGTGCTTCGCGCACTACAAAACAGACATCGCTGAAGGCGGCCAGCGGGCTGACCTGGCTGTCGGTAATGGCGATGAGCTGTGCGCCCTGCTTGGCACCCAACTCCACCAGTTCTACCGCTTCTTTGGCATAAGGCGAATAGCTGATGGCGATCACTACGTCCTTGGGCTTCACCATGCTGAGCTGTTCGGTAAACATCCCGCCTAACCCGTCGATCAGGAAGGCGCGCCTTTCGAGGTGGCGCAGGGCATAGGTGAGATAAGAAGCCACGCTGAATGAGCGGCGCAGGCCGATCACGTAGATATTTTCCGCGTTATTCAGCAGCTCTACCGCCCGATCCAACTGCTCTGCACTGGTTTGCATCGCCAACTGTTGCAACGCCTGCGAGTTGACCATCGTAAACACGTTAAGGATTTCTGCCGGCTTTTCCGGGGCAACGCTGTCGTCGGTAGAGGTTTGGCGGAACAGGCGTGCGCGCTCGGTATAGTTCACCGTTTCTTCCATCAGATGCTGGCGGAAGACCTGCTTCATTTCGTTGAAACCGCTGAAGCCAAAGGCGTTGGCGAAACGGATCAGGGTAGAAGGCGGCACACTGGCCTGTGCGGCGATGGAGGCAACGGTATCGAAAGCAATGCTGTTACTGTTATCCAGGATGTAGCGTGCTACCTGTTTCAAGCGCTTGCTCAGCGTTTCATAACGGCGGCGGATTTCGTCCTGTAACAGCGAAAGTTGAGTTGGGTTAGTCATCCATTCGGCTCGCAGTATTGGCTGAGGCGTATTGGTTTATACGCTGAAAATATTGTCCGGTTATTCTAACAGATGGAGTGGACATTTCATTTCTACAAAAAGCGATTTATTTCGTCGCCAGTTGCGTTACTTCACAGAAAATGGGCAAAAAAATCCCCTTAAAGCAGCGAAAATCACTTTAAGGGGTAGGTTCGTTAACCACGCCAGCTTAACTACGGCTGGTTTTACTCGCAGGCTGCGGGCGATATTGCCGCCAGAAACCGATCAGCGTCAGGTATTTCTGTTTCACCTGTTCGACCAGCCCGGTGTCATCGATCTCACCTTGTAGCCAAAGGCGTGAAGAAGTGCCAAAAATGGTACGGCCAACCGCGAAGCCTTTTACCCAGTGGGCATCTGCGGCTGCGGCGAACCCGGCTTTCAGCGTTTCCTGTGGGGAGTCTAGCCCGAGGATTAGCACCCCGCGGCAGAATGGGTCGTAAGTTTCAATCAATTCACCCACTTTTTGCCAGTTGGCGGCACTAAGCGGTGGCAATTTCCACCAGTCTGGCAGCACGCCCAACCGGTAGAAATGTTCCATCACCTGTAGATAGTTGCTCTCGTCTTTGTCGGCATGACCTTCTGGCAAAATGACTTCCAGCAACAGCTCATGGCCCGATTTGCAGCAGCCACGATACACGTCAACGATCAGCTCATCCTGCTCACGGCGCAGCGCTTCGGCATCCTGTGGATGATAAAACACCAGGCATTTGACCACGTGCTCTTGGGGCCAGTCGATCAGCTGCGAGCCAATATTACCGTGCTCCAACCGCAAAGGGCGGGAGCTTGGCAACTCCACCGGGCGGCCAATCCACCAGCCCTGGCCAGTAATGGCATTCAACGCCGCCTGGCCGTAGGTCGTATCTGCCAGAATTCCGCTGTTGCCGTGTAACCCCGCCTCTGTTGCCGCAGCCTGTGCGGCAGCCAACAGCAACGTTTTTAACTGCGGGATCCGCTCTGTACTCACTCCCGCCTCTCGCGCCATCTCTGCCAACTGCTTGCGGTGATCAAAAGCGAATACGCACAGTTCAGGCCATTGCTGTTTGCGCGTGGTAACGCGGTGCAGATGGTTCAGTCGGGCATCCAGATCCGGACGTTTCACCTCTTGTTCGCGTTGCAGGTAATCGTCCAGCTCCAGCTTGGTCGGCATTGCCGGGGCGCAACCGTGGCGTGACACTACCAGCGCACCGCAGGCATTGGCGTAACGGCAGGCCTGATCCCAACCCTCATCATTAAGATAGCCACGTAGCAGGCCAGACATAAAGGCATCACCCGCGCCGAGCACGTTCAAAACGTCAACGCGAACGCCAGAATGCAGTTTGACTTGTTGCCAATCTGTGGGGATATCCCCTTCAAATACCGAGCATCCCTGCGCCCCTCGCTTGCACACCAACGTGGCCTGGGTGACCTTACGGACGTTTTGCAGCGCGACCAGCGTATCGGTACTGCCGCCAGCGATATGGAACTCTTCTTCAGTCCCCACGATGAGATTGAAATGGTGCAGAACTTCCTGCAACTCGCGGGTCACCTTTTCCGATTCGATAAAGCGAGTCTCGCCATCGCCTAACGAGGTCAACCCCCACAGCACTGGCCGATAATCGATATCCAATGCGGTACGCAGCCCGTGGCGGTGGGCGTATTCCAACGCTTTGAGCACCGCAGCGCGCGTTTTGGGGTGGGAAAGGTGAGTGCCGGTGATCGCCAAAGCCCGTGATGATGCGATGTAGTTCTCATCGATATCCTCGGGTGTCAGCGCCATGTCGGCACAGTTTTCACGGTAGAAAATCAGCGGGAAGGTTTCCTGATCCTTGATGCCCAGGATCACCAGGCCGGTGAGGCGCTGTTTATCGGTGATCAGGCTCTGCGTGTCCGCGCCGACGCGCTGGAGTTCTTCACGCAGAAAGCGGCCCATGTGCTCATCCCCTACGCGAGCCAGCATGCCGGATTTTAACCCTTGGATTGCGGTGCCATAGGCCACGTTGCCGGAGGAGCCGCCAAGATATTTGGAGAATGAGCTGGCATCTTCCAGGCGTGCCCCGATTTTTTGAGCATAGAAATCGACAGCGATGCGCCCTAGGCAAATGACATCAAGCTGCTTTTGTTGTGTGGCCATACCCGTTTCCTTCTGTCATTAAGCAAAACCGATTGCGACCCGGTAAAGGAGCTAAGTAGGAAGCATGGCTCGAAGTATGAGGAATAAAAATTTCAATTTCAATATTAAATGAAATTTATACCCCGAAAATGTGATGCATTTAAAAGCAGCTTACACCGGGTAGCCTGCCGAATCGGCACATTATTATTGATAGAACAATCCCTTGCTGAAATGGCCTGCACAAGCGAGTGCCACCTTGATGGCTGCTGGTTCGATCGGCGAGTGGGCGCATCGATCGAAAGAGAGTCATGATGACTTTTTACTTAATCAATTGAATTATATAAATAACTGCAACCTGGGTGGTTTGGTAATATGCGATCTTTATCGCAAAATGAAATGTTTTTTCTGTATTGATATTTTATGAAAAATATATTTGTTTATAATCAATGCACGTTTCAAACCGCTTATTGCATGAGCAGTGTGTAACAACCCAGAAAAGATTATCACTGCTTTTGTGTAACGAAAGTCAGCGCTACGCCAACGGATACGCTTGCCTGCTCGCAAACCACCATCTGCAGCAGGCTCGGGATAACGCCAAATGAAAGGGTGAGTAAAATGGGTAAGATCAAGTTGACCATGGCACAGGCGTTGGTCAGATTTCTCGACAACCAGTACCTGCTGGTAGACGGTGTTGAAACCAAATTCGTAAAGGGTATCTTCGCCATTTTCGGCCACGGTAACGTACTCGGCCTTGGGCAGGCTCTGGAGCAAGACTGTGGCGATCTGGTGGTGCATCAGGGGCGCAACGAACAGGGGATGGCGCATGCCGCTACCGGGTTTGCCAAGCAGAAGCTACGCCAGCAGATCTACGCCTGTACTTCTTCCATCGGCCCCGGCGCGGCCAATATGATCACTGCTGCGGCCACTGCCACGGCTAACCGCATTCCTTTACTGCTGCTGCCGGGCGATGTGTACGCCTCTCGCCAGCCCGATCCGGTATTGCAACAGATCGAACAATCCTACGATTTAAGCATCAGCACCAACGACGCATTTCGCGCCGTCAGTAAATATTGGGATCGCATTGTGCGCCCGGAACAGCTGATGAGCGCCTGCATTAATGCCATGCGCGTACTGACCGATCCGGCAGAAACCGGTGCCGTCACGCTTTGCCTGCCGCAGGACGTTCAGGGCGAAGCCTACGATTACCCAGACTATTTCTTCCACAAACGGCTGCATCGCCTTGAGCGCCGTCCGGCCAGCCAAGAATCTCTGGCAGAGGCTTTGGCGTTGCTGGTGGGTAAACGCAAGCCGTTGATAATCTGCGGTGGCGGGGTGAAATATTCGCAGGCTGGGCAGGCGTTGCAGCAGTTTGCTGAACGCTTCCATATTCCGTTTGCCGAAACTCAGGCTGGTAAAGGTACGGTGCTTTCGGCTCATCCTTATAATGTGGGGGGCATCGGTGAAACCGGCTGTCTGGCGGCCAACACGCTGGCGAAGCAGGCAGACCTGGTGATCGGCATCGGCACCCGTTACAGCGATTTCACCACCTCGTCCAAATGGCTATTCCAAAATCCGGATGTGGCCTTCCTTAACATCAACGTCAGCGCGTTTGATGCCGGCAAGCTGGACGGTCTGCAAGTCTTGGCGGATGCCCGTACGGCTCTGGCCTCTCTCAGCCCGTTGTTGGCTCAGGCGGATTATCGTGCCGATTGGCAAGAAACTATCAGCAAGGCGCGTGGCGAACAGCAAAAAGAGACCGAGCGTGTCTATCAAGTGACCTATACCGGCGAAGGCTTTGTACCGGAAATCGACGACAGCCTCGATCGTGAACAGGTGTTTGCCGAGTTTATCGAAAAAACCGACTCCGTATTAACCCAAAGCCGAGTGCTGGGGGTGCTGAATGAGTATTTACCGCAGGACAGCGTCATCGTTGCCGCCGCTGGCAGTTTGCCGGGCGATCTGCAGCGTGTCTGGCAAAACCGGGGTGAGCACGGCTATCACGTGGAATACGGCTACTCCTGTATGGGCTATGAGGTAAACGCCGCGTTAGGCGTCAAGCTTGCGGAGCCACAGCGCGAAGTTTACGCCATGGTGGGGGATGGGGCGTTCATGATGCTGCATTCCGAGCTGGTCACCTCGATCCAGGAAGGCTGCAAAATCAACGTGGTGCTGTTCGACAACATGACCAACGGCTGCATCAATAACCTGCAGATAGAGCACGGCATGGGGAGCTACACCACCGAGTTCCGCTTCCGTAATCCGCAAGGCGGCAAACTGGATGGCAAGCTCGTGCCGGTCAACTTTGCCATGTTGGCAGCGGCCTATGGTTGCAAAACCTACAGCATAACCACCGAACAACAGCTGATCGATGCGCTAGCGGATGCCCGCAAGCAACAGGTTTCTACCCTGCTGGATATCAAAGTGCTGCCGAAAACCATGGTGCACAAATATCTCAGTTGGTGGCGCGTGGGCGGTGCCCAGGTGGCCGAAAGTGAAAAAATTATCGCCGTCGCCCGCCAGCTGCAAGAGAACATCGATAAAGCCCGCGACTACTGATAACGCAATGCCTTGGCAATCGTAGCTGCGGTGGAGAACGCCGCGCTCACATAAACAATCGGATCTACCTCAGACCTTGCGTCTGCCGTTTACAGTCCATGAGGATAACGAAAATGACATTGAACATTGGGGTTATTGGTACCGGCGCTATCGGTAGGGATCATATTCGCCGTTGTAGCCAGGTGTTGCAGGGCAGCCGCGTGGTTGCGGTGAATGACATTAACCGAGACAGTGCGGCCAAGGTGGTCAGCGAACTGAAACTGGACGCCAAGGTTTATGACAATGCCCACGATCTGATCAATTCCACAGACGTCCAGGCGGTGCTGGTTACGTCATGGGGGCCGAGCCATGAAGAGTTTGTGCTGGCCGCCATTGCTGCGGGCAAACCGGTGTTTTGCGAGAAACCGCTGGCGGTCACGGCACAAGGCTGCAAGAACATCGTGGATGCTGAAGCCAAGCATGGCAAACGCCTGGTACAGGTCGGCTTTATGCGCCCGTACGATCAGGGCTATCGGGCGCTGAAACAGGTGCTGACCAGCGGCCAGATCGGCGAACCGCTGATGCTGCATTGTGCCCACCGCAACCCAAGAGTCGGTGAAGCCTACACCACGGATATGGCCATAACCGATACGCTCATTCACGAGTTAGACGTGCTGCGTTGGCTGTTGGACGATGATTACGTTTCGGTACAGGTGGTGTTCCCACGCAAGAGCAGTAAAGCCCTGCCACATTTGAGAGATCCGCAAATTGTGTTGATGGAAACGGCCAAGGGCACCCGTATTGACGTTGAAATCTTTGTTAACTGCCAATACGGCTACGACATTCAGTGTGAGGTGGTGGGGGAAACCGGCATCGCCAAGCTGCCAGAACCTTCCGCGGTGCAAATGCGCAGCGGTGCCAAACTGTCCACCGAGATCCTGGTTGACTGGAAAGACCGCTTTATCGGTGCTTATGACGTTGAGCTGCAAGCCTTTATCAATGACGTCTTGGCCGGCAAGCTCACCGGACCTTCTGCTTGGGATGGCTTTGCAGCTGCGGTGGCGGCAGATGCCTGTATCGCCGCGCAGAACAGCGGTGAAGTGGTGCCAGTGACCTTGCCCGCTCGCCCTGGCTTCTATGGCAAATAAGCCCGTAGCTACCGCATTCATGCTCTGAAGGAGGCGACCATGAAAATCGCTTTTGACGTCGATGTGATTAAAGATTTGGGCATTACCAAGATGGTGGAGCAGGTGGCTGACTGGGGCTATAAGTACATTGAGCAGTCACCACACCCGCAGATCAACCCATTCTATAAACATCCAAAAGCCGGTCGTGACGTTTTGGCGGAATATCAACGGGTGCTGAAAGCCACCGGGGTGGAGATTTCCTCCTTTATCGTGGTGTATCGCTGGTCTGGCCCTGGGGAAGACCGCCGTCGGGCGGCGGTCAAGAACTGGCGGCGGATGATCGAAATCGCGGTGGAGATGGGGGTTCAGGTGATCAACACCGAGCTGGCGGGCAACCCGAACGAGCCGGAGATTTGCGAAGAGCTGTGGTATCAATCGATGGAGGAGCTGCTGCCGATTATCGAACGTGAAGGCATTCGCATGGAAATTCAGTCCCATCCGTGGGACTTCTGCGAGCTTAGCAATGAAACCGCCGACATGGTGAAATCGTTGCGCAGCGATAATGTGACCTATCTCTACAGCGTTCCCCATACCTTCTATTACGACCAAGGGCGCGGCGATATCGGTAATATGCTGCGCTATGCCGGGAGCGATCTTTCCCACGTGTTGATTGCCGATACCATGAATCACACCCGCCCCTGCCGGTATATCGTCAATCCGCCGGGCGTCGATGCGGCGGTGCACCAACATATGGCAATTGGCGAAGGGGAAGTGGACTTCGCGACCCTGTTCCAAACCCTGCGCGATATGGAATTTGCCAGCCGTACCTTCAAGGTCGGTGGGGAGTCCATCATCTGTACCTCGCTGTTCGGCTACCCAGAGAGAATGCCTGCCCAGGCGGTGGCCACCAGGGAACGCATCGAAAAAGAGCTTTTGGGTAAATAACATTCCTGGCCAGGCCGGCTGGGAAGATAGCCGGTAAGTGCCTACATGACTGAGGCTGAAAATGAACAAAGACAACGTAAAGCTGGCAATCGCCCCGATTGGCTGGACGAATGACGATATGCCGGAGTTAGGCAACGAGAATACGTTCCAGCAGTGCGTCAGCGAAATGGCGCTGGCCGGGTTCACCGGCAGCGAAGTGGGCAGCAAATACCCGCGCGATCCCAAGGTGCTGAAGCCGATGCTGGATATCCGCGGGATCCAGATCTGTAATGCCTGGTTCAGCACGTTTTTTGCCGATGGGCTGAAGGAAAAGACCATCGATGAGTTTATTAACCACATGAATTTCCTGCATGCGATGGGGGCCAAAGTGATTGGCTGCTCCGAGCAGAGCAAGAGCATTCAGGGCACCACCAAGGCGGTATTTGAAGAGAAGCCCTATTTTAGCGATGAAGAGTGGCAGCGGGTGGCGCAGGGGTATAACGAGCTGGCGAAAATTGCCGCCGGAAAGGGGATGCAGGTCTGCCTGCACCATCATATGGGCACGGGCATCCAGACCACCGAAGAGATAGACCGCTATATGAGCATGGTGAACGACGATGTTTACCTGCTGTTTGATACCGGACATGCCTATTACTCCGAAGGCAGCCAACAGGCGATGTTGGCGATCCTGGAGAAATACCTGCCGCGCATCAACCATGTGCACTTGAAAGACGTGCGTGACGAGGTGGTGGCAGAGGTTAAGGCCAAGCGCCTTAGCTTCCTGGACGGGGTGAAAAAAGGCACCTTCACCGTGCCGGGGGATGGCGTGATCGATTTCCGGCCGATATTCAAGCTGCTGGATGAGCGTGGCTATAAGGGATGGATGGTGGTGGAGGCCGAGCAGGATCCGGCGCTGGCCAATCCTTTTGAATACGCTGTGAAAGCACGCCGCTATATTCGCGAAACTGCCGGGCTTTAGGTCAGTTATTGGTTATGCTGTGTCTGACAGGAGGAGCGTTCATATGAACGCCCCTCCGACATTGCCGTTCTGATTACGCGGTTTTAAACCGAGCCATATGATAGGCATCCACCAACTCGCCATCGCGCATGGCAAAGCGGCGGCTGGTGCCTTCAATTTCAAAACCGAACTTACGGTACAGCGCAATGGCACCCTGATTGTCGGTGTACACCGTGAGCTCGATGCGCTCAATGCCTGCCCAGTTGTCACAGATATCGATCATCGCCTTCATCAGCGCTCTGCCAACGCCTTTGCCGTGGTAACTGGCATCCACGCTAATGCCAATAGTGGCCACATGGCGGCGGCGTACCCGCTGGTTGAGTTCTACGAACAGCTGCCCCACCACACGATCGTCAATGCAGGCCACCATGTTGTAGGTTCCGGGTTGCACGTTAGCAATACGTTGTTGCCACATGGCTTTTGACGGTAGCGGTAGTTGTAGCGTGTCACGGTAAACGGCCGGGTGGGAATATAGCTGGTGCAAGGCTTCAGCATCGTTACTTTCCACGTGACGAACTACAATCTCGCTCATTTTTTCCTCTCTTTCGCGTTTACCGTTTGAATAACCTCCCAAATTATCCGTTTACTCCCCTGAGTCAATATAATTTCCCATTGGTCAAAAAAACGCTTTACAGGTGCGAATGATAATGATTATTATTGTCATGCGTTCAGAGAGAGTATCAACCTTTGATACTGTTTGCTGAAGGCACGACATTGCTCACATTGCTTCCAGTGTTTACTTAGCCAGCTCGGGTGCTGGCTTTTTTTTTTGCCCAAATTCAGCGGTTATCCCATCCCACAAATCCTTTGCTTCTTGCTGCCAAACTCCACCTAATTTTTTGAACAGAGGGGTGAGATTTTTGCGCTTTCATATTCCTCCGTCAGGTCTAGACTGTAGAAAACGTTGAGGAGAGTTGAATATGATTTATTTACGTAAGGCACAAGATCGCGGTCATGCCAATCATGGTTGGCTCGACAGCTGGCACACTTTCTCATTTGCTGACTATTACGATCCCGACTTTATGGGGTTCTCGGCGCTGCGGGTGATCAACGAAGACGTGATTGATGCAGGCCAGGGGTTCGGTACTCATCCCCATAAAGACATGGAAATCCTGACCTACGTGCTGAGCGGCACGGTGGAGCATCAGGACAGCATGGGCAACAAAGAACAGATCAATGCCGGTGAGTTCCAGATCATGAGTGCAGGGACCGGTGTGCGTCACTCCGAGTACAATGCCAATAGCGATCGGCCGTTGCATCTCTACCAGATCTGGATTATTCCGGATCAGGTTGGGCTGGAGCCACGTTATGAGCAGCGGATGTTTGATGCGCCTCAGGGCCGCCAGTTGGTGCTGTCGCCAGATGCCCGTGAAGGTTCGCTGAAGGTATTCCAGGATATGACGTTGTCTCGCTGGGCGCTGAAGAAAGACGAGCAATCCGTTTATCCAATCCAGGCAGAACGCCGCGTTTGGATCCAGGTGGTGCATGGCAATGTCTCTATCAATGGCCACAAAGCGGGTATTAGCGATGCTTTTGCCATCTGGGATGAGACAGCGCTGTCTATCCATGCCGATGAAGACAGCGAGATTTTACTGTTCGATCTGCCACCAGTGTGATGACAGAATAATGGCAAGGGCTCGGTGCAATACCGGGCCCTTTTTTGTGTCTGCTGGCCGGATAACCAACAATATCGGAAAGGCGTTTTATTTGCTAAAATGGCCGCCCATTCACGGTTAGCCAGTTCAGTGATAATGAAGAAAAAACGGCCGGTGCTTCAAGATGTTGCAGATCAGGTTGGCGTCACCAAAATGACGGTGAGCCGCTATTTGCGCAATCCCGATCAGGTTTCTGCCGCTTTACAGCAAAAAATTGCGGTAGCGCTGGACGAACTTGGCTACATTCCCAATCGCGCCCCGGATATCCTTTCCAATGCGACCAGCCGGGCGATCGGCGTGTTGCTGCCGTCGCTGACTAACCAGGTATTTGCCGAAGTGTTGCGGGGTATCGAAAGCGTTACCGATGCACACAACTATCAAACCATGCTGGCGCACTACGGCTATCTGCCGGAGCGTGAGGAAGAGCGTCTGACGTCGCTGTTTTCTTATAACATCGATGGGCTGATCCTGTCCGAACGCCACCATACCGCACGTACCCTGAAGATGATTGAAGTTGCAGGCATCCCGGTGGTGGAGCTGATGGACTGTGTCTCACCCTGTATCGATCTGGCGGTCGGGTTCAACAACTTTGAAGCGGCCCGCCAAATGACCCAGCAGATCATCGCTCGTGGCCATCGTCATGTGGTGTACTTTGGCGCGCGTCAGGATGAACGCACCATTATCAAACAGCAGGGCTACGAACAGGCCATGCGTGAGTCTGGTCTTGAAGCCTACAGTATCATGACCGCACGTTCTTCTTCCTATTCGGCCGGTGGTGAGATGTTGCGCGAGGCACAGCGCGATTATCCGCAGGTTGACAGTATCTTTTGTACCAACGATGACCTGGCGATCGGTGCGGCATTCGAGTGCCAGCGCCAGGGGCTATCTATCCCGCAGGATATGGCGATTGCCGGTTTCCACGGCCACGATATCGGCCAGGTGATGGTGCCAAAACTGGCGAGCGTGCTGACACCGCGTGAGCATATGGGCCAGATCGCCGCTGAGCGCCTGTTGGCACGGCTGCGTGGAGAAGTTGTTTCCCCACGTATGGTGGACGTGGGTTTCACCGTGGCACCCGGTGGCAGCATCTGAACCTGGGCGCAACCACCAGCGCCCAGCACGGCTAACTTATTGCTTCAGCGCTGCAACACAGCGGCCAACTACGCCTTCAACGTCGGTATCGATATCCACGCAAATCACATCTTTTTCGTCGGCCCCGGGCTCTTCTAATGCTTCAAACTGACTTTTTAGCAGCTCGGTGGGCATAAAATGCCCGGAGCGGGCTTGCAGACGGGCCAGGATCACCTCGAAGCTGCCTTTCAGATAGATAAACACCATATTGTCATTGTCTTTGCGTAGCAGATCGCGGTAGCGGCGCTTGAGCGCCGAGCAGACAATAATCCCGCTTTCGTTCTTGTGATTCAGGCTGTACGCCGCGTCGTTGAGGCGCTGCAGCCAGGGTGCGCGGTCCTCGTCATTCAGCGGCTGGCCGCTGGCCATCTTCTGGATATTGGCGCGTGGATGCAGATCGTCGCCATCGATAAATTTTGCCTTGATTTCCCGTGCTACCGCCGCGCCAATCGTGGATTTGCCGCTGCCGGAGACGCCCATCAGGATGATGCTTTTTCCCGCCATAAGTTTGATCTCTATCTCAGAATGCGAATTTTGCTGGGTTACCTGGTTCCGGATCTTATCATGTTACCGGTATCATGATACGGGTAACAAATGGAGATGTGATTGTCATCACACAGCATAGAACAGGGAACTCGCCCGGCGTTTCATGTTGCCACGTGGCGGGCTGCAATCTGCATCCATTGGCTATACCACTGTACTCAGCTGCCTACTTAGACCACCAGGATAAGGTCGTACAATAAAACAAAGCACCTTCTTTCGCTGCCGTTGCGTAAAGAGGCCAAGTGATAAAAGGGTTGGAGAAAAATTATGCCACTAGTGATTGTTGCCATCGGCGTAGCCATGCTACTGCTGCTGATGATCCGCTTTAAGCTGAACGGCTTTATCTCGTTGATTCTGGTCGCTCTGGCGGTTGGTATCATGCAGGGAATGCCGGTAGACAAAGTAATTGGTTCCATCAAGGCCGGCGTGGGCGGAACGCTGGGCGGTCTGGCGCTGATCATGGGCTTTGGTGCCATGCTCGGTAAGCTGCTGGCGGACTGTGGCGGTGCGCAGAGGATTGCTACCACGCTGATCGACAAGTTCGGTAAACAGCATATCCAATGGGCCATCGTGCTGACTGGTTTTACCGTCGGTTTTGCTCTGTTCTACGAAGTGGGCTTCGTGCTGTTGCTGCCTTTGGTGTTTACCATTGCTGCCTCTGCGCGTATCCCACTGCTGTATGTCGGTGTGCCGATGGCTGCGGCGCTGTCCGTTACCCACGGTTTTCTGCCGCCGCACCCAGGCCCAACGGCCATTGCTACCATTTTCCATGCGGACATGGGTAAAACCCTGCTGTATGGCACCTTGCTGGCAATCCCAACCGTGATCCTGGCAGGTCCGGTCTATGCCCGCTTCCTGAAAGGCATCGATAAGCCGGTTCCGGTCGGTTTATACAACCCAAAAACCTTTACCGAAGAAGAGATGCCAGGGTTTGGCGTCAGTGTAGCGACTGCACTGGTGCCGGTGATCCTGATGGCGTTGCGTGCCGTGGCGGAAATGGTGTTGCCAAAAGGCCACCCGATCTTGGCTTACGCCGAGTTCTTTGGTGACCCGGTAATGGCAACGCTGATCGCGGTGCTGATCGCCATCTTTACCTTCGGCCTGAACCGTGGCCGTACCATGGACGAAGTGATGGGCACCGTCAGTGACTCCATCAAAATCATCGCCATGATGCTGTTAATCATCGGCGGTGGCGGGGCGTTCAAACAGGTGCTGGTGGACAGCGGCATTGAGCAATATATCGCTGGCATCATGCATGGCAGCGACGTGTCACCGATCCTGATGGCCTGGTCAATTGCCGCAGTGCTGCGTATTGCACTGGGTTCCGCGACCGTAGCGGCAATCACCGCCGGGGGCATTGTGGCTCCGCTGATTGCCACCACCGGGGCCAGCCCGGAACTGATGGTTATCGCCGTCGGTTCGGGCAGCGTGATTTTCTCTCACGTTAACGACCCAGGCTTCTGGCTGTTCAAGGAGTATTTCAACCTGACCATTATGGAAACCATCAGGTCCTGGTCCGTGTTGGAAACCATCATTTCAGTCTGTGGCCTGATTGGCTGCCTGCTGTTGGCGATGGTGGTTTAAGTCTTAACGGTGGGGCGCAGCAATCTCTGCTGCGCCCTGACTGCTAAAGGTTCAGATAGGCCCGAACGCCGTCCAGGAACATCTGGGTGGACAGCATTACCAGAATCAACCCCATCAGTCGTTCCAGTGCACTCACCCCTTTGCTGCCCAGTAAGCGTAGGAACACGTTCGACATCAGCAGGATGGCCGCCGACAATCCCCAGGCAATCAGCAAGGCCACTACCAGATGCGAAATCTGGTTGGGGTACTGGTGTGAAAGCAACATCAAGGTTGCCAGAATCGACGGTCCGGCCACTAACGGAATGGCGAGCGGCACGAGGAAAGGTTCCTCTCCGGCGGAAAGATCGCTACCGCTGCCCTCCTGCGAAGGGAAAATCATCTTGATGGCGATCAGGAACAGGATAATCCCGCCGGAGATCGACACGGTTTCGGTGCGCAGGTTAAGGAACGCCAAAATATGTTCGCCCGCGAACAGGAAGATCAGCATCAATACCAAGGCTATCAGTAACTCGCGGATCACCACCGCCCGGCGACGGCGCGGTTCCAGGTGTTTCAGTACCGACATGAAAATCGGCAGGTTACCCAGCGGATCCATAATTAAAAACAGCAACACCGTTGCCGCAATCATTTCTGTCATCTAAGGCCTCAAAATCAGAAAAAACGGCGGGTATAAGCAGCATTGCTGAGAAATGCCCGTTTATCGAATAAATTCACTTTGCGCTCGCGCCGACATTTTGTAAGGTGGGTAGATATTGCACACAACATATAACTTAACTCTATCTCATATCCTTCCTGAAAGGGTATAGAGCATAGTCATCCTCCAAGGCAGGACAGTAAATATGAAAAACGTTGGTTTCATTGGTTGGCGTGGTATGGTCGGCTCGGTTCTCATGCAGCGCATGACTGAAGAGCGCGATTTTGACGCCATTCGCCCGGTATTCTTCTCCACTTCGCAACTCGGTGCTGCCGCCCCGGCTTTCGGTGGCCAGCAGCAAGGCACGCTGCAAGATGCGTATGATGTCGAAGCATTAAGCGCTCTCGATATTATTATTACCTGCCAGGGCGGCGATTACACCAATGAAATCTATCCAAAGCTGCGGGCTACCGGCTGGCAGGGCTATTGGATCGATGCGGCCTCTTCTCTGCGTATGAAAGACGATGCGATTATCATCCTCGACCCGGTCAACCATGCGGTGATCCAGGAAGGGCTGAACAAAGGTATCAAGACCTTTGTTGGCGGTAACTGCACCGTCAGCCTGATGCTGATGTCGCTGGGCGGTCTGTTTGCCAACGACTTGGTGGAGTGGGCCTCTGTTGCCACCTATCAGGCTGCCTCTGGCGGCGGTGCGCGTCATATGCGTGAGCTGTTGACCCAGATGGGCATGCTGCATGCGGATGTGGCGAAGGAGTTGCAGAACCCGGCCTCGGCGATCCTGGACATCGAACGTAAAGTCACGGAGGCCACCCGTTCCGGTAAGCTGCCAACCGATAACTTTGGCGTTCCTCTGGCGGGCAGCCTGATCCCTTGGATCGACAAGCAACTGGATAACGGCCAAAGCCGCGAAGAGTGGAAAGGCCAGGCGGAAACCAACAAGATCCTCAGCACCTCAAGCATCATCCCGGTTGATGGTTTGTGCGTGCGCGTGGGCGCTTTGCGTTGCCACAGCCAGGCATTTACCCTGAAGCTGAAAAAAGACATCCCTCTGCCAGAAATCGAGCAACTGCTGGCCACGCACAACGACTGGGTACGGGTGATCCCGAACGACCGCGAACTGACCATGCGTGAGCTGACGCCTGCTGCCGTAACCGGTACTTTGAACACGCCAGTTGGCCGTCTGCGCAAGCTGAATATGGGGCCGGAATACCTCTCTGCCTTCACCGTTGGCGATCAGCTGTTGTGGGGTGCGGCCGAACCGCTGCGTCGCATGCTGCGTATCCTGCTGTAGGATATTGAGTTGCGTGGCATGAAGAATCACTAAGCTGCAAAAATCCCGATAGCCCGCTGAAAAGCGGGCTTTTTTATGTGGATAGCATGACCAAAACGCACATTTAGGTTATCCCCAAGGCCGTACTTTGGGGACGTCGATAGGAGGCAACGTAATGCGGGGGCTGTGTGGCACCTGCCTGGCGGTATGTCATTGAAACAGCGTACCGATTCAAGCCCGCCGTGTTATTTCGTCAGCACCTTTTCTAATGCGGTAAGTGCGCATTGCTGATCAAGGTGTCCACCCGGTGCGCCGCCTACACCAATAGCGCCAACGACTTCTTCACCGCTTTTCACCGGTACGCCACCGGCCAGCAATAAAAATCCAGGGATATCACGCAGATTTTCTGCCCCGGCGTTGGTCTGGGCATTTTTCATCACATTTTCGGTAGGGTTTTTGGTGGTCAGCGCGGTAAATGCTTTCATCCGGCTGGCTTCCACCGTATGAGGACCTGCGTTATCCATCTTCTTGATAACCAGAGGAATGCCGGCGCGGTCTACAACGGTAACGGCAACATTGTAGTTATTGGCGCTACAGGCCTGGATAGCACTTTGCGCCAACTTATCAGCCAATTCGAGGGAGAGATTCTTTTCGGTCAGAATGCCACTGGCTGCACTGGTGAATGACAGCACACTGCTAAATAAAATGGCGCATGAGATTATACGTTTCATCTTGGTTTGCTCCTGAATAGACCTTTGGTGTAACAAAGAGAATAGAGGGTGTCATTGAAGCAATCTATTGTCTTGATTACCTACTTGGCTAGGTGTTTTTACTGAGTTGGGGGATAAGGGCTGGAGCGTTGTTTGATCTGACGTTCGGTGAGCCCCAACACTGCACGTTACTGCTATAACATTGAACTTCCTCAAGGCTGATCTCTTTCAGTCCTCTAATGCACTATTTTCCACATTTTGGGTCTCGATTGCTGTCGCAGTAAAGGCGATAGAGGCAAGGTGACGTCACGCCTGTCGTATATCAGACGCAGACAGCGAAGGTTGCCCGCTCCGCCGGTTTTTCGGCTAAAAATTTTCCTTGGTAATGCCACCGTGTTTTTAGCAGACATGGCTATGCTTATTAGGTGGATGAAAAGTTTTCCATCAATGGTGAAAATTCGCCTAAAAATTAAGCATAAAGAGCGAAACTGCGAGCATGAAGGCGATCGATTAATCAATAACCGACTGAAATCACGCTTTAGGTAGCAAATGAATTGCATGATAGGTGCAACGGCTGCTTTTTGTTCAGCGTAGCCTTTTAAAAGTCATGCTCTTAATCAAAGGAAGAATGCTATGCCTGTACTTCCCGAACGTGACGTGATCAATCAGCTCATCTCCGGTCACTATGCCGATCCCTTTTCCTTGCTTGGCATGCATGTAACCGAAAACGGCCTACAGATTTGTGCGCTGTTGCCGGATGCGGGCACCGTGTGGCTGGTAGAGAGTAAAACCGGTAACCGTCTGGTTCAGCTCAATTGCGATGACGCTCGTGGTTTTTTCAGCGCTCTCGTACCGCGTCGTAAAACCCCTTTCCGCTATCAGCTTGAAGTCAGCTGGCGCGACCATCAACAACTTCTCGAAGACCCTTACCGTTTTGGCACCCTGCTGCAGGATATTGACAGCTGGCTGCTGGCCGAGGGCACCCATCTGCGGCCTTATGAGCGGTTGGGAGCGCATCCTGGCTCGTTGGATAATGTGGATGGGGTCAGCTTTGCCGTTTGGGCACCGAATGCCCAACGTGTATCGGTAGTGGGGGAGTTCAACTTTTGGGATGGACGGCGCCATCCTATGCGCCTGCGTAGAGAAAACGGGATTTGGGAGCTGTTTTTACCGGGTGTGAAGGCCGGGCAGCTGTATAAATACGAGATTATCGATTGTTACGGCAACGTGCAGCTGAAAGCCGATCCTTATGCTTTCGAAGCGCAGATGCGGCCGGAAACGGCCTCGTTGATCACACCGCTGCCTGCGGTGGTGGAAAACACGCCGGAAAGGCAGCGGGCCAATGACTTTGACCGTCCGATTTCCATCTACGAAGTGCACCTGGGCTCCTGGCGTCGCCATACCGACAATAATTTCTGGCTCAGCTATCAAGAATTGGCCGAGCAACTGATCCCCTACGTTAAATATATGGGCTTCACCCATATTGAACTGTTGCCGATTAACGAGCACCCGTTCGACGGCAGCTGGGGTTATCAGCCGTTGGGAATGTATGCGCCAACCCGTCGTTTTGGCACGCCAGCGGAATTCAAGGCTTTTGTCGCCGCGGCTCATGATGCCGGGATCAACGTGATCCTGGATTGGGTACCGGGGCATTTCCCTAGCGATGCCCATGGCCTGGCCAACTTCGACGGCACCGCGCTGTATGAATATGCCGATCCTCGCGAAGGATTCCACCAGGACTGGAACACGCTGATCTACAACTATGGCCGCCACGAGGTGCGTAACTACCTGGCGGGCAATGCGTTTTACTGGCTGGAGCGCTTTGGTATCGACGCCCTGCGCGTCGATGCGGTGGCGTCGATGATTTACCGTGATTACAGCCGCGCTGACGGTGAGTGGGTGCCGAACTACTATGGCGGCAATGAGAACCTGGAAGCGATCTCCTTCCTGCGTTACACCAACCAGACTCTGGGCAAAGAGCGGCCAGGGGCGGTGACGCTGGCGGAAGAATCCACCGATTATCCGGGCGTTACTCTACCGCCAGATGCCAACGGCTTAGGCTTCCACTACAAGTGGGATCTCGGCTGGATGCACGACACGCTGGATTATATGAAGTGCGATCCGGTGCACCGTAAATACCATCACAATCTGATGACCTTCGGCATGCTCTACGCCTATACCGAAAACTTCGTGCTGCCGATCTCGCACGATGAAGTGGTGCATGGCAAAGGCTCCGTGCTGGATCGGATGCCGGGAGATGCCTGGCAGAAATTCGCCAACCTGCGGGCCTATTACGGTTTTATGTGGGCGCACCCGGGCAAAAAACTGCTGTTTATGGGCAGTGAATTTGCTCAAGGGCGTGAGTGGAATTTCGATAACAGCCTGGACTGGCATCTGCTGGATGGATTGGACGGTTGGCACCACGGCGTGCAACGGCTGGTACGCGATCTCAACCACTGCTACCAGGAGAATGCGCCGCTGTATGAGCGTGATTATCGTCCTGACGGTTTTGAATGGCTGGTGGTCGACGATCATGAAAACTCGGTATTTGCCTTTGCACGCTACGACTCGCAGGGCAATGAGCTGATTGCCATCAGCAACTTTACCCCGGTGCCGCGCCCTCATTATCGTATCGGTATTGGGCGCGCTGGCGAATATCAGGAGATCCTCAATACCGATTCACACCATTATCACGGCAGCAACGCGGGTAATCAGGGGCGGGTGATTTCGCAGCCGATCGGCAGCCACGGTCGTGAACATTCGATCAGCGTGATGGTGCCACCGCTGGCCACGGTTTATTTACGGCGGGAGGCTTGATGGTAGAGCTGACGCCGGGTCTTGCCGCGCCTTTAGGGGCTTATTACGACGGTAATGGCATCAACTTTACCCTGTTTTCTGCGCACGCCACGCAGGTTGAGCTGTGCCTGTTCGATGCGCAATATCGTGAAACACGCCTGCCGCTACCTGCCCGCAGCGGTGATATCTGGCATGGATATCTGCCAGGGGGCGAGTTGGGGCAACGTTATGGTTTTCGGGTGCATGGCCCGTTTGAGCCGCATCTTGGGTTGCGCTTTAACGCCAACAAGCTGTTGCTAGATCCAGCTGCGCGGGCAGTCGAAGGTCCGGTTGCCGACCATGTGCATTTGCACGGGGGGTACGATCAACCGGACCAGCAAGACAGCGCCCCGTTGATGCCCAAATGCGTAGTGATCGACGAAAGCTACGATTGGCAAGACGATCGCCCGCCAGCCACCCCTTGGGGCAAAACGGTGATCTACGAAGCCCACGTCCGGGGGCTGACGTTAACGCACCCGGAGATCCCGGCCGTATTGCGTGGCAGCTTTGCCGCTCTTGGCCACCCGGCGATGATTGCCTACTTCAAGCGGTTGGGGATCACGGCTCTGGAGCTTTTGCCGGTGCAGCAGCACACCACGGAGCCGCGTTTGCAGCGCCTGGGGCTGATCAATTACTGGGGATACAACGTGCTGGCTCCTTTCGCGCCAGACAACCGTTACAGCAGTTTGAGCACCGGGACGACGCCGCTACGTGAGTTCCGCGATGCGGTGAAAGCGCTGCACCAGGCGGGGATCGAAGTGATCCTGGACGTGGTGTTCAACCACAGTGCAGAGCTGGATGTGGATGGGCCAACGTTGTCGCTGCGTGGTATCGATAACCCCAGTTACTACTGGCTAACCCCTGAGGGTGGCTACGATAACCTCACCGGCTGTGGCAATACGCTGCGGTTGGATCAGCCAGCGGGCGTGGCGTGGGTGATGGATTGCCTGCGCTTTTGGGTTCGGGAGTGCCATGTCGACGGTTTCCGCTTCGATCTTGGCACCGTGTTAGGCCGTACACCGGCGTTTGACCGCGATGCACCGCTGTTTCAGGCGATGCTGGCGGACGATACGCTGGGGCGCTGCAAACTGATCGCCGAGCCCTGGGACATTGGCCCGGGGGGTTATCAGGTTGGCGCGTTTCCCGGCCGTTTTGCTGAGTGGAATGACCATTTCCGTGACGATATCCGCCGTTTCTGGCTGCGGGGCGATCTGTCACTGGGTCAGTTTGCCCAGCGTTTTGCTGCCTCCAGCGAGGTATTCAACCAACGTGGGCGCGCGCCTTATGTCAGCATCAATATGCTGACGGCCCACGACGGCTTTACCTTACAGGACGTAGTGAGTTTCAAGGAGAAACATAACCAGCCTAACGGAGAGGGAAACCGTGATGGCAGCGACCAAAACTTTAGCTGTAACCACGGAGTTGAAGGCCTGATTGCCGACGAAACCGTTTTGCAACGCCGCCAGGCCAGCCAGCGAGCACTGCTTGCCACGCTGCTTCTGGCACAGGGGACACCGATGCTGCTGGCCGGTGATGAGCACGGAAATAGCCAGCAAGGCAACAACAATGCTTACTGTCAGGATAACGCAACCACCTGGCTCGATTGGGCCAATGCGGATGAGTCACTGACCGCATACACCGCCGCGCTGATCCGCTTGCGCCAGCAAATTCCTGCTTTGCAGGCAGACCGCTGGTGGCAGGAGGGAGACGGCAGCGTGCAGTGGTTAAACGCGCAGGGGCAGCCGCTCAGTGCGCAACAGTGGGAACAGGGCGATCGCTGCTTGCAGATCCGCCTGTCGCAACGCTGGCTGATGGTGATCAACGCCACCCAGCAGACCGTTGAGATGACGTTACCCGAGGGTGATTGGCAGGTTGTCGCCCCCTTCACTCAGGAAGATTCGCGGGCGGTTTTACCCGCCTGGTGCCAGGTTGCGCATTCGCTTTGCGTGCTGGTAGAGAAAAATTAAAAGGAGTCAGTTATGGTTAAGCACGAAAATAAAGACCCTCTGATGTTGGCGCGCCAACTGCCGAATAAATCCGTTGCCCTGATATTGGCAGGCGGCCGTGGCTCGCGTTTGAAAGATTTAACCTCTACCCGCGCCAAGCCAGCCGTTCACTTCGGTGGCAAGTACCGCATCATCGATTTTGCCATGTCCAACTGCCTGAACTCAGGGATCCGTCGTATGGGGGTGATCACTCAGTATCATTCCCATACGCTGGTGCAGCATATTCAGCGGGGCTGGTCGTTCCTGAACGAAGAGATGAACGAGTTCGTCGATCTGCTGCCTGCCCAGCAGCGCCTCAGCACCGAACATTGGTACAAAGGCACCGCGGATGCGGTCTACCAGAACCTCGACATCATTCGCCGCTATGAAGCGGAATACGTGGTGATCCTGGCAGGTGACCATATTTATAAAATGGACTACTCGCGCATGCTGATCGACCACGTCGAGAAAGGGGCGCAGTGCACGGTGGCCTGTATTCCGGTACCGCGCAAGGAAGCCAGCGAGTTTGGCGTGATGAAGGTGGACGATAACGATCTGATCCTCGAATTCCTGGAGAAGCCAGACAATCCGCCGGCTATGCCTGGCAACCCGGATATGTCACTCGCCAGCATGGGCATCTATATTTTCAACGCCAGCTACCTCTTCCAACTGCTGGAAGAGGATATGTCGACCCCTGACTCCACTCACGATTTCGGTAAGGATCTGATCCCAAAAATTACCGCGCAGGGTGCTGCCTGGGCGCATCCATTTACGCTTTCCTGTGTGGGATGTGGTCCGAATCTACCACCGTATTGGCGTGATGTCGGGACCCTGGAAGCCTACTGGCGCGCCAATCTCGATCTGGCTTCGGTAACGCCTGAGCTGGATATGTACGACCGTTCCTGGCCGATCCGTACCTATATGGAGCCACTGCCACCGGCCAAATTTGTGCAAGACCGTTCCGGCAGCCATGGCATGACCATGAACTCGCTGGTGGCCGGTGGGTGCATTGTCTCCGGTTCTGTGGTGGTGCATTCGGTGCTGTTCTCGAAGGTGCGGGTGAACTCCTTCTGCACTATCGACTCTTCAGTATTACTGCCCGATGTCAACGTTGGTCGCTCCTGCCGCCTGCGTCGCTGCATTATCGATCGCGCCTGCCATATTCCCGAAGGCATGGTGATTGGTGAAAACGCCGAGGAAGACAGCAAGCGTTTTTACCGCTCGGAAGAGGGCATCGTGCTGGTAACGCGCGAAATGTTGGCAAAACTGTAGCCATTCCGGCCGGAACCTAGGGCGTGGCAAGCCGCGCCCCTTATCTGCGTAAAGACGTTTTTACCGAATTTCAGGAGTGATAATGCAGGTTTTACACGTATGTTCCGAGATGTTCCCACTGCTTAAAACCGGCGGGCTTGCAGACGTGGTTGGCGCATTACCGACGGCGCAGATTGCCGCAGGAGCTGATGTTCGGGTGCTATTACCGGCTTTTCCTGACGTGCGCAACGGTATCCCGGACACGGTATTGGTTGCCGAGATCGACTCTTTTGCCGGGCGCGTAGGCCTGCGTTATGGCACCTATCATGGCGTGGGCGTTTACCTGATCGATGCCCCCTGGCTGTATGACCGGCCGGGCAGCCCGTACCACGATCAGTCGATGTATGCCTACCCGGACAACCACCGCCGTTTTGCCTTGCTGGGCTGGATGGCCTGCGAGCTGGCGAAGGGGTTGGATCATTACTGGCGGCCAAAACTGGTCCATGCTCACGACTGGCATGCTGGCCTGGCCTGCGCTTATCTGGCGGCGAATGGCCACCCGGCACGCTCGATCTTCACCGTACACAATCTGGCCTATCAGGGGCTATTCTCCGCCCACCATATGGCGGAGCTGTGGTTGCCATCGTCATTCTTGAATATCTATGGCCTGGAGTTTTATGGCCAGATGTCTTTCCTGAAGGCAGGCCTGTACTACGCTGACCATATCACCGCCGTCAGCCCGACCTATGCGCGTGAAATCACCCAGCCGGAGTTTGGTTACGGGATGGAAGGGTTGCTTCAGGAGCGGCAACGGCAGGGGAGATTGAGCGGCATTCTCAACGGTGTTGATGACAAGATTTGGGACCCGTCACACGATGCGCGCCTGGCGGCACGCTATGACGCCAACAGCTTGAAAAACAAGGCCAAGAATAAGGTTCATCTGCAAAAAGCCATGGGGCTGCAGGTGGATGAATCGTTGCCGCTGTTTGCAGTGGTCAGCCGTTTGACCAACCAGAAAGGGTTGGACCTGGTGCTGGAAGCCCTGCCAGCGTTGCTGGAACAAGGGGGGCAGTTGGTGCTGCTGGGGGCGGGGGACGCGGTATTGCAGCAGGCTTTCCTGGCCGCGGCGGCCGATTATCCGGAACAGGTCGGCGTGCAGATTGGCTACCACGATGCCTTCTCCCACCGCATTATCGGCGGAGCGGACGTGATCCTGGTGCCCAGCCGCTTTGAGCCTTGCGGGTTAACACAGCTTTATGGCCTGAAATATGGCACGTTGCCGCTGGTGCGCCGCACCGGTGGGTTGGCAGATACGGTGGTGGACTGTGCGCTGGAGAATTTGGCCGACGGCACTGCCAGCGGGTTTGTGTTTGATGATTGTAATGCTGTTGCCCTGGGCAATGCCATTCGGCGTGCTCTGGTGCTCTGGAGCAGGCCGAGACATTGGCATCACGTACAACGCCACGCCATGAGTCTGGATTTTGGCTGGCAAGTCGCGGCAAAGGAATATCTGTCGCTTTATCAACGCTTGTTGTAATCACGTACTTGGGATTGAATTACTATGACTTCACCGTTTAGTTACACCTCACCCACGGTCAGTGTTGAAGCGCTGAAACATTCCATCGCCTATAAACTGATGTTTATTGTCGGTAAGGATCCGGCTATCGCCACCCAGCACGACTGGCTTAACGCCGTGTTGTTTGCGGTGCGCGACAGGATGGTGGAACGTTGGTTGCGATCCAATCGCGCCCAGCTTTCACAAGATGTCCGGCAGGTGTATTACCTGTCGATGGAGTTTCTGCTCGGCCGTACGCTGTCGAATGCGCTGTTATCGATGGGGATTTACCAGGATATTGAGGACGCACTCGATGAGATGGGTCTGAACCTGAGTGAACTGCTCGAGGAAGAGAACGATCCTGGCTTGGGCAATGGGGGTCTAGGGCGGTTGGCTGCATGCTTCCTGGATTCGTTGGCCACGCTGGCGCTGCCTGGCCGGGGTTACGGTATCCGCTACGAATATGGCATGTTCAAACAGAACATCGTCGATGGCCAACAGATGGAGTCGCCGGATTATTGGTTGGAATACGGTAACCCTTGGGAATTCCCGCGCCACAATACCCGCTATAAAGTGCGTTTTGGTGGCCGCGTACAGCAGGAAGGGGCGAAGGCCCGCTGGGTGGAAACCGAAGAGATTATCGCCATCGCCTACGATCAGGTGATCCCAGGCTTCGATACCGATGCCACCAACACGCTGCGTTTGTGGAGCGCTCAGGCCAGTAATGAAATCAACCTGGGTAAGTTCAACCAGGGGGATTATTTTGCCGCCGTGGAAGATAAAAACCACTCCGAGAACGTCTCGCGCGTGCTCTATCCCGATGACTCCACCTATTCCGGGCGTGAACTGCGCCTGCGGCAGGAGTATTTCCTGGTTTCAGCTACTACCCAGGACATCCTCAACCGCCATTGGACGATGCACAAAACCTTCGACAATCTGGCCGACAAGATTGCCATCCACCTCAACGATACCCACCCGGTGTTGTCGATCCCTGAACTGATGCACCTGCTGATTGATGAGCACAAATTCAGCTGGCTGGATGCCTGGGAAGTGGTGGAAAAGGTATTCTCCTATACCAACCACACCTTGATGAGCGAAGCGCTGGAAACCTGGCCGGTCGATATGCTGGGCAAGATCCTGCCGCGCCACTTACAGCTGATTTTCGAAATCAACGATCATTTCCTCAAGCAGGTTAAGCAAGTGGTGCCGGGTGATAATCAATTGCTGGCACGGGTCTCCATCATTGATGAAACCAACGGGCGCAGAGTGCGGATGGCGTGGTTGGCAGTGGTCGCCAGCCATAAGGTGAATGGCGTCTCGGCGCTGCACTCCGAACTGATGGTACAGTCCCTGTTTGCCGATTTTGCTCGTGTATTCCCCGATCGCTTCTGCAATAAAACCAACGGGGTAACGCCGCGCCGCTGGCTGGGGTTGGCTAACCGGCCGCTATCTAAAGTGCTGGATGACAGCATTGGCCATAACTGGCGTACCGACCTTAGCCAGCTTGGCGAAATTAAAGCGAATGCGGATTACCCGAGCTTCTTGCAGGCCGTACAGGCTGCCAAACGGCAGAACAAAGAGCGGCTGGCGGCGTATATCGCCAAAAAGCTCAACGTGGTGGTGAACCCCGACGCGTTGTTCGACGTACAGATCAAACGGATCCACGAATATAAGCGGCAACTGCTGAACGTATTGCATGTGATCACGCGTTATAACCGTCTGCTGCAGGATCCTGATGCCAAACGCGTACCGCGCGTAGTGATCTTTGCGGGTAAAGCGGCTTCTGCCTACTATGCCGCCAAACAGATCATCCGCTTGATCAACGACGTAGCGAAGGTGATCAACAACGATCCGCGAGTGCATGATGATTTGAAGGTGGTGTTTATCCCTAACTACGGGGTGAGCCTGGCCCAGATGATCATTCCAGCGGCCGATCTCTCCGAACAGATCTCGCTGGCGGGGACCGAGGCTTCGGGTACCAGTAATATGAAGTTTGCTCTCAACGGTGCCTTGACCATCGGTACGCTGGACGGGGCCAACGTCGAAATGCTGGAACACGTGGGCGAAGAGAATATCTTTATCTTTGGCAATACTGCCGATCAGGTGGAAGCGCTGCGCCACGATGGGTATAACCCGCGTCAGTATTACGAGCAGGATGAAGAGTTGCATCTGGCTTTGACGCAGATTGCTACCGGTGCGTTCAGCCCCGAGGAGCCCAAGCGCTACAGCAGCCTGTTCGATTCACTGGTCAATCTTGGCGATCACTATCAGCTGTTGGCTGACTACCGCAGCTATGTGGATACCCAGGATAAGGTGGATGAGGTGTATCTCAATCAGGACGACTGGACCAAACGCGCGATACTCAATATCGCCAACATGGGCTACTTCTCTTCCGACCGCACGATCCAGGAGTACGCGGACGAGATTTGGAATATCAAACCGATAAAGCTGTAATAGTCAAGGGCCGGATCACCGGCCCTTGAATTTAACTTGTTGCGTCCCGTATGCCGTAGGGGCGCTGCATGCTGCGCCCGTCTACTCACAGCTCAATCAAGACGCCAATGACAACGCTTTTGGTTTGGCATTTTCTGCCAGCCAGGTTTTCACCCGCGCCTGCTGTTCTTCGCTGAGCCACATCCCCAGTTTGGTACGGCGCCACAGGGCATCATCCAGCTCGACAACCCACTCTTTCTCTACCAGATAACGCAGTTCAGCTTCGTACAGGTCATGGCCGAAATCTTCACCCAAATCGCTCAGGCTATTGGCATTGGCCAGGATAATTTCGCTATGGCTGCCATAGGTGCGAGCGTAACGGCGAGCCAGAGACTCCGTCATCCAGCCGTGCTGACGGCGCAGTTTAGCGGCATAGCTATCGCGATCGCCGTCAATATTGCCTCCTGGCAGGGAACCGTTTTTGGTCCACGCTGGGCCACAGCCAGGATAGTAGTGAGCCAACTTCTCCATCGCATGCTCGGCTAGTTTGCGGTAGGTGGTGAGTTTGCCACCAAACACGGAAAGCAGTGGGGCTTTGCCCTGCTCGTCATGCACATCCAGCGTATAGTCGCGAGTTACGGCCTGCGGTGAGTCAGATTCGTCATCACACAGTGGGCGTACGCCAGAGTAGGTCCAGACGATATCGTCACGGCCCAGCTGTTTTTTGAAGTGATCGTTATACACCTTCAACAGATAGTTGATTTCGTTATCGTCGATCTTCACGTCTTTCGGATCGCCGTGGTATTCCACGTCGGTGGTGCCGATGATGGAGAACTCGTCCAGCCACGGAATGACAAATACGATACGGTGATCTTCGTTCTGCAAGATATAAGACTGTGGCTGGTTATGTGCCCGAGGTACCACGATATGGCTGCCTTTGATCAGGCGGATACCGTAAGGAGACTTGAGCTTCAGGCCATCGTCGAAGAAATGTTTTACCCATGGGCCGGTGGCGTTTACCAGGCCTTTGGCGCGCCAGGTAAAGGTTTTGCCGCTGTCGACGTCGATGGCTTCCACCATCCACAGGCCATTTTCGCGCCAGGCGCGGGTCACTTTGGTGCGAGTGCGCACTTCGCCACCGCGTTCGGCTACGGCTTGGGCGTTCAGCACGACCAGGCGCGCATCGTCTACCCAACAGTCAGAATATTCGAAACCGCGCTTTAAGTCCGGCTTCAGGACGGACTCTGGTCCAAAGCGCAAACCCTTACTGCCTGGCAGGCTGGTGCGTTTGCCCAAATGATCGTACAGGAACAGGCCGATGCGGATCATCCAGGCCGGGCGCAGATGGGGCTGATGCGGCAGGCGGAAACGCATTGGGAAGGCGATGTGCGGTGCCAGTTTCAGCAGCACTTCACGTTCGGCCAGCGCTTCGCTGACCAGACGAAACTCGTAGTGTTCCAGGTAGCGCAGGCCACCGTGGATCAGTTTTGAACTGGCGGAAGACGTAGCACAGGCCAAGTCTTGCGCTTCCAGCAGCAGTACGGACAGCCCACGCCCGGCTGCATCGGCTGCGATGCCGGCTCCGTTGATACCACCACCGATAACGATCAAGTCTTTGGTTTCCACGTTAACTTCCTCCTGGTGTTCGAAATAGCTCTTTTATGTTCGTTTTCGCTCATTATTGTAATCGGAAACCAACAAGCAAGCCAAGAGTTAACCAAACAAAAACATTCTTGCGTGATAGAGATAACAGTTTGGTGATAGTAGGTATACAAATTGAAGGGATATTTGATGCAGCTTTCGCTTAGCCACATCCGCCGCAAACCCATGCCCATTGCGGGCGTGGATATAAGGAGGTTTTTGATTTTGGTGACGAAGCGACTGGGGTGGATAAGAGGATGAACATAAGTATGGGTATCATTTCAATCCTGACAACGCTTCCTCCATTAACTGGCCAAGCATGGTCCGCGCAGTGAGATTCTCACCGTCGGCCTTGGTCTGCTCAAGTGTGATCCCCAGATTTCCGAGTGTTGGCAGAAGGTTGCCCGCTATGTGCAGATCTCCTGGCATGCCAAGGCGTGTGCGCACGGTCAGGCCAAACCCGGCCTTAACCGCAGCCCAGATACCGCTCAGACTGTGGCTGACAAACATTACCCGCCAGGGGATCCCTGCATCATCCAGGCTGGCAGTAGCACGCGAGCGCATCAGGCACGGGCTTTCAAACATCACCAGTGGTAGCGGTTCACCTTTTGCCAGCAGACTAGAAAGATCCAGGTCCGGATGGTAAATCCACTCTAGCTGGCGTTCGCCTAACCGTCGGCCTTCGCGTATCTGTGCATCTGGCTGCCACATGAGTGCCATATCGACCGTTTTATCGTCTAATGCGGTTTGCAGCGCACGTTGACGGTCAACCCTGGCGATGATCTTCAGCTCTGGATGATGGCGCCTGAACTGGCCGAGGATCCCTGGCATCAGCGATTCACCAAAATCCTCCTGCATACCAATGCTTATCTCCCCCTTTAACAATTCTCCTTTCAGAGCACGCTGTGTTTCATCGTTTAGCTCCAGCATGCGCCGCGCATAACCCATCAGCATTTCACCCTGAGGGGTCAGTTCCAGATGACGGCCCTTTTTCATCACCAATGTCGCATTGCACTGCATTTCCAGCTTTTTCAGCTGGGCGCTGACGGCGGAAGTGGAGCGGGACAGGCGTGTTGCCGCTAGTGCAAAGCTGCCACATTCAATGCCGGTAACAAAGCTGCGGAGTGCATCCAGATCCAGCGCGGGTAAAAGCTTCTTCATTATCATCCTTATATTCAGGATGGTTGGTCCTGATTAATTCGATTTTCAGGATGTGACTATCGCGCCAGAATGGGCTGACTGTCAATACGGAGAGAATGCCATGACCCAATCCACCGACCGAGACATGCTTGCCCGACTGGCCCCCAAACTGGCTGAATTGAGCAAGGAGGTTCTTTTTGATGATATATGGCAGCGCGGTGAGCTCTCCCCGCGTGATCGCAGCCTGATAACATTGTCTGCTCTGGCAGCGCTAGGGCGGGTGCAACAACTACCGTGGCACCTCGATTTTGCTCGGAAAAATGGTCTGAGCCACCAGGAGATTATTGAAGCGTTCACCCATTTGGCTTTTTATGCAGGCTGGCCGGCCGCAGTATCTGCAATCGGTTGTATTGATGAGGAGAGTATCTGATGCCCTTCAGCCGAATTACACTTCGCCAAGGCTACAGTGAGACACAACTTCAGAAAATTTCTGACATTCTGCACCAGAGCCTGACGGAGGAGTTTGGCGTTCCGCCAGACGACCGTTTTCAGGTCATAGACACGCTACCTGCCAGCCAGCGCATTTTTGACCGGCATTATCAGAGTGGTGAACGCAGCGACAACTTTATCCTGTTTCAGATCATCGCGGGAAAGCCGCGTACCGTCGGGCAGAAACAGAGTTTTTACCGTGTGCTGAGTGAGCGCCTGAACAGGGGGCTGAATATTCATCCCGATGATGTCATGGTGATTATTCAGTTCAACAACGCCGCTGACTGGAGCTTCAGCAATGGCCGCATGTATTGCCCTGGGTGATGAGCTAATTTGTGGCACGTTAGGCCCCCTCTCCATTTGGTGAGGGGGCGGGGCGATCAGCAGAGTTCCAGCTGTACGTCGTACTGTTCGATAATCTTCATCACGCTAGGCGGTGGAGCCTGATCGGTAAACAGATAGTCGATCAGGTTCATGTTACCCAGGTTCACCATCGCGTTACGGCCAAATTTGGAATGGTCGGTAACCAACATCACGCAGCGGGAGTTTTCGATAATCGCGCGTTTGGTTCGCACTTCGTGATAGTCGAATTCGAGCAACGAACCATCCATATCGATGCCGCTGATGCCAAGAATGCCGAAATCAAGGCGGAACTGGGAGATAAAGTCCAGCGTGGCTTCGCCCATAATGCCGCCATCACGGGTACGGACTTCGCCACCGGCCAGGATCAGGCGGAAATCCTCCTTGGCGGTGAGCAGTGTGGCCACGTTCAGGTTGTTGGTCACGACCCGCAGATTTTTATGGCCCATCAAGGCGTGGGCTACCGCTTCCGGCGTGGTACCAATATCGATAAACAGCGTGGCACCGTCCGGTATCTGGCTGGCTACACGTTGGGCGATGCGGGCTTTCTCTTCCGACCACATCACCTTACGATCGTGATAAGCGGTGTTCACCGAACTGGAAGGTAACGCAGCCCCACCGTGATGACGCTGTATTTTGTTCTGATCGGCCAGGTCATTCAAATCACGGCGAATGGTCTGCGGGCTGACGGCAAAGTGCTCCACCAGCTCTTCCGTACTGACATATCCCTGTAGGCGCACTAATTCGATAATTGCGTCATGACGCTGTGTTTGCTTCACGATATTCCCCTAATACACCGATGTGCCTGGTTGTTATTGTTCGTTGTGCGCGCGATGCCGCGTATCCCAGAATGCCATTAATAACCCTATCACTAAACCGGCAACGTGTGCCGCATTGGCGATCGACATTCCTAAAATATCGAAATAACCGGCCACCAGCCAGAGCGCGGAAAAGACCATTAAGCCCCTTGGCAGGTTCAAACCGCGTTCCGGTGCGCGTTCTCCGCTCAGCCAGACGTAGCCCATCAGCGCGTAAACTACCCCGGAAAGCCCACCGAACAGCGCACCGCTGAACAACGACTGCGCCCAGCCACTGAAAAAGGCCGACACTACGGCGATCACAAATAGCTTGCCGGTGCCGAGGAGTTTTTCTAGCGGACCACCAAGATACCACCACCACATCAGGTTAAAAGTAATGTGCAGCAGCGAGAAGTGCAGAAACGCATGGCTGACCCAGCGCCACAGCTGGCCATATTGCGAGCTGTTTTGCGGCCAGGAGAGCCAGAACATGACGGTATCATCGCCCAGCACCTGCATCAGGATATAGACCAGAATACACAGGCTCATCACCGTCAGCGTCAGTGGCCCGGCCTTGCTGCGGATGATTTGCAGGTAAGAAAACTGTTGATACTGTAGACCGGCATCGGTGCTGCCTGCCTGCCAACTGGCGGCCTGATAGCGGCGGTTAAACGGATCGAGCAGGAACTGTTGCAGTTCGTGTTGCACCTGCTCCAGATGGGCCTCGTCCGCCAGCCAGATTTCGGCTGCATCGCCCGTGGCGCGGACTTCAAGTACAACCCCCTGCGTTGCCATGTAATCGACAAAGGCCTGCGCCAGGCGAGGGTTGGATACGGCGATCACTCGAACCATAGATTTTCCGTCTAAGTAGATGACTTTGGCCACGGGCAAAACCGCCGATGGCATTGGCGGCTGATTATACCGTTGAAATCCTGAGCGCAGGGAAGGGATCTGACAAAAACAGTGCAGAATTCAGCAATTGGCCGCCCAGAAAGGCGGCCTAATGGGGATCAAGCGGAAGTCTCAACGTCCTGTGGGAACTGGCGGGCCCAGGCCTCAAAGCCGCCATCAATACTGTAAACCGCGTCAAACCCCTGATGCAGCAGATACTGTGCGGCGCTGCGGCTGCTGTTGCCGTGATAGCACATGACCATCACTGGGCGATCGAACTCGTTCTGCTGCATAAAGGCGGACAGGGTGGCGTTGGTCAGATGAAAAGCGCCTGGCGTATGTCCAGCCTCAAAGCTTTGTGGATCGCGGATATCAACCAGTGCGGCGCTACCGTCTTTCAGGCGTTGGTGTGCCTGCACAACGTCGATCGTTTCAAACTGTTCCATAACTGCAAAATACCGGGTAATGGGATAATGTCTTTATTGTATCCAATTTCTGCAGGTATTAGACCAGAGCAACGGCAGGGTCTTTACCCCCGCCGTCTTGCAGCCGTAGCATTATTACCAGCGATAGCTCACACCCAAGGTGCCGCCGTAATCCTGGTAGCTGTTGGCTCCCATGGTGATCCCGCCTTCAAACCACAGCTGCATGTTGTAAGTACTAGGCGAATGCAGGCCTAATTTGACCTCAAACAGATCATCCAGCGAATTGGATTCTACCCGCGTATCATTAAAATTGACCGTGTTCTTGCCACTATTATGCCACCAGTTGGTGGCGAGATAGGCGGTAGTATAATCGTCTTGATCGCTGTACCAGCGAATACCGACGCGTGAAGTAAAGTTTGGCGCATCGGCCTGATGAATATAGACGCCTGCCGGATCCTGATAATTATCGGCATCAAAGCGGTTATAAATAATCTGCAGCTGTGGCTCGATAATCAACTCGAGTGCTGAAAAAGGCTGCAAGGCATAGCCGGTTTCCAGCGAGGCGCTAAAGCCGGTGCTGTCATAATTCTGCTTGCCTTGGGCATAGGTCACGCTGTTGTTAAACCAGGCATATTGCAGCCAGGTATCCACATACGCCCCAGAATGCTTTTTCTTATCCTGATACCAGGTGCTGTAAGCGCCGATAGAATAGCCGTCGACTTTACCTTCGGATGAGAGGGTGGCGTTGTTAGCGCTGCTCTTGGCGTGGCCGTAGCCGGTCATCAGGCCTGCCGTCCACTCTTCTTTGTTGTTATCCAAGGCCAGCAAATCGCCGCCAAGCATAAAGACCTGACGATCCATATCGACGGGCAAGCCGTTATCGCCCGCGCTCAGATCCTTGCTGTGATAACCCGAAACTCGCATCCAGAATTGACTGTCCCCTGGCGCGGTCTTTCTTTGGTGCAGGGTATGAGAAAATAACGTTGATGCGGCAACCTGATTCCCCAGATAAACCCCGGCGTCGGGCCGAGAACTATAATCGATGAGGGTTTCCGTGCTCGCCATGGCCGGAGAGGTGGCAAGATAAATCCCTGCCACAATAAGTGTTTTCCTGTTTATTGCCACAATCCCAACTCCCTATGGAAATTTGCCGCAATAGTACCCAGATGAAACGATAATGTCATGAGAAAACCGGCGGGCTTTAGATTAACCGCTGGTGATATCGCTCTACCTATTTATTTGGTGGATATATCAGGCTCTATATATTATCTAAACTATAGGTTACTTAATAAAAGGAGGATTAATGCTCATCTTGGGAAATCACCCAGAATGACAAAAATAGAGAGCAAGGCAGTGGAGTAAAGATGAAACCAGCTGTGTACAGTCACCCCTTACGGATTTAGGGTCGAACGCAGTTGTCAAATGTGGCACGTTCGGTCCCCTCTCCCTGTGGGAGAGGGTTAGGGTGAGGGGCGCTACACCGGGCTTAACCTACTGATCTGCTTTTAAACTATGCGCCATAACCCATCATTTTCAGCAACTGCTGCGCCTGCTGCACCGCTTCCTGCCGATGTGCGACCCCCAGTTTCTGGTACAGATTACGGATATGGGTTTTGATGGTGGTGGCCGCCACGGCCAGTTCCCCGGCGATCTGATCGTTGCTGTAACCGGAGTAAATCAGGCCCAGCACCTGCCATTCACGCTGTGTCAGCGGGCTGGTGCGGATCAGCTCCGGCACTTGTGGGTGAGTTAGCAGCTTATCAACGAAGTTCTCGTCAAAATGGGCGAACTTGTGTCGGTGATGCTGGTTGATATCGCGCAGAATGCGCTGGGCGCGATGCTGTTCCATCTCCGGCAGCGTGTTGAGCTGGATCAGTTGACGCAACTGCTGCGCCATAGCCTCTCCCTCGATCACAAAGTGGCTGATAAACCCGGTGCGATTAGCCAGCGAGAGCGATTCTATCAGCGCGCGCTGGGCATCCACTTTGCGGTCCATCTGCCAGTAGAGGTGGTTACTGAGCAGCAGATTACGGTTGAGATCGCTCACCAACCGCAGGCGGCGGGCATTTTCGTTCAGCTCGTCCAACACCACTTCGGCTTCTTCGTACTGCCCAAGCAGGATCTGCACGCGGGCGATATTACGCCATTGCCCCTGCATAAAGTGGTTGTTGGCCATCCCCGGTTTTTCGGTATGGCGCAGCCAATTGGCCGCTGCGGTGGTATCCCCGGTCATCTGCCAGTGGATCACCCTGGGTTTATCGGCATTGGTCAGCCAGTCTCGGTGATACTGCGAGCCATGCAGCAGGACTTCGCTGCGCAGCAGGTGAGCATTGGCATTATCCAGATCGCCACGCGCCAGCGAGCATTTCGCCAACATCGCCAGGCATTGCAACTGTTGCTGCGGCTGGTAGTTAGCCAACACCTTCAGCCCTTCACGTGCCGCTTCTTCGGCTTCGTCCAACCGTGACCACGACCATAGTACCTGCGAGCGAATGCGCAGCAGGAATTCGTGCATCGGTAACTGCTCCAGATGCTGTTCACGCACCAGTTCGAAGGCCTTATCCTGCGTTTCATAGGCGGCTTGCAGGAACCCTTGTGCGATCAGAATTTCGCTCTGCTGCAACAGCGCCCACAGCGCATAGTGATAAGCCTGATGGCGGCGAGCCATCTGTTCGGTTTGCTGCATCATGGGCAACGCGCGTGCCAGTTCTCCCTTGCAGTGGTGAACCTCACCGGTGACCGAGGTGGCCACTATGCGGCTGTAATAGCTGGATAGCGGCAGGAATTTCAGCGCCTCGGTGGCCAGGCGTTCGGCCTCTTCCGGTTTACCGGCGTTGATCGCCACCTGAGCACGCAGCGCGTCAAATTCAGCATGCAGAGTCTGGTCAATGACGATCTTTTGCTGGAGCATGGCCTGTTCGGCGCGTTCCAGCTGGGTATTCACTTCGCTGTAACGATGCTGGCTTTGTGCCAGCCAGGCTTGCAGCAGGGCCAGTTTCGGGTTCTGGATCAGCCGTTCGTACGGCAGGGCATTCAGACACTCTTCCAGCAAGGCCAGTTCGCTGTGATGGAACAACGACCAGGCATGTTGCAACAGGATATCGCGTAACATGCTGACATCGCTGGCTGCCAACGCATGGTGAATGGCTTCCGCCGGGTACCCGAGCGCCAGCCAACCTTCCGCCGCCGCATGGTGCAGGCCTGGCAGTTCCAGCGCCAATTCCCACTGGCAACGCTGGCGCAGGAACGAGGCAAACAGCGGATGGAAACAGAACCATTCGCCGGTGTCGTCCATACGGTGAATAAACAGGCCCTGGCGCTCAAGCTCTTCCAGGCGCTGCTGGCCGTTGTCTTCTCCGGTCAGGCGAACGATCAACGCGTCGTTCATCGAACGCAGTACCGAGCAGCGCAACAGGAACGCGCGGGCATCGGCATCAACGCGATCCAGCACCTCATCCACCAGATAATCGGACAGGTGGCTGGCGTTCAGCCCGGCCAGACGTTTGGCAGATTGCTGAGCGGAAGAGGTGGATTGACGGGCGGAGAGCGCGATTAGCTGCAAGGCGGTTGCCCAGCCCTCCACTTCGTCACACAGACGGCTGCTGTCATTGTGCTCCAGCGGGGAGGTAAGGCGGCAGTCAAAGAACTGTTTCGCCTCCTGATGATTAAAAGCCAACTGGCGCGTGCTCAGCTCTAACAGCTGATCGCGTACGCGAAGATTGGCAATCCCCAGGGGAGGCAGGGTGCGGGAAAGGATCAGCAGCGTCAGGTTTTCTGGCTGGTGGCGCAGGAAGAAACGCATCGCTTCATGGATCTGGTCATTGGTGATCAGGTGGTAATCGTCGATCACCAGGTACAGCGGCTGGTGCCAGTCAGACAGCTCGATAAACAGCTGGGCAAACAGCGCCGAAAGGTTGGCGTATTGGTGCTTCTGGCTTAGTGCCTCGCTTTTCACGCAGTGGCCAGTGGTGGCCTGTTGCAGCGCGGCGATCAGATAGCTGGCGAAGCGCTCCGGCTGGTTGTCGCTCTCGTCCAGGGAGTACCACCCCAGATCTGATTTGCCCGCAGCCCATTGTGCCACCAGCGTGGTCTTACCGTAGCCTGCCGGGCAATTGACCAATGTCAGGCGATAGTTCGCCGCACCGGCCAGCTTCGCCAGCAGACGATCGCGTACCACGGTATTTTGCAGCCGTACCGGACGGCTCAGTTTTGATGGGATCAGCATAATATTCCAGGTGTAAAGTGCGGTTCCCGCCGCCGAAGGACTGCCCGAAGGATTCATTTCACCGTGTTCCTGTCTCGGGACCGGGTTGAGTTAATTATTTTGTAGCTCGTAATTAATCCCCCTCTTTAACTTCGAACATCGTCAACGGTAATGCAACAAGCTTGCGCTTTGGCTTGAAGTTAAATTGCTATTGATCACACTTTTTTATGTTTGCCCCGGGTTCCGCTCTAACTGCGCTTTACATCGCGCCTGATTACCCTCAGAAATTACCCTGTTTTTCGGCTGTTAGTGGACAAGTACAAAACTTCATCAGCTATCATAACTGTGCTAACGTCCTGAGGTTTGCCGTCGATTTTATGCTCACCGGTGATATCGATGGGCTTTCTTACCGCACGCAAGGGGGCTTAAAAAGTGCCTGAGATCACAGTTTCAGCTACGCCCCAATCCTCCTCCCCAGCTAACCCCCAGGCGGGATGATGCCATTGCGGGTTCTCCCCGGCACGATAGTGAAAAAATTGGCCCATTTACTACCCAATGGAACTCAAGTTGCCGCTTGAAAGACGACGGGTACACCGGATAGAGAGTTTTACCTATGTCACAGCCTATGCTCAAAAAGGACGTTTTTCTGGCTGCACTGACTCGTCAGTGGCAGCGTTTTGGCCTCAGCTCCGCACAGCAGATGACTCAGCATCAATGGTGGGAGGCCGTGAGTGCCGCTCTCGCCGAACAGCTGGCCGCGCAGCCTGCGCCGCGTAAAAGCAGCAAGTCGTTGCGCCATGTAAACTACATCTCGATGGAATTCCTGATTGGCCGCCTGACGGCCAACAACCTGATCAACCTTGGCTGGTATGACACCGTTGAGGCGGCGTTGGCAGAGCAGGACGTCAAACTGGCCGATCTGTTGGAGCAGGAAACCGATCCGGCGTTGGGTAACGGTGGTCTGGGGCGTTTAGCCGCTTGCTTCCTGGACTCGATGGCTACGGTGGAGCAACCGGCTACCGGCTATGGGCTGAACTATCAATATGGGCTGTTCCGTCAGTCGTTCAAAGAGGGCCATCAGCAAGAGGCACCGGATAACTGGCAGCGCGAGAGCTACCCGTGGTTCCGCCATAATGCTGCGTTGGCGGTGGATGTCGGGATTGGTGGCAAGATCGAGAAACTGGCCGATGGCCGCGAGCTGTGGCACCCGGAGTTTACCCTGCGTGGGGAAGCTTGGGATCTGCCGGTGCTGGGCTTCCGTAACGGGGTCACCCAGCCGCTGCGCCTGTGGCAGGCAACGCATAGTCATCCATTCGACCTGGGGGATTTCAACGACGGCAAATTCCTGCAGGCGGAAAAGCAGGGCGTAGAAGCTGCCAAGCTGACCAAGGTGCTCTATCCGAATGACAACCATCAGGCAGGCAAACGCCTGCGCCTGATGCAGCAGTATTTCCAGTGTGCCTGCTCAGTGGCCGATATTCTGCGTAAGCACCATCTGGCCGGGCGCAAGATTGAAGAGTTGCCGAAGTACGAAGTGATCCAACTCAACGATACCCACCCAACCATCGCCATTCCAGAGCTACTGCGTATTCTGCTCGATGAGCACCAACTGGATTGGGATGCGGCCTGGGCGATCACCAGCAAGACCTTTGCCTATACCAACCACACCCTGATGCCGGAAGCCCTGGAGTGCTGGGATGAGAAACTGGTCCGCAGCCTGCTGCCGCGCCACTTCTCCATCATCAAGCAGATCAATGCCAACTTTAAGCGGTTGGTAGATCAACACTGGCCGGGCGATGAGGCGGTGTGGGCCAAGCTGGCAGTACACCACAACAAGCAGGTACGCATGGCCAACCTGTGCGTGGTCAGCGGCTTTGCGGTGAACGGTGTGGCCCAGCTGCACTCGGATCTGGTAGTAAAAGATCTGTTCCCGGAATATCACCAGCTGTGGCCGAACAAATTCCACAACGTTACCAACGGCATTACGCCGCGCCGCTGGCTCAAGCAGTGTAACCCGGCATTGTCGGGCCTGATCGATACCACCCTGAAAGTGGAGTGGGCCAACGATCTTGATGCGCTGAAGGGGCTGGAAAAATACGCTGAAGATGCCGCATTCCGCGAGAAGTATCAGCAGATCAAGCGTGATAACAAGGTGATCCTGGCCAACTACGTGCACAGCGTAATGGGGCTGACGCTCAATCCAGACGCAATCTTCGACGTGCAGATCAAACGTCTGCACGAGTACAAGCGCCAGCACCTGAACCTGCTGCACATTCTTTCTCTGTATCGCCAACTGCGGGATAACCCGAACCTGGACATCGTGCCACGCGTATTCCTGTTTGGTGCCAAAGCCGCACCGGGCTACTACCTGGCGAAGAACATCATCTATGCGATCAACCAGGCCGCAGAGAAGATCAATAACGATCCGATCGTCAAAGATCGTCTGAAAGTGGCCTTCATCCCTGATTACCGCGTTTCCGTCGCTGAATTGATGATCCCGGCGGCGGACATTTCCGAGCAGATCTCCACCGCCGGTAAAGAAGCGTCGGGCACCGGGAATATGAAGCTGGCGCTGAACGGCGCACTGACCGTTGGCACGCTGGACGGAGCCAACGTCGAGATCGCCGAGCAGGTCGGCGAGGACAACATCTTTATTTTCGGCAACACCGTGGAGCAGGTTAAAGCGCTGTTGGCCAAGGGTTATGATCCGCTGAGCTATCGCAAGAAAGACAAGCACCTGAAGGCAATCCTGGACGAACTGGCCAGCGGCGCATTCAGTCACGGTGACAAGCACGCATTCGATATGATGCTGCACAGCCTGTTGGAAGGTGGCGATCCGTATCTGGTGCTGGCGGACTTTGCTTCCTACTGCGAAGCTCAACGGCAGGTAGACAAACTGTATCGTGACCGCGACGAATGGACGCGCCGCACTATCCTTAACACCGCGCGCGTAGGCATGTTCAGCTCTGATCGTTCGATCCGTGACTATCAGCAACGCATTTGGCAAGCCAAGCGTTAAGGAGTGCGAATGAGTAAAGGTATCGATCAGGTAGCAGCCCAGGCTGGGATTGCTGCCGATTACATCAATGCCCACGGCCAACGGCAGGCAATTTCGCCAGAAACCAAACGCAAGTTGTTGGCGGCGATGAACCCCGCGTCGTTGCAGCCGTCAACGGCTCCCTTGCCGCTGGTTAAAGTCTTTTATCATGGCAACCCGGTGGCGCTGCCGCTGGGGGGAGAAGGCGAGTTTCAGTGGGTATTGTTGCGCGAGGATGGTAGCCAGCAAGAAGGCCGTGCCAGTGCGCACAAAACCTTGACCCTGCCGGGCAAGTTACCGCTGGGTTATCACCAGCTCACTTTGTCACAGGGGGAGCAGCAATGGGCCTGCCGGCTGATTGTTGCCCCCAAGCGTTGCTACGAGCCGGATGCCTTGTTGACCGGCAAGAAGCTGTGGGGAGCCTGCGTACAGCTCTACACGCTGCGTTCCGAGCGTAACTGGGGGATTGGCGACTTTGGCGATCTGCGGGCGATGGTCGGTGAGGTGGGGGAACGCGGCGGCGCCTTTATCGGGCTCAACCCGATCCACGCGCTGTATCCGGCCAGCCCGGAAAGCGCCAGCCCTTATAGCCCGTCTTCGCGCCGCTGGTTGAACGTGGTGTATATCGACGTCAACGTGGTGGAGGATTTCCAGCTCAGCCAGGCCGCGCAAAAATGGTGGCAGAAGGCCGCGACGCAGAAGCTGTTGGCCAAAGCGCGTAGTAGTGAGCTGGTGGACTACAGCACGGTAACGCAGTTGAAGCTGGCGGCGTTGAAGCTGGCTTTCCCGCATTTCCAGGCCCGCAAGCCGCAGGATGCGCTGAAGCAGGAATTTGAACGCTTCGTCGGCGAAGGGGGCAGCAGCCTGTATCAGCAGGCAACGTTCGACGCGTTACATGCTCATCTCAGTGCTAAAGACAGCACTATGTGGGGATGGCCAGCCTGGCCGGAGGAGTATCAGCAGGGCAATAGCCCGGCAGTGGAAACCTTCTGTAAGCAGCATGAGGATGAGGTTACCTTCTACCTGTGGCTGCAATGGTTGGCGGCCAGCCAGTTTGCCGAGTGCTTCGGCCAAAGCCAGCAGTGCCAGATGCCGATTGGCCTGTACCGCGATCTGGCGGTCGGGGTGGCAGAGGGCGGGGCGGAAACCTGGTGTGAACGCGAGCTGTATTGCATGCAAGCCTCGGTGGGTGCTCCGCCGGATATTCTCGGGCCGCTGGGGCAAAACTGGGGCCTGCCGCCGATGGATCCGCATGTGATGGTGGCACGTGGGTATCAACCGTTCATCGATTTGCTGCGGGCCAATATGACCAGCTGTGGCGCCTTGCGTATCGATCACGTGATGGCGATGCTGCGTTTATGGTGGATCCCTTATGGTGAAACGGCCGATCACGGCGCCTATGTGAAATACCCGGTTGACGATCTGTTGGCGCTGTTGGCCTTGGAAAGTCAGCGTCATCGTTGCATGGTGATTGGGGAAGATTTAGGGACCGTGCCGGTGGAGATCGTCGGCAAACTGCGTGATAGCGGCGTCTATTCCTACAAGGTACTGTATTTCGAGCACGATGCGGAGAAGCAGTTCCGTGCGCCGCAGTCTTATCCGGTGCAGGCAATGGCGACCATTACCACCCACGATCTGCCTACGCTGCGTGGCTATTGGCAAAGCGGCGATCTGACGCTCGGCAAGCAACTGGGGTTATACCCGGATGCGGAAGTGCTCAAAGAGCTGTTTGCCGATCGTGAACGGGCCAAGCAGGGGTTACTGGATGGGTTGCATCGCTATGGCTGCGTGCCGCAAAAGGTCGGCAAGAAAGCCTCGTTGTTGAACATGAGCCCGCTGCTGAACCGGGGTTTGCAACGCTATGTGGCAGACAGCGCCAGCGCGTTACTGGGCCTACAACCGGAAGACTGGCTGGATATGGCGGAACCGGTCAATATTCCCGGCACTAGCGATCAGTACCCGAACTGGCGGCGCAAGCTGAGCCAGACCTTGGAAGCGATGTTTGACGATGCTGAGGTCAACCGTTTATTGAAGGATTTGGATAAGCGACGCAGAAAGGTTTCGGTAGGCTAAATGCATCGGGGCGGTTTACCGACCCCGATGGAGATAGGCAGGGCGCAAAACGGAATTGCGCCCTGATAGTTATCAGTAGTAGGAGTGTTCGCCGCGCTGGTGCTCGGTGAGATCGCGCACGCCTTTCAGTTCCGGGAACTTTTGCAGCAGCTCTTTCTCGATCCCTTCCTTCAGCGTGACGTCGACCATTGAACAACCGTTGCAACCGCCGCCGAACTGCAGGATGGCCAGCGCGTCGTCGGTGATTTCCATCAGCGTCACACGGCCACCATGGTCAGCCAGCTGCGGGTTGATCTGCGATTGCAGCACGTATTCTACGCGCTCCATCAGTGGCGCATTGTCGTCCACTTTGCGCATTTTGGCGTTCGGCGCTTTCAGCGTCAGCTGTGAGCCGAGCTGATCGGTGACGAAGTCGATTTCAGCGTCGTCCAGATAAGGCGCGCTCAGCTCATCGACGTAAGCGGACAGCTTTTCGAACTTGAGTTCGGTATCTGTCGCTTCCACCGCGTCTGGCGGGCAATAAGAGACACCGCATTCGGCCGTCGGCGTACCCGGATTGATCACGAATACGCGGATTTGGGTGCCTTCTTCTTGGCTTGCCAACAGCTTGGCAAAGTGTTCCTGTGCAGCATCTGTTATACGGATCATAGCATTAGCTCAATAGTTGACTTCTATAGTAGGTTATAATACGCCCATTGCCGTGGTACTACAACGTGCGGCAAACGCACCAAATCTGCAACGATGCGACGCCTTGCTTCTGTAATAGTGTAGCGATTTCTGCCATGGTGCTGCCAGTGGTAACCACATCATCCAGCAATGCCACATGCTTCCCTGCCAGGTTCTCATCACAACGGAAAGCACCACGCAGATTACGCCGCCGTAGGCGCGCTATCAATTGCTGTTGTGGCGCGGTTGCCCTGATGCGGCGTAATGCCGCAGGGCGATATTCGCAGCCCAACCAGCGGGCCAGTGGCAGGGCCAACAGCTCGCTTTGGTTATAGCCACGCCGCCAGCAGCGTTTATCCTGCAAGGGTACCGCTAAAATCACCTCCGGTCTGTTCAGATGTTGCTCTCGGTGCGCTTGCAGCCAATGCAGCAGGATCAAACGAGCCAGAGTGGGAGCCAGTGCGGGTGTCTGCTGGAATTTGAAATTTTTCACCAGGGTGCTGATGGGCGGGCGATAATCCGAAACAAATACCAAGGCTTGCCAAGGGGGCGCCTTTTGCAGACATCGTCCGCAAGGCTGATGGGGATCGCCACTGGGCAAACCGCAAACTGGGCAGCAACAAGGTTTGGCGGGCAACTTACGCAGGCAGTAGCTGCAGATGCCCTGCTGCATCAGCCGTAATGGTTGCCGGCATAGCCAACAGCGGCTGTGGATTGGTAGCATAGTCACCTCCCCTTTTTAATACTCTATGAATTTCGAGTCGTGCAAAACGCTACCGCTTGGAAGGCGACGAGTAAGGACAATAACTGATGACAGAGCTGTATTGGCAAACCTTAGGTGAAGGCGATCGCGATCTTGTGCTGCTGCACGGATGGGGACTGAATGCCGAGGTCTGGGGTTGCACGATGGAGCGATTGGCTCCGCATTTTCGCCTACACCTGGTGGACTTGCCTGGCTATGGCCGCAGCCAGGGCTATGGTGCCGTCTCGTTAACGGAGATGGCGGAGATACTGCTGGCCGCCGCACCCAAGCATGCGTATTGGCTGGGGTGGTCCCTTGGTGGGCTGGTCGCCGGGCAGATTGCCCTTATGCAGCCTGAGCGGGTAACCGGGCTGATCACCGTGGCTTCTTCGCCCTGCTTTACGGCACACGATCCGTGGCCGGGGATCCGCCCTGAGGTGCTCAGTGGCTTCCAGCAGCAGCTCAGCCATGATTTCCAGCGCACCGTGGAACGCTTTCTGGCACTGCAAACGCTGGGCACGGAAAGCGCTCGTCAGGATGCACGCCAGTTGAAAGCCGTAGTGCTCAATCAGCCGATGCCGGGCGTTGAGGTGCTTAACGGCGGCCTAGAGATGCTACGCACAGTAGATCAACGCCAATCCATGGCGACACTGACGATGCCGGTACTGCGTATTTATGGTTACCTCGACGGGCTGGTGCCGCGCAAAGTGGCTAGCCTGCTGGACGAATTGTGGCCGAACTCCACCTCGGAGGTGATCGCCAAAGCGGCCCATGCGCCGTTTATCTCTCACCCCGAAGCATTCGCTAACATTATTAATCAATTTGTTGCAACCGAGTAATGGCGCGGTCTTGCGGCGATATCTCATTGATTACAGATTATAAAAGCACAAAACGGCGGTAAATTTTTAACCAATAAGTGGATAAAAACTAAACCTGTTCGATACTTGAAGGGGTAAATGCGTGGCTACAAGGTGAATGTGGGCTTATCAATCTTCACCTTGGCGATTTGTTTCTGGGCAGAGGGAGCTTCGTCAGGGAAAGCAACGAAGCTGTTAGACGTCGCAGTAGCCAAGCTCGATGACGCATTTGTTGTTAGTCGCTTTCATAAAAATCCAATTTATCCATTGAGAGGTATTGTCATGAAATCATTGAAGATGATCGTTGCGGCGTTGATTGTAGGTTCAGTGTCTTTCGGTTCGATGGCTGCAACCTTGCTAACTAAGGACGAGCTGGATAAGAACCCAGGCAAGTATGAGAAAATTGGCACCGTGTCTTCAACTGCACAGGCCACCGATCCGATGGACTTGAAAGATGAATTGTCCAAACTGGCCGATGAGAAAGGGGGCCAATATTATGTCGTGCTGGCTGCCCGTGAGCATGGCAAGTTCAGCGCCGTAGCTGACGTGTATAAAGACAAGCAATAATCTTCAAGTGCGGGGGCGCAGGCAAACTATTGCGCCCCTGTATTCACTCCTTCAAACGATAAATCACCGTTTGACAAGCCAGCCCTTCCGGACAACTTTTGCAGCTGCCACTCAGGCATTCACTGCTATCGAGCTCAATACGTTCAACTTTCCCCATCGCGGCCAAACGTTGCAGCATTGCCTCTACCAATGGCAAGGGTGTTGCCAACTGTTGACTCAGCTGTTGTGCCTGAGCGCTGCCCCGTAGGGCAAGCGCATCACGGATTTGCAGCAGGCTGGCCATTAGTGGCAGTCACCCGAACTTTGACAACAGGACGCCGAGGCGGCGCTACGCAAGCGGATCGTTACGCGGCTCCGTGCCTTGCGCAAGCCCAATAGCACCAGCGCATTGAACAGCAGCACGATCAGGATCGCCGTCGCGCTGTATTGCGGATGTTGGCTGAAGGTCGCGAACTGATAGAACAGCGTTGCCAGCGAATAGGCCACGTTCAGTCCCCACAGGATGGAGAAGGTCATCCAACCCCGGCTGGATTCACGTGCAATGGCTCCCATCACTGAGACGCAGGGAACGTACAGCAACACGAAAATCAGATAGCTGTAGGCAGAGATTGAAGTGCCAAATTTGCTACTCATGACACCCATTGAGCCCACGCCCATCTCACCATCGCCCTTGCTGGCTTCGATAGGGTTGGAGAGTACGCTCAGGCTGAAGGTGTTCTTCAGGCCCTGCCAGGTCTCATTGACGGCGGCACCGAGTTCATCAAGCAGATTGAAGTTGGCGGCATCGAAGTGCTCATTGGTGATGTTCTCTGCGGTGTACAGCGTGTTGAGCGTTCCAACTACCACTTCTTTGGCCATCGCCCCTGTCACCAGCCCGACGGTCGCCTGCCAGTTATCACTGTGTACGCCCATGGGTTGCAACAGCGGAGTCAGCACCTTGGAGACTGAGGCCAGCGCTGAATCATTGATGCTGTCTACCGGCTGGCCGCTGAACGAGAAGCTGTTCAAGCCGCCAATAAAGATGCTGGCAATAACGATCACTTTCCCGGCGCGTAACACGAAGCCCTTCAGGCGTTGCCAAGTTTGCAGCAGCAGGCTTTTCAGATGCGGCACGTGATAAACCGGCAGCTCCATCACAAACGGCGATGCTTCGCCGCGCATGATGGTGTATTTCAGCACCAGACCGGTGAGGATCGCCACCACGATGCCAAGCATATACAGTGAGAACACCACCCCCGCGCCATCCTTGCCGAAGAAGGCCGCGGCGAATACGGCAAAAATTGCCAAACGTGCACCGCAAGACATAAAAGGGGCCATCATGATGGTGATCAGGCGTTCGCGTGGGGCATCTAAGGTGCGTGCGCCCATAATGGATGGCACGTTACAGCCAAAGCCGACGATCAGCGGCACAAAGGATTTACCCGGCAACCCGAGCGCCTGCATCAGGCGGTCCATGACAAATGCCGCACGAGCCATATAGCCGGAGTCTTCCAGGAATGACAGGAACAGATACATCATGCCGATCTGGGGAACCAGCGGCAGCACGGTATTGATACCGCCGCCCACGCCCTGCGCCAGGAAGACGGTCAGCCACTGCGGGAAATGCAGGGTATAACCGACCCACTGGATGCCCTGAATAAAGATGGCCGCCGAACCGAGATCGAAGATTGGTTGCAGTGCGCCGCCGATGTTGATCGCCAATACGAACATGATGTACATCACCAGCAGGAAGATTGGCACCCCCAGCCAGCGGTTGAGGATCACCCGATCCAGTACCTCCGTCAGGCGGTTTGGCAACGCCAGCTTGGCGTTGCTGACCGCATCGCAGATAGTGGCGATCGACTGGTAGCGGGCATCGGCAATCACCAGCGCGGGATCTTCCTGCTGCTGCTGTTGCAGCGCTAACCTGGAATGTGCCAGCAGCTCGGTGGCTTTCCCGGCCAACTGATGGCTGTAGATGTCGCCCTCCAGCATTTGCAGGGCCAGCCAGCGCCGCTGTTCGGTGGGCAATTGTTGAGGCATGGCCTCGGTCAGCGTAGTGATTTCGTCTAGCAGCAGCGGCGGATAGGCCACCAGCGCTTTTAACTGATTGAAGCGATGATTATCGATGGTCTGTTTCAGCAGGCCAATGCCGTCGGCCTTGGTAGAAACCATGGATACCACCGGACAGCCAAGGCGCTCGGCCAGGGCGGCGACATCGATCTCAATATTCTGGCTCTTGGCAATATCCTGCATGTTCAAGGCCACGATGCACGGAATACCCAGCTCCAGCAGTTGCAGCGTCAGGTAGAGGTTGCGTTCCAGGTTGGAGGCATCGACCACGTTGATCAGCATATCCGCATCGCCGCTCAGGATGTAATGACAGGCGATCTGCTCATCCAGCGAGGTTTGTTCGGAGATGGTGGTGAGTGAGTAGGTGCCAGGTAAATCCACCAGCGTGACCTGTGACTGCGGCGTCGTGAACTGGCCTTCTTTACGCTCAACCGTCACCCCAGCCCAGTTACCGACCCGCTGGCGCGACCCGGTGAGCTGGTTGAACAGCGTCGTCTTGCCCGAGTTCGGGTTACCGATTAAGCCAATAGTGATTTTTTTCATAAACCAACGTGATATCAGTAAATTAAGTATCGGCCGCGTTTGCACACGGCAACTGCCTGAGGCGGGGACAGCGCGTTACGGTTGGCTATCTAGCAGGATCAGGTCTAAATCTTTTTTCCGCAGTACCAGGCTAACGCGGCGAGTCTTTATTTCTATCGGGTCGCCAAGCGGTGCCACGCGGACTACGTCAAACTGCGAGCCGGGCAGCATGCCAAGCGACAGCAATTTCTGGCGGTAGGCCGGGCTGATCTCGCTGGAGAAGCCGGTGATTTTATAGGTATGTTTAGGAAGCAGCTGCATATTGCCTTCTCAATGAGTTGGGAATTCCCACGGGAATGCCACCTTCAGAACATTTGCTGCCCAGACTACCTGCGAAAAGGTGTATGGGGCCAGGAGAGCCGAGCCAAAAACAGAGCCATGAATACACAGAATCATAGTGATAACAATTATCGTATTCAATACGGAATGTATGGGCAATTGTAAATGCTGTCATATCTGCAATGGACGCCTTGCCAGCCCTAGTTTTAGCACTAAGCCAAACGTACTGCAAATGAGTGCAAAAGGTTAATTAAGTTGCAAATTTGTGCATTTCCTTGCGGTAATGAAACAGTTGTAGCTCTATTGGCGTGGCTGAAAGTTTTGTGGCGCAGATCTGGCAACATCGCCTGCTGTAAATGAGAGGGGTAAGTATTTGTGTTTACGGCACAATCGACGGCCTGAAAGGGCGGTGTTAATAAGGGTGTTAACAACGGGGCATTTTTACCGGTATGGGGGCTGGAAGCGATGACGCGAAACAGGGTGACAAAAAAATCGCCATTTTATTGCGGCAGGTCAAAATTGTCGTGCGCCGCTACCAGTGGCGCTAGAAGGGCAACTGGCAAAAATGCTTTCATATCCACCATCACTCACCAATAAACTTCACCGGCACAGTTGCCGTCAACCAGACTCCGTTATCAGCCTGATAAAATTTAAAGCCATTTTGGTACATTGCCAAAGCATCGATGGTTAACACAACAGGCTTGCCATGCCGTTGGCCAACGGCGGTCGCTGTAGTGATATCGGCGGATAGATGCACATATTGACGGGAGCCTGCGAGCAATCCGTCTTGATGAATTGAATCGATAAAACGTGTTGCCGTGCCATGGTAAAGGTACTGTGGCGGGGTCTGTTCCTCGTAGTTGATATCAACCTGTTTTGCGGAGTGCCCCTGTACCGCGCGGATATAACCACCATCATCAGAAATAGAGAAGCGCTTCTTGTCGCTGTTCTCTACAACCGATCTTATTAGTGGCAGGTCAAGTATCCTATCCTTTTTAGCTGCACAGGTGATAAGCGAGTCGATGTTTGCCCATCCTTCACTATCCAGCGTTAAACCGATAGATTCTGGTTGGTGGCGTAATACATAGCTTAAAAACTTACTTACGTCTTGATTTTGACTATTCATTTTACATTCCCTGTTGTTGGTATCCGCATATTACTGGGTATTCTATGGCTGGTGTCAATGAAGGGAGCAATTTTGGTAAAGCCACGTTAGGCGGGATGTCATCCCCGAGCTAGCGCATTGATTGGCTAAAGTAGAACATGACTTTCAAGCAAATAAATTCCATGGCGATGAGCTACCTAATACCATCATGCTAATATCAAACGATATAAAAAACCCATCATGGACTACGTTGTCGCGCTTAATACGATTTTACTAACAGCATCAGGCGCGACAAGCATCCTTCTCTACGAGGTCAGGACGATGTTACAGCAGCATGACGCTACCCCGGCAATCGGCATCGATTTAGGCACCACCAATAGCCTGATCAGTGTCTGGCAAGACGGGGAGTCGCGCTTGATCCCCAACGCGCTCAATGAATTTCTTACCCCCTCTGTCGTCAGCATTGATGAAGATGGGGCAATATTGGTTGGCCGCTCTGCGTTATCTCGCCTGACGACCCACCCACAAAAGACGGCAGCGCTGTTTAAACGTTACATGGGTAGCAAGAAGAAATTCAAACTGGATCAACAGACGTTTGACGCCCCAGAGCTATCGGCCATCGTGCTGAAATCACTGAAATCTGACGCAGAGAGTTTTCTTGGCCAGCCGATCCGCGACGTGGTGATTTCGGTACCTGCCTATTTTAGCGATGAGCAACGCAAGCAGACCCGCTTTGCCGCCGAACTGGCCGGTTTAAATGCGGTACGGCTGATTAATGAACCGACTGCGGCTTCAATGGCCTATGGCCTGCACACTCAAGGGGTTGGCCGTACTTTGGTGTTTGACCTGGGCGGGGGCACTTTTGACGTCACGGTATTGGAATATGATCTGCCGCTGATTGAGGTGCACGCTTCGGCGGGTGATAACTATCTTGGCGGTGAAGATTTTACCCAGGCAATCATTAAAGCCTGCCTCAACGAATGGCAACTGAACGCCTCGCAGATCGCGCCCCATGATATGGCACGGTTGTATGATTGCGTCGAGCAGTGGAAATGCCAACTTAATCAGCAACAGGGCTCGCATCAACTGCATTGGCAATGGCAGGACCGGCAATGGGAAATAGAGCTGGATGAACGTAAAGCAGGGGAGATCTGGCTGCCGCTGCTTAATCGCCTGCGCGCACCGATTGAACAGGTGTTGCACGATGCTCGTTTGCAACCGCAGCAGATGGATCACCTGGTATTGGTCGGCGGAGCCACTAAGCTGAACACCATCCAAAAACTGGTGGTGAAGCTATTTGGTCAGTTGCCGCATCAGCACCTCGATCCCAGAACCATCGTAGCGCTAGGTGCCGCAGTACATGCCGCCTGCCGCCTGCGCGATCAGAATATCGACGAAGTGATCCTGACGGATGTCTGCCCCTATACGCTGGGCATCGCTACCTCGAATGCGGATCGACATGGGATTTTCTCACCAATTCTGGAACGTAATACCGTGGTCCCGACTTCACGGGTTGAAAGTTTCACCACGACGCATGTGGAGCAAAAGGCGATCCGGATAGCGATCTATCAGGGTGAAAGCCCACATGTTGACAACAATATCCTGGTGGATGAGTTTACCGTGCCGGTAAAGCCTAACGGCCATATTCAATCACTGGACGTTCGTTTCAGTTACGATATCAATGGGCTGTTAGAGGTTGATGTCCATCTGCCAGACAGTGGTGATTCCTTCTCAAAAGTGATCGACCACAGCCCCATTGGCCTGAGCCCGGAACAGCGAAAACAAAGTCAGCAGCGTTTGCAGGAGCTAAAAGTGCATCCACGCGATACGCTGTCTAACCGTACCTTGCAGGCTCGGCTGGAAAAAGCCTGGGCGCAGTCACTGGGGGATGAGCGTATGCAGATCGGTTTGTGGTTGCAGGAGTTTGAAGCGGTGTTGGTTAGCCAGCAGGAGCAAAAAATCCAGCCCATACGCCTGCGGCTGGAACGTTTTCTGGACGAGATGAGTTTCTGAACGTCAACTGCCCCCATAAAACGTTGGGGGCAGTTCCTCACGCCACAATCCTCAGCGTTTTTCTCCTGGCGGCGGGCCATATTGGTTCGCGTGCTTCACGCCGGGGATCAGCAGATACAGCAGGATCAGATAAGGCATGCATATCAGCAACACAGCCTCAAAGACCGGGTATTTACGGTTTAAATCATGACTGCGCCGCAGCAGTGCGCTGAACGTATTGAGCAGCAGTAACCCGATAATGACCCAGGCCGAAAGCACGTTGATGAGCAGTAGGTAAACCGCAACCATCACCAGCGGTACTAGCGTCAGCTGAGCCAGCAGGCCCAGGCGGTTGATGCGTCGGTCAAATTGCCAGAACTGCCAGAAGCGAGTGTCTGGTCTTTGTTCTTTCGCACGCTGTTTTTCAATGACGCGCTGCTCCGATAGCTGCACTAATAACCCGGCATTCAATCGCAGAATGGGGGAGAGGCGGTTATCTGCCAGGCAGGCCATCAGCTGCTGACGTTCATCTTGATCCAACTTATCCCAATCGTAGTCATACAGGCGATAGCCAACCTGAGCTATTTTGGTCAGCAATGAGTCCCGGGCAAACAGCGTTGAGTTCCCCAGGGCTTTGGGCTTTTTACCGTTAAGCAATGCCTGCCGTAGCTCCGCTTCCCCCTGATTGCCGCAGTCTAACCGTTCAAGCGCCTCCCGGCTTCTGTCCTGTATTGACTGGTCGCCATGGCGCAGTAAAAATGCGTGAAGCAAGGCTTGCTCGGCTATCGGAGCCTGTTCTATCTCATCAGGCCAACTGGCAACACGATGATAGAAATGATCGACATTAGTGCAGTTGCACAGCTCTGACTGGCTCTGTACGCGGAGCAAAAACGGGTTAATAGATACGGGTAATTCCAACCAGCAAAGGTAGTGCAGACGGTTATCCAACCGCAGTTGTTGCTCAAGCTGCCAGACCAGGTCATCCTTTGCCGGGTCGAGTTGCCGGATTAATGGATACAGTTCGTAGACGGGATGTTGTTCACTGAGCGTTAAGCGGTTTATCTGACGGACAGTATCGATATGCCCGGCCGCCCCATTGAGTAATAGCACCAGTAAACAGGTTTGCCGGTATTGATCCCAGGGTGCGGTAGCGTCGCTAAACGGTGGGATCTCAATCTGGTCCACGGCAGCTAAATAATTCAACCAGTCATTGATGGTGCCAAGCTGTGCACTAAACGCCGGTTCCTGATACAAGCGGTTCAATCGTGCTGGTGACAGGTAACGCCATTGCCGCAGCCAGAAGACGGCTTGATGCCAGCTAGCGGAGTCAGTATCGGTGTATCTCTCTGGCAGATGGTGGTCAATTGGGCCATCCAGCCACTGAATGAAGTTGGCAATGACGCTCGAATCATTCAACCATGCCAGCCGCTGTGCCGCCTGAGATTGCAGCCCTTGCAGGATCAGGGCCTCTAGGGGAGCGGCCGGTGTGGGTTGGTCAATAATTTGCTGCAACAGGCCTTCATTACCCAAGGTTAGCATGCAGGCGTGGCGGTAGAGTAATCGCAGTGGGTCGGAACCATCATCAAGCATTAGCTGGTCATACATCACACCGACATGACCGTTACCGGATTTCCAATAGATATAAGCCTGGGCAATCGGCACTTCTGCCCAGTTTAACTGAGCGGCCTCTCCCCAACGTACCAAGGTCTGTACCGTTTGGGTCGGGGTCAGGAAATCTTGCATCTCATCATCTGCCGCTATCCCTGCCGCCGCAGGGTAAACCGGCCGATCAAAAGCCTGGATCAACAGCGGTAGATAAGCTGGATGTTGTTCACGGCACCAATCCAATAACCCTTGCTCGGCCTGCGCATGTTGCTCTAACCGATATAGCTGTAGCCAATAATCAAACGCCCGCTGATTATCCTGCAGCAAAGCACAATGCCGGGCAGCCAGGTACAACCAATCGCTATTCTCTGCGTCCAGCTCCAGCTGTGCCAAACAGTGATCCCGCAACGTTTCGCTGGGAACTTCTGCCAGGCTGTACCATTGCGCCAGCTGTTTCATCAACCGTGGGCAATCAGGCCAGTAAATCACTGATGGATTACTCAGCAGTAAACGCAGCATCCACTCTGGCTCATTCCAGTACAGATGATACGCATGGCGGAAGAAGGCAACGGTTTCTACTTGGGCAGGCAGGCTGATTGACGACAGTGTGGAAAGATCGAAGATATCGGCGCGGGCGATATAGTCTAAATAATCATCCATCCGGGCAGCGTCGTCCTGCTCCAGTTCATTCAGGCGATGCCGCCAGTTCAAACGGTCTGCTAATAGTCTGACGCAGTCGGTAGAGATGCATGGTGAGTGGTAAACACGATCGAGCAAGTACCAGCGTAGCCGGTCAATGAGTGCAATATCGTACTGATCCAACTGAGCGATATAGCGATGCCAGCTTTGTGGCTGATAACGTGTTTCGGGGGTATTCAACAGAGCATCAAATTGGGCCAGCATGCTCTCGAATAATGGTTCTGTAGCGGATGGCGGCGGCTCGGGGGCCTGCTCGAGTTGAGCTGTTCCCACATCATGAGGACCATCATCTTCAGTACTCTGTGCAGAACGCAGCATAAACGGGGTCTCGGCCAGTTTTCGCGCGTGCTCAAAAGCCTGACGTAATAGCTGAAAACCGCTCGGGTCATTTTCAGGATGATGGTCGGGGAGCTTACTGCGATAGGCGGCGCGAATGGCTTGTTGATCTTCCGTTGGCTCAATGCCTAATATTTGCCAGCAACGTTGATTCATGACCAATCAACCTCTTCCAGAGACGCCGGTTTCTCCATTTCATGGCAGTCAATGTGCCAGGCCAGATTTTTTAAGGGGCTATCTGCGTGGCAATAGAGGTGCTGTTGCATCTGAATATAGTTTTCCGTTCCACTGTAATGGCAAAAAGCATATTGCTGTTGTTCAGGGGTCTCCTGATTTAATGATTGCCAATAGGCTCGGCCAACGAAAAACGCGGCGTAATAGCTTTCCCAATTCGCGTAATAGTGGCGGGCACGCAGTGCTAGCCGAGTATGGAACCACAGATTTTCCTCAGCGGTAAACCAGCCATGGAGCTGAGCAACGCGACAAAGAAAACTCAGCCGCCCCAGGTCCCAGGAACGGATGCCTCCATCACCACAAATAACCGCCGTATCAGCGACTATTTGCATCAACACCTGTTCTTCAACTGACTGTTGTTCCACATGCTCCTGCCATTGCGTTGGACTGAGACGATGCCAGAGAGAATAGTAATGTGCCAGCTCTCTCGCATGCCCTGCATCCACCATGCGTAATATCATATTGATCACACCAGAGCGCGAGGTGATCCCCCAGCTTTCTTTTAAATCGAAAGTGGTGTCGAAGGGGTAATATTTTAGCGAGTCAAAGGTGCAGCCGGTATGAGCATTTATCGCGACCATGGGGGCTGAAAGAGCCATTAGCCATTGCTGATATTGTTGTTCCATCAATCAAGTTCCAATAAATCCCTGTTTTATACCGGCATCAGCGGCCTGCCGATTAAGTCAGGTAGGGGGCCCGAACGGAGAGACGATCTATAAGCCAGCGATGTCTCTTGAACAGGAGGTTTGTCCAAGAGACAGCCGAAGGAGGGGATAAGGGTTTATCCCCTCAGCTCATTATTTCTTGCCAAATGCAGCGGCCAGCGCGTCACCCATGGCACTGTTACCTGCCGGGGTGCTGTTGCGTGGTTTAGGCTTATTAGCTGCAGGGCGTGAGTTTTTATCGCGAGCTGGAGCGTTATTATTGCCCCCGCCACGGCGTGGTGAACCTTCACCCGGCTGCTCATCCAGGCGCATGCTCAGTGCGATACGCTTACGCTGCAGATCGACCTCCATCACCTTCACCTTGACGATATCGCCGGCTTTCACCACGGTATGTGGATCTTCAACGAACTTGTCCGCCAATGACGAGATGTGCACCAGGCCATCCTGATGAACGCCGATATCAACAAAGGCACCAAAGTTGGTGACGTTGGTGACCGAACCTTCCAGGATCATGCCCACCTGCAGGTCGTTGAGGGTTTCCACCCCTTCGGCGAAGGTAGCCGTTTTGAATTCCGGGCGTGGGTCGCGGCCCGGTTTTTCCAGCTCTTTCAGGATGTCGGTGACCGTTGGTACGCCGAATTTATCATCGGTAAAGTCGCTGGCTTTCAGGCTGCGTACCGCGCTCGGGTTGCCCATCAAATCTTGCAGAGCCTGGCGGGTTGCGGCCAGAATGCGTTCCACCACCGGGTAGGTTTCCGGGTGAACGGTTGACGCATCCAGCGGGTTATCGCCGTGGTTGATGCGCAGGAAGCCCGCGCACTGCTCGAAGGCTTTTGGCCCCAAACGGCTCACTTTCAGCAGCTGTTCACGGTTGCTGAAGCGGCCATTCTCATCACGCCAGGTGACGATATTCTGCGCCATCATGCGCGTCAGACCAGCTACGCGGGTCAGCAACGGCACGGAGGCGGTGTTCAGATCAACGCCAACGGCGTTCACACAGTCTTCCACCACCGAGTCCAGCTTCTTGGCTAACTGGCTTTGGCTGACGTCGTGTTGGTATTGGCCCACACCGATAGATTTCGGATCGATCTTAACCAGCTCGGCCAACGGATCTTGCAGACGGCGGGCGATGGAAACCGCACCGCGCAGCGAAACGTCCAGGTTCGGGAACTCCAACGCGGCCAGCTCGGAAGCGGAATACACCGAAGCTCCGGCCTCGCTGACGATCACTTTCTGGGCTTTAACGTCCGGGAACTGCTGTTGCAGCTCGGCAAAGAAACGCTCGGTCTCGCGTGATGCGGTGCCGTTACCGATGGCAACCAGCTCAACCTTGTGTTTGATGCACAGTGCGGCAACGACCGCAGCGGCTTTGGCTGCCTGCCCGGTGTGCGGATAAACGGTATCGGTGGCAACCAGCTTGCCGGTGGCATCCACCACCGCCACTTTAACGCCAGTGCGCAGGCCAGGATCCAGGCCCATGGTAGCGCGCATACCGGCCGGGGCTGCCATCAGCAGATCGTGCATGTTGCGGGCGAAAACGTTGATCGCTTCGTCTTCCGCGCGCTCACGAAGGGTGCTCATCAGCTCGGTTTCCAGATGCAGCAACACCTTGATGCGCCACGTCCAGTTAACCACGGATTTACGCCAGGCATCTGCCGGCGCGTTGTTCAGGCGCAGGTTGAGATGGTTGGTGATAATCAGCTCGCCCTGGCTTTCACGCGGGGTTTCTTCAAACTGCGGATCGGCGTTCAGCGCCAGCTGCAGCACGCCTTCATTGCGGCCACGGAACATTGCCAGCGCACGGTGCGAAGGCACTTGCGCAATTGGTTCGTGGTGATCGAAGTAGTCGCGGAATTTCGCGCCTTCCTCTTCTTTGCCCTCGACAACCTTGGATACCAGATGGGCGTTTTTCCACAGGTAGTCACGCACCTTTGCCAGCAGGGTCGCGTCTTCGGCAAAGCGTTCCATCAGGATGTAGCGTGCGCCGTCCAGCGCCGCTTTGACGTCTGCCACGCCTTTCTCGGCATCGACAAATCCTTCGGCCAGCTGTTCTGGCTGCTGTTGCGGATCTTGCCACAGGGAGTCTGCCAGCGGCTCCAGACCGGCTTCAATAGCGATCTGCCCACGGGTGCGGCGTTTCGGTTTGTAGGGCAGGTAAAGGTCTTCGAGTTCGGTTTTGCTTTGCGTGGCGTTGATTGCCCCCGCCAACTGTTCGGTCAGTTTACCCTGATCTTCAATGGACTTGAGGATGGTTTGGCGGCGATCTTCCAGTTCACGCAGATAGCCCAGACGAGTCTCCAACTGACGCAGTTGGGTATCATCCAGGCCCCCGGTGACTTCCTTACGATAGCGTGCGATAAACGGCACGGTATTACCTTCATCCAGCAGACGGATGGCGGAGTCAACTTGCTCCGGGCGGGCCTGCAGTTCGGTTGCAATAATGCGGCTCAGTGGATCAGTCATAAGTCAGGTATCTGTTAGCAGCGATAATCGATAGGGGGATAGTTATACGTTTTGCAGGGGGAAAATGCCAGTCCAGAGGGCCGAGGTTTTGACGGGCGCAGTATGCAGCGCCCCTACGGTCTCAACTATTCTTCGTCTTTGATATATTCGATCTCGTTGACCGTCCAGTAGGCAATACCTGCCGGGGTCTCAACCGTAGCCGTATCCCCCACCTCTTTTTTCAGCAAGGCGCGAGCCATTGGTGAGTCGATGGAGATGTAATCTTTACGGCCAAAGATTTCGTCGTAACCCACGATGCGAAAGCGTTTGGTATCACCATCGTCATTCTCGATCTCTACCCAGGCACCAAAGAACACCTTGCCCGCCTGTTGTGGCGAATAATCGACAATTTTCAGCTGCTCAAGGCACTTGGTGAGATAACGCACCCGGCGATCGATCTCACGCAGCCGCTTTTTATTGTATTGGTAATCGGCATTTTCACTACGGTCGCCCAGGCTGGCGGCCCAGGTGACTTTCTTGGTCACTTCCGGGCGGTCTTCACGCCACAGGAAATCCAGTTCTTTTTTGAGCTTGTTGTAACCCTCACGGGTGATCAGCAATGTTTTCATTGTCATCCATCATCGAATCACAGGAGCAGTGGGTATTCTCGCATAAAGCGGCCACCATATCCGTTGGCGTTTTTTTTATAAACCTGAGGTACACTGCCAATTCGCCATTCTTGCGGTTTTCTGCCAAGAGTGTACATCATACGCAGCGGGAAGTTTTTTACCGATCTGCGGCTCCGGTTTAAGTGAAAATTGTTGATATTTGGGCAAAAGAATAAGCTTTGTAACAATTTCGTCTAGAATATATACCATTAAACGCTGTCAGTAATGATGGAGTTTTTGAACAATACGAGGCTGTTGCCAAATAGCCGCCAGCGGTGCCAATGCATAAGTGCGGGCCACAGTCTAGAATCAGGCAATACAGCCTTTGGGAGTCAGACAATGCAAGAGAATCACAAGATTCTGGTCGTCGATGATGACATGCGCCTGCGTGCGCTTTTAGAGCGTTACTTAACCGAACAGGGCTTCCAGGTTCGCAGCGTTGCCAACGCTGAGCAAATGGATCGTTTGCTGACGCGTGAGTCTTTCCATCTGATGGTATTAGACCTGATGTTGCCGGGTGAAGACGGGCTGTCCATTTGCCGTCGCCTGCGCAGTCAAAGCAACCCGATGCCGATCATTATGGTGACCGCCAAGGGTGAAGAAGTGGACCGTATCGTCGGGCTGGAAATCGGTGCCGATGACTATATCCCTAAGCCGTTCAACCCGCGTGAACTGCTGGCTCGTATCCGTGCCGTGCTGCGCCGCCAGGCCAACGAACTGCCGGGTGCGCCTTCTCAGGAAGAGGCGGTGATCGCCTTTGGTAAATTCAAACTGAACCTCGGCACGCGCGAGATGTTCCGTGAAGATGAACCTATGCCATTAACCAGCGGTGAGTTCGCCGTGCTGAAAGCCTTGGTCAGCCACCCACGTGAACCGTTGTCGCGCGATAAGCTGATGAACCTGGCCCGTGGCCGCGAATACAGTGCGATGGAGCGTTCCATCGACGTGCAGATCTCGCGCCTGCGCCGCATGGTTGAGGAAGATCCGGCACATCCACGCTATATCCAGACCGTTTGGGGTCTTGGCTACGTCTTCGTCCCGGACGGCAGTAAGGCATGAGGCGATTACGCTTTTCACCGCGTAGCTCGTTTGCCCGAACTTTGCTGTTGATCGTCACCTTGCTGTTTGTCAGCCTGGTGACGACCTATCTGGTGGTGCTTAACTTCGCCATCCTGCCCAGTCTGCAGCAGTTCAATAAGGTATTGGCGTACGAAGTTCGTATGCTGATGACCGATCGGCTGCAACTGGAGGACGGTACATTGCTGGAGGTGCCGCCAGCGTTCCGCCGCGAGATCTACCGCGAGCTGGGCATTTCGCTTTATACCAACGCGGCTGCGGAAGAGAGCGGCCTGCGCTGGGCGCAACACTACCAATTCCTTAGCCAGCAGATGGCGCAGCAACTGGGTGGCCCGACCGATGTCCGCGTCGAGGTGAATAAAAACTCCCCGGTGGTCTGGCTGAAAACCTGGTTGCAGCCGGATATCTGGGTGCGCGTCCCGCTGACCGAAATCCATCAAGGCGATTTCTCGCCGCTGTTCCGCTACACCCTGGCGATTATGTTGCTGGCGATAGGTGGCGCCTGGCTGTTTATCCGCATTCAGAACCGCCCTCTGGTGGAGCTTGAGCATGCTGCCTTACAGGTAGGCAAAGGCATTATTCCGCCGCCGCTACGTGAGTATGGTGCCTCTGAGGTGCGCTCGGTAACCCGGGCCTTCAACCAAATGGCCTCTGGGGTGAAGTTACTGGCCGACGATCGCACGCTGCTGATGGCGGGGGTCAGTCATGACTTGCGCACGCCGTTGACGCGTATCCGTCTGGCGACGGAAATGATGAGCGAGCAAGACGGTTATCTGGCGGAGTCGATCAATAAAGATATCGAAGAATGTAATGCCATCATCGAACAGTTTATTGATTACCTGCGTACCGGCCAGGAGATGCAAACCGAAATTTGCGATTTAAATTCCATTCTGGGCGAAGTGGTGGCGACAGAAAGTGGCTACGAACGGGTGATTGAAACCGATATTCTGCCGGGTGAGCTGATGGTGAATGTGCATCCGCTCTCGATCAAACGTGCGGTGGTGAACATGGTGGTGAATGCGGCGCGCTATGGCAACGGCTGGATCAAGGTCAGCAGCGGGCGAGAACTGCAGCGCGGCTGGTTCCAGGTGGAGGATGATGGCCCTGGTATCAAGCCGGAAGAGCTGAAGCATCTGTTCCAACCCTTTGTGCGCGGCGACAGTGCGCGTAGCACCAGCGGCACCGGGTTAGGGTTGGCGATCGTGCAGCGCATCATTGACGCTCATGCTGGCGTGCTGGATATCGGCACCAGCGAGCGCGGTGGGCTGCGTATCCGAGCCTATCTCCCAATACCGATCGAGAAGAAAGAAACTTCCAGCGGGAATCCGCCAGCCAAAGAGAACGCCTGATATCCTGACTTAAGGCCGCAGCATTGTGGCCTGGTCAATATATTAACGGGCGCAGCATGCAGCGCCCCTACAAATTGACCACAAGTGCAAGTCCGCCACGAATTCAAATCAACCTCAAGTGCAAATCAGCCACAAATAGAAAAGGCGCGGAATTCCGCGCCTTGGCTTAGGGGGTAATCAACGCTATTACAGTTTCGGACCCGAGCTGACCAGTGCAGCGCCTGCCGGGGTATCGGTGTATTTGTCGAAGTTGGTGATAAAGCGGTTCGCCAGATCGTGCGCCTTCTCTTCCCACTCCTCTATGCTGGCATAGGTGGCTCGTGGGTCGAGGATGGCCGGATCAACGCCTGGCAGGGCAGTTGGCATCGACAGATCGAAGATTGGCAGCGTGATGGTTTCAGCCTTATCGATTTCACCGTTGAGGATGGCGTCGATAATGCCGCGGGTGTCTTTGATCGAAATACGCTTACCGGTGCCGTTCCAGCCGGTATTGACCAGGTAAGCCTGGGCTCCGGCTGCCTGCATGCGCTTGACCAGCACTTCTGCATACTGGGTTGGGTGCAGTGACAGGAATGCCGCGCCAAAGCAGGCAGAGAAGGTTGGCGTTGGCTCGGTAACGCCGCGCTCGGTACCGGCCAGCTTGGCGGTGAAACCGGACAGGAAGTGGTACTGGGTCTGGTTGGCCGTCAGGCGTGATACCGGCGGTAGTACGCCGAAGGCGTCCGCAGTCAGGAAGATCACCTTGGTAGCGTGGCCCGCTTTGGATACCGGCTTGACGATGTTGTGGATGTGGTAGATCGGATAGGAAACGCGGGTGTTCTCGGTTTTCGAGCCGTCGTTGAAGTCCACGGTACCGTCGGCCAGGACGGTGACGTTTTCCAGCAGCGCATCACGCTTGATGGCGTGATAGATATCTGGCTCGGCTTCTTCCGACAGCTTGATGGTCTTGGCGTAGCAGCCGCCTTCGAAGTTGAAGACGCCATCGTCATCCCAGCCGTGTTCGTCATCGCCAATCAGTTGGCGTTTCGGATCGGTGGACAGCGTGGTTTTACCGGTGCCGGACAGGCCGAAGAACACTGCCACGTCGCCTTTCTCGCCCACGTTGGCCGAGCAGTGCATGGAGGCAATGCCTTTAAGCGGCAGCAGGTAGTTCATGATGGAGAACATACCCTTTTTCATTTCGCCGCCGTACCAGGTACCGCCGATCAGTTGCATACGCTCGGTCAGGTTGAATGCCACGAAGTTTTCCGAGTTCATTCCCTGCTGCTGCCAGTTCGGGTTGGTGCACTTGGCGCCGTTCATCACCACGAAATCAGGCTCAAAGCCTTGCAGTTCTTCATCGCTCGGGCGGATAAACATGTTTTTGACGAAATGCGCTTGCCAGGCCACTTCTGTGATAAAGCGGACTTTCAGGCGGGAATCTGCGTTAGCACCGCAGAAGGTATCGACCACGAACAGGCGCTTGCCGGAAAGCTGCTCAGTGACCAGTTTTTTCAAATCTGCCCAGACTTCAGGGCTAAGAGGTTTGTTATCGTTCTTGCCTTTACCTTGATCGGCCCACCAGACGGTGTCCCGGGTGATATCGTCACGAACGATGTACTTATCTTTTGGCGAACGGCCGGTGAAGATGCCGGTATCGACGGCAACGGCACCCAGATTGGTTACTACACCACGCTCAAACCCTTGCAGTGAAGGGTCCGTTTCTTCCTTAAACAGTAATTCATAACTCGGATTGTGAACGATTTCACCAACGTTATGAATTCCATAAGCGGCAAGATCCTGGTGGGTTATACCATTAACACGCATGTCACTACTCCTTGATCACAGAATTTCTGGCGACAATTGTAGGGATCCATGGAGATGTAACCGCGATAGGTATCAAATATTTAACGTATTAAACGTTTTTTAGTTACGTTATGAGATGTAGACCACGGAATAAAGCAAGCGTGCAAACGGTGGGGCCTGACGTGCGTCACAACTCGACGCACGTCACACCGCGGTGTTGCTTAATGCAGTTGGGTGCTGCTGTCGGCATTGCCGTTGTGAAGGGCGGCGATGTCTAACGCATCGAATACATAATGATTACCACAGTAATCACAGTGCATATCGATGTTGCCATCCTGTTCCAGCATATCGGCCACTTCTTCCGTTGGCAGCGTGATCAAGGCATCGGCACAGCGTTGGCGTGAACAGGTGCAGCGGAAGATCACGTCCTGGGGTTCGTACAGCGTAACCTCTTCCTGATGATAGAGGCGATACAGTACTTCGTTGGCCGGCAGGGTGAACAGCTCGTGATCCTTGATGGTGGCGGTCAGCTGTACCAGATGGTCGAAATCATCGGCATTGCCGTCCTGAGCTGGCAGCACCTGCAGCAGCATGCCGGCAGCCGCTGGTTTACCTTCGGCTTCGCCGGTGCGGATAAACAGGCGCGTTGGCAGCTGCTCGGACTGGCGGAAATACCCTTCCAGGCACTGGGCCAGCGTTTCACCTTCCAGACCCACCACGCCCTGATAGCGTTCACCTTCAGACGGGCTGATGGTGATCACCATAATGCCGTTACCCAGCATCTGGTGCAGGGTGCTGTCGGCCACAATCTCGCCTTCGACACGGGCTACACCACGCATCTCCTGGCGATTGTTGCCGTTGATCACTGCCAGTTTCAGCGGGCCGTCACCTTGCACCTGAACGGTAATGTCACCGTCGAACTTCAGCGTGGCGGTCAGCAGGCTGGTGGCGACCAGCAACTCGCCCAGCAGTTTTTGTACCGGTGCCGGATAATCATGGTTGGTCAGGATGTGCTGATAGGTTTCGCTGACGGTAACCAGCTCACCGCGCACCGCGTAGTTTTCGAACAGGTAACGGTGCAATTGGTCATGGTTGGACATAGTTTTCTCTCAGTGAGGCGAGGGATTATTCCTGCTCGCCAAATTTAAATTTAATCAAATCGCGCCGCTCTTTCTTGTCCGGACGACGATCCGGATGCGGCATGGTCAGCGCATTCATCTTGCGTGCCAGTGCCACTTTCTCGCGGTTGGCAATGCTGGCCTCGGTTTCCTGATACATCAGTTGCGCCTCATCGGCTCCACGCCGTTGGCTATTGATGGCCAGCACGATGACAATGCGTTCGTCGTTGCCCTGACGCAGCTTGATTTCGGCATTGATTTCAACGGCTTTACTCGGCTTGCCGCGCTGCCCGTTGTAGTGCACCTTGCCGCCGTCGATCATGTCACGGGCCAGTGCGCGGGTTTTGTAAAATCGGGCGGCCCACAGCCATTTATCCAGGCGGACGGCCTCATCCGGTGTTGCTTTGGCTTTCATTGCTCCCTCCGTTCCAAGGCCGGTATCAACTGGCGGTAGTCGCTCATCGACGGATAACGCTGGAAAGTTTTACTCGCCATGCTGGAATCCGGGTTCTGCACGCCAAGGCAGTAGCGGATACCAAACTTGCTTGCGGCATCCAGAATGGGTTCACCATCATCCACAAACAGCGTGCGCTGCGGGTCAAAGCCGGTTTGCTGCTGCACGGCCTGCCACAGACGCTGATCTTCCTTTGGATAACCAAATGTGTGGGTGGAAAGTAATAAATCAAGGTGTCGATCCAAACCGGTGTGCTCAACCTTCACCGCCAGACTGTGTGGATGCGCGTTGGTGAGCAGGATGGTGCGCTGCCCGGCATCGCGTAACGCCTGCAAAAACGGCTGGGTATCTTCACGCAGCCGAGCGCGGTTACCGACTTCGCTGGTCATTTGGTAGATATCCAGCCCTAGGCGTTCGCTCCAGTAATCAAAGCAATACCAGTTCATGGTGTGTTGCACGGCCAGGTATTCCTGGTGAATGATTTTGCTGGCGTCGTCGAAGGGAATGTCTCGTTGCTCACTCAACGCCTGCGGTACCAGCGTTAGCCAAAAATGGCTGTCGAATTCAAGATCCAGCAGGGTGCCGTCCATATCCAGCAGTACGGTATCAATATCGTGCCAGTCAAACTCAGGAACCATGTACCAACTCCATAGGCGGGATAGCGGTATCCCGCGGATGATAAAAAACATACAGCCTAGTATAGGCGGATGGCAGGTTGGAGGCTACGCCATCGGGCGTATGGACATCGGGGTGAGCTGCGGGTTGAAGCAACTGTCGTAATAGCGCTGGATATCGGCGAGGCGATGTTGGTTTTTGCGCCTGCGTTGTACCAACCGCCAGGAGTTGTAACCCAGCACGACGACCAACACCAGCAACAGCAGGCTGGTGCCAAGATAGCGCCACAGGGTCACGATATCTGGTTCACTATGCAGGGCGATATGCCGAGTGCCGTTGGCATCGACAAAGATATTGGTGATCACCCCGTTTGCCCGGAACGGCGTATGTAGCAACATGCTGCTAAGACGCTGTAGTTCTTTCCATTGGTCGAGTGAGTTGTATTCGTTCAGCGGCTGTGTGGGCAAGGGATAATCCACCAACTGCTTGCCTTCGTCACTGGTAATCAAAAAACCGCCCGGCGGTGGGCTGTTGAGGGCCGCAGCGGCCTGACGGGTTTCCCGCACCACAAAGGCAGAGGTAGCCGCGTTACTCAGGTTTTCCAGCGATTCAGCACTGACCGGACGCAGCAGAACGTTAACGCCTTCCAGCGCCCCGGATTTGGCCCGTTTCACCAGGTTGGCCCAGTTCTTGACGTTGCCCAGATTGACCAATGCGTTCTTCAAGCGCACACAGTCGGCCTCCGTGCCACACAGGTCCTGCGTTTTCAATACGATATCCGCAAAGTCATCCAGCAGGATCATGCCTGACTTTTCAATGGCACTGGCCAACTGCGGGTTCACTTTCTGCTCGGCACCGCTTGGATGCAGTTGCCGGTTGATGGTGGCCATCAGCGCAGCAGCTTTATCGATCACTTCTGATTCGGGCTGTGGCAGCGGGGTAGCCGTATTCCAGTAGATCCCCGAACAATCGAAAGGCATAAAGCTCGGCGCAGTGGCGCTGTTGTTGCCCGAAGGAACGTAGCACATGCCGTTGCCCTGAATTTTCAGCCTATCGCCGATATGCAGTGGAATGGCCTCCAGCGCCTGAACGCTGGTGACTTCCGTTTTCTGTGTGCCCTGTAACCACGCGGTGCTTAATTTAGCGGGTAGGCTGAGTGGAATGTAGATTAACAGTAACAACAGCACCACGAGCGAACTGGCCGCTAATACGGCGTTCTTGCCCCAATGCTGCAAGGGGAAGTTCTTCACTTCGTCATGCAGGGAAAGATAGTGCCCCTGACGTACCACCTGCCGGTTGAGGTAGATATCCACATTGGTGGTTTTACCCAGGTCCGCATTCAGGTAAGGCAGCCAGTGCGGGGGGTAGATCAAATCGATAATGCCAAAAGAGATATTACTGATTTGCCCCTGATTGGACTCACCGAATAACCCCCAGCGCTTTGGCGTGCCGCGCAGACAGTGCACCTCTTTCAGCTCTTTTTCGCTCGGGCGGCGCAACAGATGCCAGCAGCCCCAGACGATCATCAGCACCGCCACCAGAATGATCCAGGGGATCACTACCACCGGACTGATCAGGCTAAAGAACAGCAGCAGTAGGGCAGCAGAGATGAGGGCCGCTTCCTTGATGCCGTTCGGCCGGTTAAGCTCATGTTCCTCGCGGGTTTCCTTGCGAATGTTCACCAACTCAATATGTTCGCTCTCTTCTTTGCGGATGGAGGCGTTCCTTGTCGGGGTTGTAGTCACTACCGGCGAAGGTGGGCTGTCGTAAATATGATCCAGCAGCGAATGGCCGTTGAGTGAGATCACCAGCGGTAGCGTCTGGGTTTTGATCACTTCGACATGGTTATCGGCGCTGATGTACTGCTCCCAGAACGGAGGCAGATGGATCTCTTCCGAGTCGAGGTAGTAGCGCCAGTTGTTGGGTTCATCGCTGGCCAGACCATAGCGGGTGATGGCATGGGTGATCGGGTAAACGTTGTCGCTCTGTGCGGTCAACGCCAGCCTGGCAGAAGGCAGGGAAGTGGAACCCGACAGCAGTTTGTTGCCCAGGTGGTTCTGTTGGTTGAGGTAATACTCGATAGCTGCCCGCTCTGGCGCGGTCAGTTTGCGGTGGTTAGGTTTGACGAACGGCAGGATACCTGCCAAGGCTGGCTGGGGGCGGAATTTAAACCACAAGTAGAGGCCAGCAGCGATCAGGCAGGCTAGCGCTAAGGCCAATATCAACGCTATTGTGCTCATGCTATTCTCGTCCTACACCCATGAAACCGCCAATCTTACGCAAAGCCAGACATTATACGGAGTTAACCGCCCAGAGATAGAATGACCCACCGTTTAGTTGTTATCCGGCTCTCATTCGTGGCTATCGTTAGGCATTTACCGTACGATTTTTTAACCTGCACGAGCATAGCAATCCTCATGGTGTCCGGATATCAGGATTATCCTATTTGCCTACCTGTTTTTTTATCCACCGGGGTAGCTGCTGGTCAGGTTTGTTAAAAAAAAGTAAATTACAGGCTAAGCTCGTTGCGGAAATGGTTCCCATTAACGCACAATGTGATCAAGATCGAGTTTAGCCAGTGGTTGACCCTTATGCTGTCTGCCACAACGCGCATATTATTATCCTGGTTACCTGCCTGAGAGTACTGAGTATTCAGTGTATTAGGCGGTTAACCTATTTGAGGCAATCATGGATAAACAGCTGCAAAAACCTAAAATTCTGAAAGTAGAAACGGTCGCGCGCTCGCGTTTGTTTAACGTTGAGTCGGTCGATCTGGAGTTCAGTAACGGTGTGCGGCGGGTCTATGAGCGTATGCGCCCTTCGGAACGCGAAGCGGTGATGATTGTGCCAGTGATAGGGGATGATTTGCTGCTGATCCGTGAATATGCGGTGGGCACCGAATCCTATGAACTGGGCTTCCCCAAAGGGCTGATCGATCCTGGCGAAGGGGTGTTGGAAGCCGCTAACCGCGAACTGATGGAAGAGGTCGGCTTTGGGGCCGGGCGCTTTGATTTCCTCAGCAAACTGACGATGGCACCTTCCTATTTTTCCAGCCAGATGAATATCGTGCTGGCACACGACCTCTATGCGCAAAGCCTGGAGGGGGACGAGCCAGAGCCGTTACCCCAGGTACGTTGGCCGATAGCCAACATGATGGCACTGCTGGCGGAACCGGACTTTCGTGAGGCGCGCAATGTCAGCGCATTGTTCCTGGCAGAGGCATTCCTGCGCGGTTCACGCTAACCCTCCATCGATTCATCTGCTGACAAATCCGCCTGGGCTCACAACATACGGCGCCCGCCGGTTAAGATAAAAAAATGGCCAGATTGCTCTGGCCATTGTCGTTTTTAGAACAGCTCGTGACTTTCGCCACCAGGGTCTGTCAGGGTGGTTCCGGCATCATGTACCGAGAACTCCGTGGGTTGAGTGCCTTCGATAAAGTACTCGGAACGGCTACCCCCGCCCCCGTTGGACAGTTTGCCGGTGCTCTTGTCGATGGTCACGCTGACAATCCCCGGTGGTGGAGTGACTTTCTGCTCTGGCAGGCCTTCCAGCGCCACCTTCATAAAATCATCCCAAGCCGGTTGAGCACTCTTCGCCCCACCTTCACCACCGGAAATCTGATCCGGGATGGCACCCGAAGCGGAGGCCCGGCCAAGATTGCGGCGGTGATCGTCGAAACCGATCCACACCGATGTCACTGTTTCTGGGCCGTAGCCGGAGAACCAGGCATCTTTCGAACTGTTGGTGGTACCGGTTTTGCCGCCGATATCATGGCGTTTAAGATCGCGGCCTGCGCGCCAGCCGGTACCCATCCAGCCCGGTTCACCGAAGATATTGGTGTTTAGAGCATCACGGATCAGGAACGACAGCGGGGTGCTGATCACATGTGGTGCATACTGCTGGTCGTTATCCTGCTGCATCTGGGCCGGGGTTACCTGCTCAAGCTGTGGCATCGGGACGTTGGCATTGTTGCCTTCCTGCGAGACCGCCACGTTCTCGACGTTATCATCGGAAAGCATGGCTGAACGATGCGTATCGCCGTAGATCACCGGCAGGTTGCAGCTATCGCAGACCACTTTCGGTTTGGCTTCGAATACCGCTTTACCCGTATCGTCTTCGATCTTGGTGATGAAGTACGGGTCAACCAGATAGCCACCGTTGGCCAACACGGCATAGCCGCGAGCCACCTGTAGCGGGGTGAACGAAGCCGAACCCAGCGCCAGCGATTCCGAATGCACGATGTTTTGCGCTGGGAAACCAAAGCGTTGCAGATATTCAGCGGCATAGTCCACGCCCATGGCGCGCATTGCCCGCACCATCACCACGTTTTTCGATTGGCCTAGGCCTTGGCGTAGTCGGATAGGACCGTCGTAAGTAGGTGGCGAGTTTTTCGGCCGCCAGTCGGTACCGGCACCGGCATCCCAACGGGTGATCGGCAGATCGTTGAGGATGGTGGCCAGCGTCAGGCCCTTATCCATCGCCGCGGTATACAGGAACGGTTTGATGTTGGAACCCACCTGGCGCAGAGCCTGGGTTGCGCGGTTGAACTTGCTCTGGTTGAAATCGAAGCCGCCGACCAACGCCTTGATAGCGCCGGTGTTAGGATCGAGCGACACCAGCGCCGAGTTCACGTCCGGCACCTGTGACAGCCACCAGTTGTCGTTAACTTTACGCACCCAGATCTGTTGGCCGGGCTGCACCACGTCGGTGACGCGCTTCGGCGTAGGGCCTTGCAGCGTATCGCTCTTGAACGCACGTGCCCAGCGCATGCCAGACATGGGAAGCGCAATGCGGCTGCCATCGGCCAGCATGGCGGTAGCCTGTTCGGCATCCGCCTGCAGGATCACCGCAGGAGACAGCGGGCCGTAGTTCGGCAGGTTCTTCAGTGAATCGACAATCTGTTTCTGATCCCAGGCAGGCTCACCCACTTTCCACAGCACGTTTGACGGGCCGCGATAGCCGTGGCGCATGTCGTAGTTGAGGATGTTGTTACGTACCGCCTCCTGCGCGCCTTGTTGCAGCCGCTTGGTGATGGTGGTGTAGACCTTGTAACCGTCGGTATAGGCGTTTTCACCGTAACGCTTGATCATCTCCTGACGCACCAGCTCTGAAAGATAAGGGGCGGAGAAGCTGATTTCCGGCGCATGGTAATTGGCGACCAGAGGCTCATTGCGTGCCTGATCGTACTGCGCCTGCGTGATGTAGCGCTCATCCAGCATCCGCGATAGCACTACGTTACGACGCGCTACGGAGCGATCGTGGGAGTACAACGGGTTAAAGGTGGACGGTGCCTTGGGTAATCCGGCAATAGTGGCCATTTCGCTCAGCGTCAGTTGGCTAACATCCTTACCAAAATAGACATGCGCGGCAGCACCCACGCCATAAGCGCGGTAACCGAGATAGATTTTGTTCAGATACAGCTCAAGAATTTCATCCTTGGTCAGCATCTGTTCAATGCGGATAGCCAGGAAGGCTTCCTTGATTTTGCGCATCAAGGTGCGTTCCGGGCTCAAGAAGAAGTTTCTGGCCAACTGCTGGGTGATGGTACTGGCCCCCTGCGAAGCATGGCCGGAAACCAGCGCGACCGATGCGGCACGGAAGATACCAACGGGATCGACCCCGTGATGATCATAGAAACGGCTGTCCTCCGTGGCGATGAAGGCATGCACCATCACCGGTGGGATTTGGTCCAGCTTGAGAGGTATACGGCGTTTTTCACCATATTGGGCGATCAGTTCGCCCTCCGCGCTGTAAACCTGCATCGGGATTTGTAGCCGCACGTCTTTCAGCGTTGCGACATCGGGCAGCTGTGGCTCGACATATTTGTACAAGCCAAAAATCGAGGCTGCTCCCAGCACGATGCAAAACACTGCAAGGATTAAAAGATACTTTACGAACTTCACCTGAGATTTCCCATTTCATGTCAATTGGGCAGTTTATAAACAACCGCGCGGTAGTATAAAGGCAAGCCTGCAACATGGATATGTTCTTTTGTTATCTGAGGGTACGGAGGTGGGGTGAAATATGTTTTCTCAAACGTGGCAGGTGGGGTTGGATATCCAGGATCACAGCATCAGAGCGCTGGCTGCGCAGCGTCGGCGTAACGGTTGGCAATTGCGCCACTGGTGGCAACAGGCATTGCCCTATTCGGCCCTGCGGGCGGGGCATTTAGAGAGTTCTGCGATGCTGGTGGCGGTACTCAAGCAGTGGCGTAGCCGGTTACCAAGACATATTTCCTTACGCATTGCTTTACCCGCGCAGCGGGTTTTACAGCAGACGTTACCCCTGCCGGATCTGCGCTTGCAGGAGCCGGTTCGCCATGACTACATCACCACCCAGGGTCTGAAACAGTTCCCGTTAGACAGCCAGACGTTAGCAATGGATTACCGCCAGGCGCAGCCCAATACCCATCAGTTGCTGCTCACCGCGGCCCGCCAGCAGGAGCTGCAACAATGGCTGCATTGCCTGCAACAGGCGGATTTGCATCCCCAGGTGATCGATATCGCCCCTAATGCGCTAAGCATGATGGCCGCATTTGCCGGCTTGGCTCCCGATGCCGGGCTGCTGCATCGCCTGGAGTCGGAATGGCTATGGGTAGCACCGCGAGCAATGTCCTTTGCTTATGGCGTCTTGCCTGCGGGGGAAGCCGTCGGCGTCAAGCAGGCGTTGGCAGCCCTGCGTTCAGCTTGCCCAGCCATGGGGGCTAAAGAGGTGTATTACAGCAGCGTGCTGGACGAGGCCGCGCCAGAAGGTGCCATGCCCTGGTCACCGTTCACGGCTTTCAGCCGCTTATACCCACCGCTGCCTACTCAGCCGATGGCGTTTGTTCTGGCTGGCGGGTTGGCTCTGCGCCGCGAGGATGCCTGATGTATCAGGTCAATCTGTTGCCCTGGCGCCTCAGACGGCAGCGGCAACGCTACACCTTCTGGTTACGCTGCTTCGTTGCTCAATTACTGCTGGTGCTGGCTACGCTCACGACAGCCTACTTTTTGCTGTTCTACCAACAGGCCAAGCAACGGTCGATATTGCAGGGCGTAACGCAGCAACACACTGAGCTGGTTGGGCGTATTCAGCAGACGCAGCAAAAGATGGCCGAATTGGCCCGTTTGGCCGCAGAAAGCACCCGTTACCAGCATAATCGAGCGCGCAACCTGCGTTACCTGTCGCTATTGCAACAGCTCTCGGTAGCACTGCCGGACACTTTGTGGCTCACGGATTTTGAAGAGAACGCCAGGGGGATTTTGCTGCGGGGGCAAGGTGGGGCGTATGGGGAGATTGTCACCTTTGAACAGCGGTTGGCCGCGCTACCTTTGTTGCAGGGTTGTCGCCTGGTTGAAGTCACACAGCGTAAGGAGGGAGGGCTGGCGTTCACTGTCACGGCACGCTGGGGGCAGGATGGATAAGCCCCTGCCAGACTGGTTGATCCCCTGGCTCGCCCGGCCTGGCTGGCAACTGCTGGCGGCTCAATGGCTGGTATTAGCCGGGGTTGGGCTGTTGGCCTGCAGTGGGGTGATCACGAGGGAATGGCAACGGTGGGAAAGGCTGGATGAGCAGCGTCAGCAGTTGGAACACCAGATTGCCGAGCGTCAGCAGCAGCTGAGCCAGCTACCGCCGTTAGCAGAGCTTGAACAGCGGTTAGGGCAGCAGGTGTTGATCGTGCCTGATGAGCCGGAGGATTTGGGTACTCAGCTCTATCAGCTTGGGGGGCGGCTGCTACGTTTCCAGCAGCAGGAGAAATCAGCCCAGCAAAAGATAAGGTTACAGCTAGATTTCGAGGGTTTGCTGCACTTGCTGGAGGTGCTGCCATCCACCCGCAGGATTGGGCAAATGAAAATCGAGAGGCAGCCCGAAGGGTTAACTACTCAACTGACTCTGATTAGCTCAGAAGAGGCGTTGGATGAATAAGGCGTGGTGGTTTTGGCTGTTATTCTCGGCCCCGCTTTGGGCTGAACAGTATCGCGATCCGTTCCAGCCACCGCTAATGGCGGCCTGTGCCGATCCTGCCGTTTCACCGGAGGGCTGGCGGCTGAAAGGGATTATTGGCACACCGGATTTGCGCTATGGCTGGGTGGTCACCCCACAGGGGCAGTGGTTGGGGTTATTGCCCCGGCAGCGGGTGCTGGATGGGGATTGGCAAGTGATACAGATCCAGCCCCGGCAGCTTGAGCTCGTTGCGCAGGATAGGGCAGAAGCATGTCGGCCACGCACGGGCAGTGTGGTGCTCACGTTGGGAAAAAACCGTAAGGAAAAGTGATGAAAGGATATCAGTGGCTTTTTGTGGGGTGGCTGGCTCTCCCTCTAGCGGTGATGGCGGGTGTGCAGCAGGAAAAACCGGTGTCGCTGGCGTTCCATGATACCCCGGTCAGTCTGATTTTACAGGCGCTGGCGGAGTATCAAGACTTGAACCTGGTCGCAGCCGAGGGGGTCGACACCAATCTGACGCTGCGGTTGGACAATGTTCCCTGGCAGCAGGCGTTGGCAGTGGTGTTACGCATGGGCAAGCTGACGATGACGCTGGAGGGCAATGTGATGATGGTTTTCCCACTGCCGGATGAGCAGGAGCTGCTTCGTCGGCAGCGGGCGTTGGCGCAGCAGGAGCCGCTGCACAACTTGACGATCACGCTGCAAAACGCGGAGGCCAGCGAGATAGCGCAGAGCCTGGATAGCCAACGTGGCAAATTATTGACCGAGCGTGGCAGCGTCGTGGTGGATAAACGTACCAACGCGTTGCTGCTGCGTGACACCGCTCAGGCGCTGGCCCAGTTGAAAACCTGGGTGGCAGAGATGGATACCCCGCTGGAACAGGTGCAGCTGGCTGCCCATATTGTCACCATCAGCAGCGAGAATTTGCGGGAGCTTGGCGTAAGGTGGGGGCTGGCGGCAGAAGAAAGGCCAGCCAAAAAGCTGCGGATAGACAATTTCAGCGTTGGTCTGCCGGTAGAGAACAGCGCCATAACGGCCGGTTTCCACCTGGCACGCATCAGCGGGCGCATCCTGGATCTGGAACTGTCGGCGCTGGAGCAGGAAAATCAGGTGGAGATTATCGCCAGCCCGCGCCTGCTCACCGCACATCTGCAAACCGCCAGCATTAAACAGGGCACGGAAATCCCCTACGAGGTGTCGAGCGGTTCCAGCGGTGCCACCTCGATCGAGTTCAAGGACGCGGTGCTGGGCATGGAAGTCACGCCAAAGATTTTGCCCAATGGCCGCATCACCCTGACGTTACAGATCAGCCAGAATATGCCCGGGCGTTCGATCAAACAGGGCGAAGGAGAGGCGCTGGCGATCGACAAGCAGGAGATTAAAACCCAAGTGACGGTGAAAGATGGTGAAACCATCGTCTTAGGGGGCATTTTTCAGCGTCAGCGCAACCAGGCGACCGATAAAGTCCCTGGCGTGGGCGATATCCCCTTGCTGGGATCGCTGTTCAAACACAGCAACCAACAGCATAAAAGGCGCGAGTTGGTGATTTTCATCACGCCCACACTGGTTAAGGTCTAAATTGTCCCGATCTTGATGTTGGGCACGGTGATGACGCCAAGGCCAAATTAGGGAAACCGACGAAAGTTGCTGTTAATCTGCCAAATCACGACATCCCGAGACTTTTTCAGATAAACTCCAGGCGGAGATCTCGCTGCAATGCTCGGTTCACGAGGTCTTAGTCCAAAATCCTAGCCGTTGAAAACGCTTAAAAGTTGGCAAGCAAATGCACTTTTTTTCGTGCCTTAGAGGCATCTGAGTTTGACGCTGCGGCCGATTTAGCTTACAAGGGTTACCGAATTGAGCACCGAGGTTTTTTTGTTAATGCTGTACCCGTCGTCTTCCAGGCTGAAACCTGGGATCCATAGGGTATAAGACGCCGTTAAAAACGTATGGTTTCCCTCCTGCGGCGTGGATAGTGATTTATTCGGTTGCCAAACTACCAAGAGTGTTGAGATAATTTTTCGTCTGATCTCGCACTATCGCTCATGAGGTTTCAGTTTAGGTCCCGCCGCTAATTTGATTGGCGGGGCGGGTTATCATTAACGAATTGTCTTAGTAATACCGAAAAACATGGCAGAGAAACGCAATATCTTTCTGGTTGGGCCTATGGGTGCCGGCAAAAGCACTATTGGCCGTCAGTTAGCTCAGCAACTCAATATGGAGTTTTTCGACTCCGATCAAGAAATTGAGCGACGTACCGGAGCTGACGTGGGCTGGGTATTCGACGTGGAAGGGGAAGAAGGTTTCCGCGATCGTGAAGAAAAAGTCATTAATGAACTGACGGAAAAGCAAGGGATTGTGCTGGCTACCGGCGGGGGCTCGGTTAAGTCGCGTGAAACGCGTAACCGCCTGTCGGCGCGTGGTGTCGTGGTCTATTTGGAAACCACTATCGAGAAGCAGTTGGCCCGTACACAGCGCGACAAGAAGCGTCCGCTGCTGCAGGTAGACTCTCCTCCGCGTGAGGTGCTGGAAGCGCTGGCTAGAGAGCGTAATCCGTTGTACGAAGAAATTGCAGATGTCACTATCCGCACCGACGATCAAAGCGCTAAAGTGGTTGCCAACCAGATTATCAACATGCTGGAAAGTAACTGATAGCGGGTTCCGTGTTGGCCGCGGGCAAATGCGGAAATTCTGATTGTGTTCCCCGCGTTGGCGGGGATAAACCACACCGAGAACTGAGCGCGACATGGAGAGAATTACCGTAACGCTTGGGGAGCGTAGCTACCCGATTACCATAGCCGCCGGATTGTTTGACGATCCGGCTTCTTTTATGCCGCTAAAGGCGGGTGAACAGGTCATGCTGGTCACCAACCAGACTTTGGCACCGTTGTATCTGGAGCGAATCCGGTCGGTGCTGGAACAGGGCGGCGTAGTGGTGGATCAGGTGATTCTACCTGATGGCGAACAGTATAAATCTCTGGCCGTACTCGAGCAGGTGTTCTCGGCGCTGCTGGAAAAGCCCCACGGTCGCGATACCACGCTAATTGCCCTCGGCGGCGGCGTGATTGGCGATCTGACCGGCTTTGCCGCAGCGTGCTATCAACGCGGTGTGCGTTTTATCCAGGTTCCTACCACGCTGCTCTCGCAGGTGGACTCCTCCGTTGGCGGCAAAACCGCCGTCAATCATCCGCTCGGTAAAAATATGATCGGCGCCTTCTACCAACCGGCTTCGGTGGTGGTAGATCTGGACTGCCTGCGTACTTTACCGGCGCGTGAACTCTCCTCTGGTCTGGCGGAAGTGATCAAATACGGGATTATTCTCGATGGTGATTTTTTCGTCTGGCTGGAAAATAATATTGATGCGCTGGTTGCGCTGGATATGGACGCGTTAGCGTACTGTATCCGCCGCTGTTGCGAATTGAAGGCCGAAGTGGTGGCTGCCGATGAACGTGAAAACGGTCTGCGGGCGCTGCTCAACCTGGGCCATACCTACGGCCATGCCATCGAAGCCGAAATGGGCTACGGTGTCTGGCTGCACGGTGAAGCCGTGGCGGCTGGCATGGTGATGGCTGCTGAAACAGCACGTCGTCTGGGCCAGTTCTCGGTTGACGATATCGAACGGATCAAGGCGCTGCTGCTGCGCGCCGGGTTGCCGGTTTGCGGGCCGCAGGAAATGACGCCTGAGGCCTATCTGCCACACATGCTGCGTGATAAAAAAGTGTTGGCGGGGGCGTTGCGTTTGGTATTGCCGAAGGGCATTGGTGAAGCAGAAGTTCGTGGCGGTGTTGCCCATGAGCTGGTGCTGGCATCTATCGCCGACTGTTTACCAACACAGCGCGCGTAAGTCGGTTACACTCAATAGCATTAACGTTTCGCCAGGTTGATATGCAGCCGTTTCTTTGCTGCTATCCGGGCTGAACCTTGCCCGCCGGGCAATTCCATGGATGGCGTAATTTGACGCAGGTCGACAGTGCTTGAGCTTGCGGGCTATAACAGTAGCTTGGCTGCTGTTAGACTCTATAAAAATTGTGCGCAGGGCGAGACAGATGTCGCTTTGCCATCATCGGGTTAATAGTCTCGAACCACCTGGGTGGCGAGATTTTGCCTCTAGTTGGAGGGTTTCAGATGGATGAATTTAAACCAGAAGACGATCTCAGGCCTGATACCAGCGATCGCCGTCCTTCGCGTTCACGTCGGCCAGCCGCAACTGGGCCGCGTTTTGCCGTTTCACGTCAGCATATGATGATTGGGATTGGCATTTTGGTGCTGCTGTTGCTGATCATCGGTATCGGTTCGGCGCTGAAGGCCCCCACCAAGCACGAGGTTGCGCAACAAGGGGCAACCCGCGACATCAATCTGTCGGGCTCCTCGTCGCTGACCACCAGCAACAACGGCGTTGCGGGCGGCACTACGGATACCAACGATAACAACGGTGTCAGCACCTCTCAGCCTCAAACTGTTAGCGTCCCACCTATCTCCAGCACGCCGACCGAAGCACAACCTGTAGCGCCACAGGGCGGTGCTGGTGAGCGTGTCGATCTACCTGGCAACATGGCCGATGCCTTGTCATCACAGCAAGGTCAGGTTGATGCAGCTGCCGCGCAAAATATTAATGCCCCAGCTTCCGCTTTACCAACCGCTCCGGCGACCGTGATGAACGGTGCTACCGCGCGTCCGGCGGCGAATGGCAATGCAACCGCTGCGACGCAGCCGCATAAAACGCCTGCCACCAAGCCAGCAGCCACCAAGCCGACAGCATCGGTCAAACCTTCTGCGACCACCACCACGGTTTACACCCCACCGGCCAAAGGCAAGAGTGGTGTGGTGAGCGGCAGCGGAAGCTCACTGAAAACCGCACCGGGTAGCCATTACACGCTGCAGTTGAGCAGTGCCTCACGCTCCGATACGTTGAATGCCTTTGCCAAGCAACAGAATTTGCCAGACTTTATGGTGTACGAGACCAAGCGTGATGGTAAGCCCTGGTATGTGTTAGTGAGCGGCAACTACGCTTCTTCGGCGGAGGCCAAGCGTGCCATCGCCACGCTGCCGGCGGAAGTTCAGGCGAAAAAACCATGGGTCCGTCCTGTACAGCAAGTACAGCAAGACCTGAAAAAATAATCATTAATTTTGTGCGCTGATGTGCTGTCTGAAGCAGAGTACATATCCGCCGCTCTGAATTGTAATAAGTAGCTAACTGACGGCATGAAGAAAAACCGCGCTTTTTTAAAATGGGCTGGTGGAAAATACCCGCTGATAGACGAGATCCGTCGTCATTTACCAGAGGGTAACTGCTTAATCGAGCCCTTCGTGGGCGCGGGTTCAGTCTTCCTGAACACAGAGTACGAGGCTTATATTCTCGCCGATATCAACAGCGACCTTATCAGCCTGTATAACATCGTTAAGCTGCGCACGAGTGATTTCGTGCGCGATGCCCGCTTGCTTTTCACCGACGAATTCAATAACTCAGAGCAGTTCTACCTGCTGCGCGAAGAGTTCAACACCACTGCCGATGAGTATCGGCGTGCGCTGCTGTTCCTGTATCTGAACCGCCACTGCTATAACGGCCTGTGCCGCTATAACCTGCGTGGTGAGTTCAATGTGCCGTTTGGGCGTTACAAGAAGCCCTACTTCCCGGAAGAAGAGCTGTATTGGTTTGCTGAAAAATCACGCAATGCCACTTTTGTCTGCGAGCACTATCACGATACCATGGTGAAGGCGACCCAAGGTGCGGTGGTCTATTGCGATCCGCCATATGCTCCTCTGTCGGCAACGGCGAATTTTACCGCTTATCACACCAACAGCTTTAGCCTGGCCGATCAGCAAGGGCTGGCGCGCATAGCGCATCAGCTGTCGGTTGAAAGCCAGGTGCCGGTGTTGATTTCCAACCATGACACCGAGCTGACGCGTGACTGGTATCAGCATGCTTCGCTGCATGTGGTGAAGGCTCGTCGCACCATCAGCCGCAATATTTTAGGCCGCAGTAAAGTGAACGAACTTCTGGCGCTGTATAAAAAAGCTGAATAACTCGACCCCTACGTTTGGAGAAGCGGATGAAAAAGTTTTTGATTGCCCCGTCCATTCTGTCTGCAGATTTTGCCCGCCTGGGTGAAGATACTGCCAAAGTGTTGGCTGCCGGTGCTGACGTGGTGCATTTTGACGTGATGGATAACCACTACGTGCCTAATCTGACGATCGGGCCAATGGTGTGCGAAGCCTTGCGCAATTACGGCATTACCGCACCGATTGACGTCCATCTGATGGTAAAACCGGTCGATCGCATCGTGCCGGACTTTGCCAAGGCTGGGGCAACCTACATCTCTTTCCATCCCGAAGCTTCCGAACACGTTGACCGTACCATCCAACTGATCAAAGAGAACGGCTGCAAGGCGGGCCTGGTGTTTAACCCAGCGACCCCGTTGAGCTATCTCGATTATGTGATGGACAAGATCGACGTGATCCTGCTGATGTCGGTCAACCCTGGTTTTGGTGGTCAATCCTTTATCCACGGTACGTTAGACAAGCTGCGTCAGGTTCGCAAACTGATCGACGAAAGCGGCCGCGACATTCGCCTGGAAGTGGACGGCGGCGTGAAGGTAGACAACATTGCCGAGATCGCTGCAGCGGGCGCGGACATGTTCGTGGCAGGCTCGGCCATCTTTGGCAAACCGGATTACCGCGCGGTGATCGATCAGATGCGCAGCGAGCTGGCAAAGGTGAGTCATGGCTGATTTTAGCGCTATCCGTGGTCTGGCCTTCGATCTCGATGGCACGCTGGTAGACAGTGCACCGGGATTGGCGGCGGCCATCGATATGGCGTTGGCTGAAATGGGTCTGCCGCAGGCCGGTGAGGCCCGTGTTGGCACCTGGATTGGTAACGGTGCCGATGTGCTGGTCCAGCGTGCGCTGCGCTGGGCAGAGGTGGAAGCCACGCCAGAGCTGTGCCTGCAAATGCGTCAACGTTTCGACCATTTCTATGGGCAAACCGTAGAAAGCGGCAGCCGCCTGTTTCCACAGGTAATAGAGACGCTGGCCCAGTTGGCCAAGCTTGGCTACCCGCTAGCGCTGGTCACCAACAAACCGACACCCTTTGTGGCCCCTTTGCTGACGTCGCTCGGCATTATCGACTTTTTCTCGCTGATTATCGGCGGTGACGACGTGGTGGAGAAAAAGCCACATCCTGCCCCGCTGTATCTGGTGTTCGGCAAGCTTGGCCTGCGGGCCGGTGAAGTGCTGTTCGTCGGTGATTCACGCAATGATATTCAGGCGGCGCAGGCGGCAGGTTGCCCGAGCGTCGGTCTGACTTACGGATATAACTACGGTGAAGCGATCGCCCTGAGCCACCCCGACCGCGTGTTGGAGCGCTTCGCCGATTTGTTGCCCGCACTTGGGCTGTCATCTTTAGAAGATCGGGAAATTTAACTATGAGTAAGCCCATCGTTTTCAGCGGCGCGCAGCCGTCCGGTGAACTGACTATCGGCAACTACATGGGGGCGCTGCGCCAGTGGGTGCAGCTGCAGGACGAGTTTGATTGCATCTACTGCATAGTCGATCTGCATGCCATCACCGTGCGTCAGGATGCACAACAGCTGCGTAAAGCCACCCTGGATACGTTGGCGCTGTACCTGGCCTGTGGTATCGATCCAGAGAAAAGCACCATCTTCGTGCAGTCTCATGTGCCAGAACATACGCAACTGAGCTGGGTGCTGAACTGCTACACCTATTTCGGTGAACTGAGCCGCATGACCCAGTTCAAAGACAAGTCGTCGCGCTATGCGGAAAACATCAACGCCGGTCTGTTCAGCTATCCGGTACTGATGGCGGCAGACATTCTGCTGTACCAGACCAATCAGGTGCCGGTCGGTGAAGACCAGAAGCAGCATCTGGAACTGAGCCGTGACGTTGGCCAGCGCTTTAACGCGCTGTACGGCGACGTGTTCAAAGTGCCGGAGCCGTTTATTCCGAAATCCGGTGCGCGCGTGATGTCGCTGCAAGAGCCGACCAAGAAAATGTCCAAGTCGGACGATAACCGTAACAACGTGATCGGCCTGCTGGAAGATCCGAAGGCGGTGACCAAGAAGATCAAACGCGCAATGACCGATTCCCAGGATCCGCCGGTCATTCGTTACGACGTTGCCAATAAAGCGGGGGTGTCCAACCTGCTGGATATCCTTTCCGGTGTGACCGGCAAGAGCATTGCCCAGTTGGAAGCCGAGTTTGAGGGCCAGATGTATGGTCACCTGAAGGGCGCCGTAGCAGAGGCCGTGTCTGGTATGTTGGTCGAGCTGCAAGAGCGTTATCACCGTTTCCGCAACGATGAGGCTCTGTTACAGCAGGTGATGCGTGATGGCGCGGTGAAAGCCCGTGCTCGTGCGCAGGAAACCTTGGCGAAGGTATATGAAGCCGTAGGTTTTGTACCGCATCCTTAATGGATGCAGACATCATCTCAGTCAGTTCGCCAGCTAGGGGCGCAGCATGCGCGCCCCTAGGATCGAAACTACAAGCTTAGCAACATTGCTAGCAATCTGAAGCGGCCAAAGGGTCGCTTTTTTTATGCTATTTTGCTCAGGTCTGCCGGTGTTTCCCGGCAGGCATTCCAGTTCAGCTTGCTGCGCAGGCTGACGACGCTGCCAACGATAATCAGGCTTGGGCTGGCTGCCTGTTTGGCTAACTCACCTAGCTGTGCCAGTTCGCCTTCGATCACTTTCTGGCGAGTTGAGGTACCGTTTTCGACCAGCGCCACGGGCATTGAGGCCGCCATACCGTGAGCGATCAACTGCTGCTGGATTTCTGCCGCCTGGGTTAATCCCATATAGAACACCAGCGTCTGCTGCTTGGCGGCAAGCTGTGCCCAGTCCAATCCGCCGTCGGCCTTGGCGTGGCCCGTCACCAAACGCACGCTTTGCGCGTGATCGCGGTGGGTGAGGGGAATGCCGCTGTAAGCCGAACAACCCGAAGCCGCCGTGATCCCCGGCACTACCGAGAAGGGAATATCCGCTTCGGCCAGCGTTTCCAGTTCTTCGCCACCACGGCCAAAGATGAAGGGATCGCCCCCTTTCAGTCGGACAACGCGCAGGCCTCGCCTGGCCTGTTCCACCAGGATCTGATTGATGTGTTCCTGTGGTACGCAGTGGTATCCAGCACGCTTGCCCACAAAGATACGCTCGGCATCGCGGCGCACCAGGGCCATAATTTCTTCAGAGACCAGGCGGTCGTAAACGACCACGTCAGCCTGTTGGATTTGTTGCAGACCTTTCAGCGTCAACAGGCCAGCATCACCGGGACCTGCACCTACCAGCACTACTTCGCCCCGTTCTTCAGGCCGGTCGGCGAACAGCTTTTCAACCTGCTGGTTGGCCTGCGGGGTATCGCCGTTGGCCAGGGATTGCGCCAGCCTGTCGTGTACGAACAACCTTTCCCAGAAGCGGCGACGAGCGCCAATGCTGCCAAACTCCTGCTTCACCCGCTGGCGCAATGAACCCGCCAACTGAGCCAGTTGACCCAGATGCTGCGGCAGAATGGCTTCCAGCTTTTCCCGTAGCAGACGTGCCAGCACCGGGGCTTTGCCCCCGGAAGAAACGGCCACCATAATCGGCGAACGATCGATAATCGAAGGCATGATAAAGCTGGCGCGTTTGGGGTCGTCTACCACGTTGCAGAACACCTGCCGTTGGTTGGCGCACTGATAGACCAGGGCGTTGACTTCCACCCGATCGGTGGCGGCAATCACTAACCATTTCTCTGCCAGCAAGTCGGCAGAAAACTCACTTTCTACCAGCGTCACCTGGCATTGTTCGGCCCAGATCAGGAATTGCTCACTGAATTCGAGCGAGTTGACGGTCAACTGCGCACCTGCGTCTAGCAGCAGGCGAGCCTTACGTTCAGCGACTTCCCCGCCGCCGACCAGCAGGCAGGCTTTGTGTTGCAGTTGGCAGAAAATGGGTAAGTAATCCATCGGCAATCCTCGGGGAAGTGGTAAACGGGGGCGATCGCTCACCCCCAAAATCATTATGCGTTTTGGCGAGCAGCAGCAATCTCAGCCTGTGGACGCTGGGCACGTGGCGTGGCATACCAGTAACCGAGGCCCATAAAGACGGCACCAGAGACCATATTGCCCAGAGTCACCCACAGCAGGTTATGACCGATACCGCTCAGGGTATAGGCTTCGCTGTGGTGGCCGAACCAGGACAGGGCAAACAGCGTCATGTTAGCTACCGAGTGCTCGTAACCGGAAGCGATAAATGCCAGCAAACACCACCAGATGGCGATGAATTTGGCCGCGCCTTCAACACGCAGTGCCATCCAGATCGCCAGGCAAACCAGCCAGTTACACAGCACGCCTTTGAAGAACAGCACTTCTGCCGGGGCGGTGGTTTTGGCCAGCGCCACGGTATGCACCAGGCTGGTATCCATCGGCAGCAGGCTACCTCCGCCGTAGTAATACATCAGCGCGACCAGCACCGAACCGAGCAGGTTACCCAGCCAGGTTTGTGGCAGGACGGCCCACATCTGGCGGTGCTTGATGGTACCGGCTTTGACACCCAGCATCAGAAACATGGTATGGCCGGTGAACAGCTCTGAACCGGCGATGATCACCAGCGTCAGTGCGATACCGAAGGTGGCACCCATGACCAACGGACGGATGGATGGATCCACCAGGTTGCCGAGGGTAAAGATCAGGATGATGCCAAGGCCGACGTAGGCCCCGGCCATAGCGGAACTGATCCAGAAGCCGAGCGGACTCTCTTTGGCCAGTTTGACGATGCGTGCCGCGTTGGCAGCACATTTGTTGATGGTGTCGGCGAACATAAATTTCCCTGGAAATGAATAATAAAAAGTGTGTTTGTAATAAGGGTAATGCTGGTCAGTTAGGCAAAAAGAAACGCCCTCACCCTAACCCTCTCCCCCAGGAGAGGGGACCGATCGAGCTAGTTGATTGTTTAGCGTTTTACCTTGCCTTTGTTGTTTCTACTCTCTACTTTCCGCAGCTGCATGGGCTAACTACGTGCTCTGGACAGCTCCCTCTCCCTGTGGGAGAGGGTTGGGGTGAGGGGCAAAGGATTACTTGGCCGCCACCTGAACCAGGCCGTCGACTACCCTGCTGGCGAAGCTGGCCACGGAGCGGCTCTCATCTTCCAGACAGAAACCGTCGTGCAGGCGGAAATGCTGTTTTTTCAGCGGGCTGGCGACCCACAATTCACCCTGATGTTCGGCAATCAGGCCGCGAGAAAGCACGCTGGCCTGGGCAAACGGGTCGATATTGCTGATGGCAAACAGCCGTTCGTCGGCATAAGGGCGGAATATCGCCACCTGCTGGGTGCCGATCAGCGCACACACGCCGGTCGCGGGCAGAATATCGGCGATGGGGCAAACGGTGATCCACTGGCTCATGCGTTGTTCTCCTCGGTTGCAAGCCAAGTAACGGGAATGCGTTCATCCGGGCGTGCTGGGCGATGTTGCTCACGCTCGGCCACGACCTGGACGTTAGGATCGCGCTGGCTGTTGTTAATAAAGTGAGCGAAACGCACCTGCGATGCAGGATTTTCGACAGTGGCTTTCCATTCGCAGATCACCGCTTCGCGCAGGCGGGCAATTTCGGTTTCCAGCTGTGCGTTAATGCCCAGCTTGTCGTCGATAATCACCTTGCGCAGATAATCGATGCCGCCTTCCAGGCTTTCCAGCCAGACCGAGGTACGCTGCAACTTATCGCCGGTGCGGATGTAGAACATCATGAAACGGTCGAGGTAACGCATTAGCGTTTCGTTGTCGAGATCGGCGGCCAGCAAATCGGCATGGCGCGGTTTCATCCCGCCGTTGCCGCAGACATACAGGTTCCAGCCGTTCTCGGTGGCAATAATGCCAACGTCTTTACCCTGCGCCTCGGCACACTCACGGGTGCAGCCGGAAACGCCAAACTTCATCTTGTGCGGGGTACGGATGCCTTTGTAACGGTGTTCAAGCTGTACGCCGAAGCCAACGCTGTCACCCACGCCATAGCGGCACCAGGTGCTGCCGACGCAGGTTTTCGCCATCCGCAGCGCCTTGGCGTAGGCGTGGCCGGTTTCGAAGCCGGCGGCGATCAGCTTGCTCCAGATGGCGGGCAGATCGTCTTTCTGCGCACCGAACATGCCGATACGCATCGAGCCGGTCATCTTGGTGTACAGGTTGTATTCTTTGGCAATCTGGCCGACGGCGATCAGACCTTCCGGCGTGATTTCACCACCGGCAGAGCGTGGGATCACCGAATAAGTGCCGTCTTTCTGGATGTTGCCCAGGAAGTTGTCGTTGGTATCTTGCAGCGGCGTGTGCTGCGGCTTGAGCACATACTCGTTCCAGCAGGAGGCTAGCAGTGAACCGACGGTCGGTTTACACACTTCACAGCCGTAACCTTTGCCGTATTTCGCTAACAGCTCGTCGAAGGTTTTAATGCCTTCAACCCGGATCAGGTGATACAGCTCCTGGCGGGAATAGGCAAAGTGTTCGCATAGGTGATGGTTAACCTCAATGCCCTGTTTGCTCAGTTCGGCATTCAGCACCTGGGTGATCAATGGAATACAGCCGCCGCAGCCGGTACCGGCTTTGGTCTCGGACTTGATCGCCGCCACGGTATGACAGCCCATATTCACCGCTTTGATGATATCGCCCTTGCTGACGTCGAAGCAGGAACAGATCTGTGCGGTTTCTGGCAGTGAATCTACGCCGATGGCAGGCTTGCTGCCGGCATGGGCTGGCAGGATCAGGCTGTCTGGGTTTTCCGGCAGTTCGATGTTGTTGAGGGCCAGCTGCAGCAGGTTGCCGTAGTCGCTGGTATCGCCAACCAGCACCGCGCCGAGTAACGTTTTGTTGTCTGCGCTGACGACCAGGCGCTTGTACACCTCTTTGCTTTCATCCAGATAGACGTAGCTGCGGGCACCTTCGGTGCGCGCGTGCGCATCACCAATGCCCCCAACATCGACCCCCAGCAGCTTCAGTTTGGCGCTCATATCGGCACCCTGGAAGCTGTTTTCACGGCTCAGCAGATGGTCGGCGGTGACCTGAGCCATCTTGTAGCCCGGCGCTACCAAGCCAAAGGTGCGCTGCTGCCAGGAGGCGCATTCGCCAATGGCGTAAACGTCCGGATCGGAGGTCTGGCAGTTATCGTTAATCGCAATGCCACCGCGTGGGGCGGTAGCCAGCCCGCATTGGTGAGCCAGTTTGTCCTGCGGGCGGATGCCGGTGGAGAAGACGATAAAGTCGACCTCCAGCTCGCTGCCGTCGGCAAAGTGCATGGTTTTGCGTGCGCTTTTGCCGCCGTTGATGATTTCAGTGGTGTTCTTGCCGGTGTGGACTTTGACACCCATGCGCTCAATCTTGCGGCGCAGCTGGTCGCCACCCATCGGATCGAGCTGTTCTGCCATCAACATCGGCGCGAACTCGATCACGTGGGTTTCCACGCCCAGGCTTTTCAGTGCGCCAGCCGCTTCCAGGCCGAGCAGACCACCGCCGACTACCGCGCCACGTTTACTGCGACGGGCGCAGGATTCGATAGCGTTGAGATCTTCAATGGTGCGGTAAACAAAGCAGTCCTGAGTCTCTGAACCTTTGATCGGCGGGATCCACGGGTAGGAGCCGGTCGCCATGATCAGCTTGTCGTAATACACCGTGCGGCCGGTATTGGAGTGGATCACTTTCTCTGCGCGGTTAATGGTTATCGCGCGCTCGCCCACCAGTACTTTGACGCCCTGTTTTTCGTAGAAGCCTTCGCGGACCAGCGAAAGCTCTTCGGCAGTGTGGTGGGAGAAATAGGAGGAGAGATGCACGCGGTCGTAGGCGATGCGTGGTTCTTCACAAAAGATGGTGATGTCGAACTGGTCTTTGTCTGCCTTTTCCAGCAGATCTTCGATAAAGCGGTGGCCGACCATGCCGTTGCCGATAACCGCGAGTTGGACTCTGCTCATTATTGCCTCAAAATTCTGATTTCCTGGATGTACCTTATTCCTCCCAGAAGGCAATTTATTGATACAGGTCAAGCTAGCCCCCATATACCTCTAAGGTGGTATATCTATGATTTATATCGATATTTGATAAGTTGCGGTTTTTACTCAACTTTAGCTGAATCGAGACAGTTAATGGAAAACGTACTCCTTGGGGAGTAGCGAAAGGGGAGAGGCGCCAAGCGGCGATTTTGTCAGCTCGTCATTGCCCAGTATGATGAAAGAAATGGTGAGCCGAGCAGAGGTAAAAAATGGCGAACAATCCGGTCAAGTTTATCGATAACCTGCGCCTGAGCGGGCATGAAGGGCTATGGCAGTTGGCCATTGAGCAAGGGCGGATCGCGCATATCATTCCACAGCCTGAGGGGCTGGAGTGGCGCAGCGACGTGTTGGATGCCGAAGGCGGGCTGGCGCTGCCGCCGTTTATCGAGCCGCATATCCACTTGGATACCACGCAAACCGCCGGGCAGCCTGCATGGAACCAGTCCGGCACGCTGTTTGAAGGCATTGAACGCTGGGCAGAGCGCAAAGCACTGCTCACCCATGAAGACGTGAAGCAACGCGCGTGGCAGACGTTGAAGTGGCAAATCGCCAACGGCGTGCAGCATGTGCGCACCCATGTCGACGTCTCTGATCCTACACTGACCGCGCTGCGTGCGATGCTGGAGGTCAAGCAGGAAGTCGCTCCTTGGATCACATTGCAAATTGTGGCCTTCCCTCAGGAAGGGATCATGTCGTATCCCAATGGGGAAGCCTTGCTGGAGGAGGCGTTACGGCTCGGGGCGGATGTGGTTGGGGCTATCCCGCATTTTGAATTCACCCGCGAATACGGCGTGGAATCGCTGCACAAGGCTTTTGCCCTGGCGCAAAAATATGATCGGCTGGTGGACGTGCACTGCGACGAGATTGACGACGAGCAGTCCCGCTTTGTGGAGACCGTGGCCGCGCTGGCGTTGAAGCTGGAGATGGGCGCCAAGGTTACCGCCAGCCACACCACCGCGATGCATTCCTACAATGGAGCCTATACTTCAAGACTGTTCCGGCTGCTGAAAATGTCCGGTATCAACTTCGTGGCCAACCCGTTGGTGAATATTCACCTGCAAGGACGTTTCGATACTTATCCTAAACGGCGTGGCATCACCCGGGTGAAAGAGATGCTGGAAGCAGGCATCAACGTCTGCTTTGGTCATGACGACGTGTTTGACCCCTGGTATCCGCTGGGCACCGCCAATATGTTGCAGGTGCTGCATATGGGGCTCCACGTCTGCCAACTGATGGGCTATGGCCAGATCGATGACGGTTTGAATCTGATCACCACCCACAGCGCACGAACCCTGAATCTGACGGATTATGGTTTGCGTGCAGGCAATAGTGCCGATTTGGTGATCTTACCCGCAGACAGCGGTTTTGACGCAGTACGCCGCCAGACGCCGGTACGCTATTCGATCCGTGCTGGTGCGGTCATCGCGGCCACCCAGCCTGCGCAAACCACGCTGTATCTGGAGCAGGAAGAGCAGGTCGACTTCAGGCGTTAGACATAAAAAAAGGGTTCTGCGTTGGCAGAACCCTCGGATTGATGACAAACCTTAATCGACCAATAAATGGGCGCAGCATGCGGCGCCCCTACGGCAGTATATGTTCGCCCCTGGTATAATTAATGCGTGGTATGCCCATGGTTGCGGTGCTTGGTCACAAAACCGAGCAGCAGACACATCACAAACACCGCCAGATACAGGCCGTTGGCCGTAGTCAGCGCGGCATGGACTCCGCTGCTGGCAACGATCGGGCCGGTGACCACGAAGGTCAGCATGGTGCCGATGGTGCCGCAGGTCAGGATAAAGTTGACCAGCTTCGGTGAGGAAACCTTGGTTTGCTGCGAGCCGAGCGTGATCAGCGTGGTGTAGATCGCGCTGGAGACGAAGCCCAGAGCCATGATGTAGTAGCTCAGGTACTCAGGATTATCGGTGCTGATAAACAGGTACATGGCACCTGTTGCCAGCGCAGCCAGCACGGTGACGATGCGTTGCAGATCAAAGAAGCGCAGCACGAAACTGAACACCCACATACCGATCATGTAAGAAGTCCAGAAATTGCTGACCACCTTGCCCGCCTGGTCGATATTCATGCCGAAGGTTTTGGTGGCGTATTCTGGCACCCATTGGATAAAGCCCAACTGGCCAAGGATGTAGCACAGCGCGGCGATTGCCAGGAACAGTACGCCGACGCCCCATTTCTCTTTCACCACCGGCTCGCTGCTTTTCTCCCCTTTGTCACCCAGAACCGGGAACTCGGAACACAGCGTCAGCACGAAGATGGCCAGGTACAGCACCCCAATGCAGGCGTAAACCCAGTACCAGCCAATGCTACGCGCCAGCAGCATTGCGGCGATGATTGGGAAGATCATCCCGGCCATGCTGAAGAAGGAGTCGGTAAACAGCAGGCGTGAACCGCGTTGGCGGCCAGCATACATATGGGTGATCAGGAAGGTGCCGATCGACATGGTGATACCGCTGACCACGCCGAGCACAAACATGCACAGCGAGAACAGGGTCAGGCTTTTGCCCACCATCAGCCCGGCGATGGCCAGCAGCATCAGGATAAAGCCAAAGATCAACTGACGTTTCAGCGGAATGATTTCCATCAGCCAGGCATTAAGGAAGATTGAAATCAAAATACCCGCGTTAAGGAAGGTAAAGGTATTGCTCATGCTGGAAACTGGCAGATTGAAATACTCTGCAATGTTTCCCATCACCATCCCTGTGACGATCACTAATGCACCGGTCAGCGCATAAGAGAAGAAGCTGATCCAGGTTAGCCGGATGCGGTTGCTGTCATTCATGTATATAGGCCTGATTATCTTTGTTGTGGTTTATACCCGTGGGCTGTCAGGCTGTAACCTGAAATCCCTAGGGTTTAAAGCTGGCATAAGGCCGCAGGTTTTTCCTGGTAAAAACTGGAAAAGATCCCGATCAGGCCACCAGGAGGCGGATCCTAGCATAGACAACGGGAGTTTATGTGACGAGCATCGATTTTTTGATGCAAGGGATGAAAGGTTTTTAGATTTTTATGTGATCAACTACCGGGTGTGGCGATCGAATCGCGCTGGATGATGGTCGGCTCAAAGCTCACCGGTGCGGTCAGTGGATCTATCAGCAGACGAGCGGCATATTGCGCCATCTCGGTAATGGGGAAATGCACGCTGGTGAGCGCCGGGCGGACAAAAGGCGCCCGCTCGCCGCTGTCATAGCAGATCAATGAGATATCCTGCGGTACGCGCAGATGTCGTTCATTAATCGCCAGCAGGGCACCCATCGCCATTTCTTCGTTGCAGCAGTAGATCGCCGTAGGCAGCGTTTTGCTGCGTAGCAACTGGTCAGCGCACTGGTAGCCGCTTTCCAGGTCATACACCCCTTCCGGGCAGCCTAGCGGTTGCAGATTGGCGGCCTGCATCGCATTGAGGAACCCTTGCAATCGCTGTTGGCTGGAGGCTCGCTGGGCTGGGCCGCTGATACAGGCAATGCGCCGATGGCCCGCGTCGATCAGCTGCTGGGTAGCAAGCTGGCTGGCGTAAACGTGATCGAAGGTGACACAGCGATCTTCCAGGCCAGGGACCAGGCGATCCAGTAGCACAAAGGAGCGCTGTTCAGCAGCCAACTGGCGTAGCCGATCATCGCTGAGGCAGCGCACGTGCAGGATCACGCCGTCGCAACGCAGGCTGAACAGGCGTTGGATCGCCAGCAGTTCATTTTCCGCACTGTTACGGCCTTGGGTCACCAGCAGCTGTTTACCGTTGGACTCGGCTTCGGTTTGGACGAAATCCATCAGGGCGCCAAAGAAGCCCCCTCGGTATGAGGTGGTGACCAGGCCCAAGGTGTTACTTTGGCTGGACGCCAACGCCCTGGCTGCCGGGTTGGGGGTATAGCCCAGTTCGGCCACCGCCCGTTTGACCTTCTCGCGGGTGAGCGCTTTGACCTTGTTATCGCCGTTGACCACTCGTGACACAGTCGCGCGGGATACGCCCGCTATCGCTGCGACATCTTCCAGTGTCACCATGTTACTGCTCCTGATTAGGGGCTTATCCCCCCACTTGATCAGATTACAGGAGATAAGTGGGTCCGGCGAGCCGAACCCAATGTTGATGGTTATGCGTTAAACTGCGGCAAATAGGCTTTATTCACCTCCAGCACTTCTTCCAGCAGCGGCTGGGCAATTTGGGCGTTGGCGACCAGAGGATTGGTGACCAGTGCCAGCAGCCCACTGCGGCGATCGCCATGCACGGCGGCTTCGATCGTCAGGCGTTCATAGGCTTTAACCTGCTGGGTCAGCGCATGCATCGAATCCGGCAGTTGACCAAACGTCAGCGGATGGGCGCCCTGAGCATCGACGATACAATTGGTTTCTATCACAGCATCGTCTGGCAAACCGCGAATAGCGCCACGGTTTGCGGTATTGACCACTAATTGCGTGCCGAGATTGTTGTGAATGGCACGGATCAGCTCCAGCGCCACTTCGGAGTAGAAGGAACCGCCACGGAAACTTAGCTGCTCAGGTTTGCTGTCGAGATGTGGGTCTGCATACAGCTCGAACAACTCCTTCTCTACTTTCATCACCTGTTCGGCACGGGTACCGCGTTCGGCTGCGGCGGCAATCTCTTCCGCCAGCATCTCTTTGGTCTGATAGAAGTAGCGGTGGTAAGGGCAGGGGATCGCCCCAACGGCGCGCAGGAATTCCGGCGGCCAAGGTTCTTCCTTGATGTTGTTCATGGTCAGCGCGGCACCGTCACACAGCATGTCGATCACTTTGCCGGTCACGTCCTTGCCGTTTTGCAGCACCTGGTGGACCCACACCATGTGGTTCAACCCGGCGAATTGCAGCTGTACCTCGGCGTAAGGGGCCTTCAGCATATTGGCGATCATGTGATGCATGCTGATCGGCACGTTACACAGGCCGATAATTTTCGCCTTGGTATAACGCGAAACGGCTTCGGTCACGATACCGGCCGGGTTGGTAAAGTTGATGATCCAGGCATCGGGTGCCAGCTGTTCAACCTTGCGGGCGATATTCAGCATCACCGGAATGGTGCGCAGCGCCTTGGCAAAACCGCCAACGCCGGTAGTTTCCTGGCCGATCAGTTGGTATTTCAGGCCCAGGCGTTCGTCGGCTGCTCTGGCAGGCAACTGACCCACGCGGAACTGGGTGAGGACGAAACTGGCACCGCGAATGGCCTCGTCCAGGTTGAAATGCACGCTGACCTTTACCTGCTCCAGGCCGTTACGGGCCAGCATACGCTGGGTTAATGCGGCAATGATCTCGACCTTCTCCCGGCCAGGCTCAACGTCCACCAACGCCAGCTCGGTCACCGGCAACTCTTCAATTCGCAGGATCAGGCCTTCCACCAGTTCCGGCGTGTAGCTGCTACCGCCGCCAATAATGGCAACTTTTAATGCGCTCATGAGCGGGCCTCCAATTGTACCTGACGGCGATAAAGTTCGATCATGTCATCGGCCAGATCCTGAATGACCATGGCGTTCATCAAGTGATCCTGCGCGTGTACGGTGATCAGGGTGATGGCCAGTTTGCCGCAGCCTTCGTCCATGCCGATCAGCTGGGTCTGAATGCGATGCGCCTGCTTCACCGCCTGCTTGGATTCGGCCATATGCTCGGCGGAACCGGTGAAATCACCGGCACGGGCCTGTTGCAAAGCCATCAGCGCGCTGCTGCGGGCGCTACCGGCAAATACCAGCAGCTCCATAATGGTGCTTTCAAAATCCTGGCTGACTTCAGCCATCAGTTCAGTCACGTTATCTCTCCTGTTACTGTGCGGCGGCTGCGTTGCTGGCTTCGCGTTCAGCCTCGGCTTGCTCGTGTTCCTGCGCCACTAGTTGTTTTTCATACACTTTGAAGAACGGCAGCCAGATCGCCAGGTCTATCACCATCAGCACCAGCACCAATACGGCGGCACGGATATCCCAGGAGGCGGAGATCATCGCTCCCAGCGGTGCCGGAGCGGTCCAGGGGGCCATCGCCACCATTTTCTCCACCATGTCCCAGTGCAGGGCGAAATAAGCCAGAGTGGCGTTAACCATCGGCACCACAATCAATGGGATGAACAGCGTTGGGTTCATCACCACCGGCGAACCGAACAGCAGCGGTTCATTGATATTGAAGGCCGCCGGGACCACGCTCAGCTTGCCGATGGTGCGCAGATGAATGGAGCGGCTGCGTAGATAAAGGAAGGCCAACACCAGCGTGGAGCCAGAGCCGCCGATACAGACATAGAAAGACCAGAATGGCGCGGTCAGCGTTTGGGTCATGGCTGCACCGTTGGCGACCAGCGCGGCGTTAGTGGCCAGGTTAGCCATAAAGATCGGGTTCAGCAGGCCGGTCACGATGTTGTCGCCGTGAATACCGGCAAACCACAGCAGGTTGGCAATCAGCACCGCCAAAAGGATGGCTGGCAGCGTATCGCCAACGGAAATCAGCGGCTGGAACACCTGCATAATCGCGGCAGGTAGCAGCAGTTGGAATTCGCTCTGCATCAGGAGGCTGACGGGGTAGACCGTCAACAGAATGCCCACCACCGGGTACAGCAGTTCAAACGAACGGGCAATGGCAGGAGGAACCTGTTCCGGCATGCGAATGGTGATGTTGTACTTTTTCAGCAGGCGGATCAGTTCGACCGACCAAATGGCGCAGATCAGGGCAGTGAATACCCCCTGGCCACCTAGAAAATCGAGGGACATCTTGTTGTCGACCTGTGGCGCAGAGGCCAGCAGGAATGCCATCAGCGACAGCAGCGCCGCGGTCAGGGCGTCCATTTTGTAGTGTTTTGCCAGACTGTAGGCGGTACCAATAGAGACAAATACGCTCATCAACCCCATGGTCATAAAGAACGGCATGGTGATGGTGTCCCAGTGCTTCTTGGCGAACCCTAACCAGGCTTGCCCAAAGCTGGAAGTAGTGGTCGCGTCAAACGGCGGGTTGGCGACGATCAGCATGATACTGCCGACGATCAAAAACGGCATGGCGCTGATAAAACCGTCACGAATGGCAATAATATGGCGCTGGCTACCGATCCGGCCAGCCAGTGGCGCGATATGGCTTTCGACCACGCGCATCAGGGAAGCGTATAGGCTCATGGGGTTCTCCGCGGCGTCAGGCGATCAGGCTGAGGGCTTGGTCTAATACCTTGTCACCGCGCAGGGTGCCGTAATCCATCATGTCGATGACGGCGACCTGCAGGCCATGCGGCCCGGCAAGCTGGCTGAAGCGGGCCAGTTCGTACTTCACCTGTGGCCCCAACAGCACCACGCTGGCGGTTGGCAGCTCGGCTTCAAAATCCGCAGCCGGTACCGCCACAATCTCCACGGCCAGTTCGCGCTTTTGCGCTTCGGTTTGCATGCGTTTGACCAGCATGCTGGTAGACATCCCCGCGGCACAGCACAGCACTATCTTCTTCATCATTGCTCTCCAGTATTATTATGTTTATCAGCGCAAATGAGAGCGCTCTCATTTATTTAGCCTAGCTGGATTGCAGATCCAAACCGGGATTTGTGTCGCAAAAAACGATGAAGGGCGAAAATGGGCAAATAATGCGTGATCGGCTTGGCAAAAATCAGTACGGGGATCATACTGTCGGCAGGAAAAAACCGGGCGCAGTCAGAAACGTCCGGCAATTGAGTAAATATAGGTAAATGGCTGGCGCTGCCGGGCGCAGCTCTTTAGAATCAAAGCGCTTTCCGTTGTTTGTATCTCAAAGAAAGGACCCGTTCATGTTCAAACGTACTTTAGTGACCTTCGTTGCGCTGTGTTCCCTGACAGCCATGGCACCCGCCGCATTAGCCGCCGGTGAAACCCACGTCATGCTGACTACCTCGGCAGGGAATATCGAATTGGCGCTCGACAGTCAGAAGGCACCGGTCTCAACCAAGAACTTCATTGACTACGTGAACAGCGGTTACTACAACAACACCGTTTTCCACCGCGTGATCCCAGGTTTCATGGTTCAGGGCGGCGGTTTTACTGCGGATATGCAGCAGAAAACCACCAATGCACCGATCAAGAACGAAGCCGACAACGGCCTGCGTAACCTGCGTGGCACCATTTCCATGGCGCGTACCGCCGATAAAGACAGCGCCACCAGCCAGTTCTTCCTGAACGTGGCAGACAATGCGTTCCTCGATCATGGCCAGCGTGATTTTGGCTACGCGGTATTTGGTAAGATCGTTAAAGGGATGGACGTGGTAGATAAAATCTCCCAGGTACCCACCGGCAACGTCGGTCCTTACCAGAATGTCCCGAGCAAACCTATCGTGATCCTGTCGGCCAAAGTGCTGCCATAAATCACCCAAGCCGGTCTCTAGCTGGGGGCCGGCCTGCTTTTCCCTCCTGAATGTTTGCCTGCATCACTGTTTTTTTCGATCCCACGTGATTTAATTGCCCGCTTTTATACCCTATGGATTTCAAGTTGCAGCTAGGCGACAAACTTACTCATCCCCAGGAGCTTACTTTTGGGTAAGTGACTGGGGTGAGTAAGTGCAGGTAACAACGCTGCAGCTTGAAAGACGACGGGAATATAACCAGACCGGATATCCGGCACTTTTTTGATCGCCCCCGTTGTTCAGGATGAGCCGTTTTTATGTACGAATTTAACCAGGTGTTACTGCTGCTACAGCAGATGTGCGTGTACCTCGTCATTGCCTATCTGCTGAGCAAGACGCCGCTGTTTATTCCGCTGATGCAGGTGACCATCCGTCTGCCGCACAAGCTGCTGTGCTACGTCATTTTCTCGGTGTTCTGCATTATGGGCACCTACTTTGGCCTGCATATTCAGGACTCCATCGCCAATACCCGCGCCATCGGCGCCGTGTTGGGTGGGCTGCTGGGTGGGCCTTCCGTTGGTTTTCTGGTTGGCCTGACGGGTGGCCTGCATCGTTATACGCTGGGGGGCATGACAGACGTCGCCTGTGCGATCTCCACGGTGGCTGAAGGGCTGGTTGGCGGCATAGTGCACAGTATTGCCATGCGGCGCGGGCGTATCGATCTGCTGTTCAACCCGCTGTTTGTCGCTGGGATTGCGCTGGTGGCAGAAGTGCTGCAAATGGCAATTATCCTGATCGTTGCACGTCCGTTCCCCGAAGCGGTGCTGTTGGTGGAGCATATCGTCCTGCCGATGCTGATCGCCAATACCGTCGGCGCCGCCATGTTTATGCAGATCCTGCTGGATCGGCGGGCAATGTTTGAGAAATACACCAGTGCCTTCTCCTCCAAGGCGTTGAAGATTGCCGAACGTACCGAGGGTATTCTGCGCCAGGGGTTTGACCAGGAAAACAGCATGAAGGTGGCGCGGGTGGTTTATCAGGAGCTGGGCATCGGTGCCGTGGCGATCACCGATCGTGACAAGCTGCTGGCTTTTATCGGCATTGGTGACGACCACCATCTGCCGGGCACGCCGATCTCCTCGGTCCACTCCCATCGTGCCATCGATAACAACGAGGTGGTGTATGCCGACGGCAATGAGCTTTCTTACTGCTGCTCCATCAACGGCAATTGCAAACTAGGTTCGACACTGGTGATCCCACTGCGTGGTGAAAACCAGCGAGTGATTGGCACCATCAAACTGTATGAACCCAAGACCAAGCTGTTTAGCACCATCAACCGCACGCTGGGGGAAGGGATTGCCAGCCTGCTGTCGGCGCAAATCATGGCCGGGCAATATGAGCGCCATAAACAGCTGCTGGCCCAGTCGGAAATCAAACTGCTGCATGCGCAGGTGAACCCGCATTTCCTGTTCAACGCCCTGAATACGCTGGTGGCGGTGATCCGCCGTGATGGCGACCGTGCCTGCGAACTGGTGCAGTATCTGTCGACCTTTTTCCGCAAAAATCTCAAGCGTTCCGACGATGAGGTGAGCCTGGCGGACGAGATCGAACATGTGAACGCCTATCTGCAGATCGAAAAGGCCCGCTTTGCCGATCGGCTGGAGGTCACCGTTTCGCTGCCGGAAGAGTTGTTGGCAGTGCGTTTACCTGCGTTCTCGCTGCAGCCTATTGTGGAAAATGCCATCAAGCACGGTACTTCCCATCTGTTAGGGATTGGCCGTGTCGATATTGGTGCCCGCCTGGAAGGCGATCACTTGCTGTTGCAGGTAACGGATAATGCAGGGCTGTTCCGTCAACAAACCGGTGGCAGCGGGTTGGGGATGAACCTGGTCGATCGGCGTATCCGTGTGCGCTATGGTGAAGATTATGGCGTGCAGGTCACCTGCGAACCTGAAGCCTATACTTGCATCACCCTTAACGTTCCCTTGGCGAGGGCTGCTTGATGTTGAACGTACTGATTGTTGATGACGAGCCCTTTGCCCGCGATAACCTGCGCCACCTGCTGGAAGAGGAAGAGGGCATCACCATTATTGGTGAATGCGCCAATGCCATTGAGGCCATCAGCCAAATCCACCGCTTGCAACCGGACGTGGTGTTTCTGGACATCCAGATGCCGCGTATCAGCGGATTGGAAATGGTTGGCATGCTCGATCCGAACCGTATGCCCCACATCGTGTTTCTGACGGCCTATGACGAATACGCGGTGCAGGCCTTCGAGCAGCATGCGTTTGATTACCTGCTGAAACCGGCGGAGCCGACTCGGCTGAATAAAACCCTGCAGCGCCTGCATCAGCGCCGTGCTCCGCAGAATATTGCGGTGTTGGATGAAAGCGCGGGCTACCTGAAATACATCCCCTGCACCGGCCACAGCCGGATTTACCTGCTGCGTTTCGACGAGGTGATTGCCATCCGCTCACGCTCGACCGGGGTGTATGTGGTACGCAATGACGGCATGGAGTGTTTCACCGAACTGACGCTGCGCACGCTGGAAAGCCGCACGCCATTGGTGCGCTGCCACCGGCAATATCTGGTGAACCTTGAGCAGGTCAAAGAGATCCGTTTTGAAGAAAGTGGCACGGCGGAAATGATTATGTCGGTGGGGGAGCCGGTACCGGTCAGCCGCCGCTATCTCAAATCGCTGAAAGAAGAGCTGGGCTTACGCGGATAACGTTTTTGATACACTGCAATCAGTGCGGCACGTAGGGGCGCTGCATGCTGCGCCCATTCAAATCCATTCAGCAATATCGCCATTTTTTCATCAATCTGAGGGCACCTTCGCGGTGCCTTTTTTGTTTGTCCTTGACGGGTTTACGTCGCGCTTATAGCCTTGATTACATCAACGGGCGCATTCGCGCCGTACTGGGTCATAGGAACAGAAAATGAGCGAAGCACGGATTATTGCCAAAGCGATGAAAGACGGGAAACCGGTGCAGGATCTGGTCATTTTACCCGCCCTGGCCAACCGCCATGGGTTGATCACCGGGGCGACCGGTACGGGTAAAACCGTCACCCTGCAAAAGATGGCGGAACAGTTCTCGCGCATTGGCATTCCGGTCTTCCTGGCGGACGTTAAAGGCGATCTGTCGGGTATTGCGGCCGAAGGGGTTCCCTCCGAGAAGCTGCAGGCGCGGCTGGCGGCGATTGGCGTTACCGACTGGCAGCCTCAAGCCTGTTCGATGATCCCTTGGGATATTTTTGGCGAAAAGGGCCATCCCATCCGTGCCACCATTTCCGATCTTGGCCCGCTGCTGCTTGGCCGCCTGCTGGATCTGAATGAGGTGCAGAGCGGTGTGCTGCAGTTGGTGTTCAAGATCGCCGATGACAACGCCTTACTGCTGTTGGATATGAAAGACCTGCGGGCGATGGTGCAGTACGTCGGGGATAACGCCAAACAGTTCCAAACTCAGTACGGCAACATCTCTTCGGCCTCAGTCGGGGCGATACAGCGTGGTTTGCTAACGCTGGAACAGCAGGGTGCCAATCAGTTCTTTGGCGAGCCGATGTTGGATATCAACGATCTGATGAGAACCGATGCCAACGGGCACGGCATCATCAACCTGCTGGCGGCGGATAAGCTGATTAACCAGCCGAAGCTGTATGCGGTGTTTTTGCTGTGGCTACTGGCGGAGCTGTTTGAGCATTTGCCGGAAGTAGGCGATCCGGAACAGCCAAAGCTGGTATTTTTCTTCGACGAAGCCCACCTGTTGTTTAACGATGCGCCACCGGCATTGCTGACCAAAATTGAGCAGGTGGTTCGCCTGATCCGTTCCAAAGGCGTGGGCATCTACTTTGTCACCCAGAATCCATTGGATATCCCGGACAGTGTCCTGGGGCAGTTGGGTAACCGTGTCCAGCACGCGTTGCGGGCCTTTACACCACGCGATCAGAAAGCGGTGAAGGCGGCGGCACAAACCATGCGCGCCAATCCAGAATTTGATGCGGAAACGGCAATCACCGAATTGGGCGTGGGCGAGGCACTAGTCTCCTTCCTGGATGAGAAAGGGCGGCCGAACGTGGTGGAGCGTGCGATGGTGATCGCACCGGAATCGAAAATGGGCATGCTGGGGGCGGAAGGGATGAACAGCGCTATCAATAAATCTCCGCTCTATGGCCGTTATGAAGATATGGTGGATCGTGAATCTGCCTATGAAAAACTGGCCGCAGGCGGTTTTGCCACTGTGGGTACGCCACAGCCTGGGCAACCGGCTCAGAAACCGGCTGCAGGGCAGGAAAGTGGTGGTGGCTTGATGGGCGGCTTGAACGAGATCCTGTTTGGTTCCACCGGTCCACGCGGCGGTAAACACGACGGCATCGTACAGACCGCCGCCAAGAGCATGGCGCGCGATCTGGGCCGCCAGATCTTGCGCGGCGTTTTAGGTTCGATCATGGGTGGCCGTAAGAAGTAGGTCTGTGATTCTTTTGTGGGGGTGTAGCACATGCAGCCCCCCCTACATTGTGAGTCGGTTGAGGCTTGTCAGCAGTCTCAAGCCTTCTTGACACGACTAACGCAGGTTTGATCGAAGCTACGCATTGCTTCCTGCGAGATAGCTCCAACGCTGAGTAACCCGGAAGCGGCACTATGGATCGCCTCAAGCGCAGGACTTTTGAATTTGCTTTTTGCGGCCATAACAAATCTCCAGTGATCCGTAATTCTAATGTAGGTACTCAATCATGGTGTTCCTCACAGCCCCATCCTAAGCTTGAGGCTGGTGGGAGTCTTGCAGGTTAACCGACCGTTGAGCGCAGGGATAATGAGATGGACGCTCCTACCACGGCATCGCAATGTGCCACAATTTGAGTGTCTAACCTCAACAGCAGGAGCGTCCAAATGAAAGTATCGACTCTTGGTATCGACTTGGCAAAAAACGTTTTT